>DAIRGV010000015.1:0-37817 GCA_036794405.1 Candidatus Dormiibacterota bacterium
GGAAATCCCTCCGAGGGCATCTCATCAGTCTACCTGAAAGTTGTGGAGAACCAGTTCGATGATTTCCCGTGCCGGCTGCAGTTGCTCGACCTGGGTGGCGATCGCGATGTACCACTGGGCGAGCCAGAGGGTGCAGATGAACCAGGGGTTGCCCGGGCTGCGGGAGAGGTCGTGCTCGACCTGAAAGTAGTAGTCGTTGGTGTAGCGGGCGACGCCGCCGGTCTCCCCCCGGTTGGTGAGCTGCTCTCTGATCGCGGTCATCGTCTTCACGATCCTGGGGTCGCTCGGCTCGTACATGCCGAATCGCCAGAGCCCGTAGAGAGCCGAGTCGAGCACGTTGTCGGCGACCATCGAACCGTCCGGCGCGACCGTCAGGCGGCGGGCGAAGCGGTCCAGCTCCGGCCGCCAGAGCGAGTCGTCGGTGGCGTGGCGGAGCTCATCGGCGGCAACCGAGAACTTCTCGAAGGACTTCTCGTCGCCGTACAGCTCGGCGAAGCTGGCCGCGCCGCGAAGACCGGCCCAGACCGCGCCGACGGAGAAGGCATGGACGCCCCAGCGCTCTTCCCAGAGGTCCCAGGACGGCTTGATCATGTGGTTGCGGGGATCGACGTACCCGGCCATCCACTCCCCGGCCGGCACCACCAGCGCCGAATAGAGCTCCATCGCGAAGTCGAGGTTGCGGTGAATCTCGTAGTGAGCCCAGAGCGACCAGATGACCAGTCCCGTCTCGTCTTCCTGGATCGGCAGAACCCGCTTCCCCGCCGCGTCCACCCAGGGATGCCAGGAGGAGCCCGGCTGGCCGTCGGGCGCGTACTTGTGGGCGAAGTATCCCTCGGGGCGGATCACCCGCTGGCAGAACTGGAAGAAGCTCCGGGTGACATCCTCGTGCCCCGACCGGTCAAGAGCGTTGGCGACCAGGGCGCCGTCTCGCGGCCAGACGTAGGAGTAGGTGTCGCGCGCGAATTTGGTGATGTCGTAGTCATTGGCCGCGACGATGCCGCCTCGGTTGTCGACCTGGGTCCGCACGGTGAGCACGCTGCGCCGGAAGAGGTGGCGCACGTCGTGCCCGAGTGCCTCTTCGATGTGGTGGTGCTCCTTGTCCGACCAGCGGTCCCAGTAGGTGCGGGTCCGGACGAGGTAGGAGTGCTGGCCCTTGGCGACGATCAGGTCCTGACCGTAGGTGGTGACGTCGGTGAAGGACCTCCCGAAGCAGAGCCAGTGGCTCAGGCGGCGTTCTTCGCCGGCCCTGATCGCGCCGAGATCAAAGGCGATGGTGGAGTCGACGGAGCCCTGGTCGATCGGGTTGCGCCCGAGGACACCGTCCTCCGCATCGACCCACGTACCCTGGAGGTCAGCGCCCTTTTTACCGGTTGCCCAGGAGGAGATCCCGAAGTCCTTGCCGCAGGCGCCCCCCGCGAGCGCCCAGCGGTCGCCCTTGTAAGCGACGACGGCCCGGTGATCGGGCTCGTAGAGGACAGTGCACCCGAGGTCTGACTCGCGGATCCACCAGTCATGGTGAAAGAAGACGCGGACCTGCTCGGCGGGGTGGCTGACGATGATCCGGAGGTTGCGGACGAAGTAGTCACGGACCATGTCCACGTAGTCCTCGAAGTGGACTGTCAGGCCGAGGCCCGGGTGGGTCAGGGTGACGTCACCCACCAGGGTGTCCTCCCAGTATCCTATCTGCCGCTCCCAGGCGGGGTCGCTGAGCCAGGCGAACTTGCCGTCCAGCCAGAAGCCGGTCCGGCAGACGTTGCCGACGGTCTGGTTCTCCATCCCGACATAGGGGAAGAAGAGGTCTCGGACGTCGTAGTTCGAGTCGTAGCCGACGAGGAGGTTGCCGTTGCCGATGACGAAGCTCCGGGGCATTTGGGGTGGCGCGAATATAACAGCGGCCCCGGGCGACCTTAACCGGGTGGCTTGGACCGCGGGCGAACCTTGTTTAGACTCACCCCGTCGCGTCCCACCCAACGAAGGAGCACCCCGACATAGCGACGCAAGCGTCCGAGCTGCAGCCTCCCTGGCGTCCCCCGGTCCGGGTCGTCGGCTCCCGGCGCCGGCGGAGGACGGTGCAGGCCCGCCTCCGGTCGGGCGTCCTCGAGGTGCTGGTGCCAGAGTCGATGCCGCAGCGCGAGCGGGAGAAATGGGTCGAGGTCATGCGCGCTCGGATCGCGCGCCAGCTGCAGCGCGCGCAGCCAACCGACGACCGCCTGGAGGAGCGCTCTCAACTGCTCAACCGGAGGCACTTCGGCGGCCGGCTGCGCTGGAACTCGATCGCCTTTGCCGAGCAGGGCCGGCGCTGGGGAAGCTGCACCTATACGGCGGGTGTGATCCGGATCTCCAGCCGGGCAGCCAAGCTGCCGCCGTGGGTGCTCGACTACCTGCTGGTCCACGAGCTCGCCCATCTCGAGCACGCCGATCACGGGCCGGGGTTCTGGGAGCTGGTGATGCGCTACCCGTTGACAGAACGGGCGCGCGGCTACCTGATGGCGATCGACCACGGGAACGGTGGTGGCGGGCAAGAGGATGGACAGGAGGAGATCTGAGGTGAGGCCATAGCGCTCGACCTCGAGCTGTCAAGGGTCCGCAAGGGCAAGGGCGTCGTCCACCTCACAGTGCTGATCGTGGACGGCAAACCGGTCGAGACCCTGTGCGAGCGGACATTCGAAGCGGGCGAGTACGCGGTCACCGAGCAGGGCGCGACCTGCACGACCTGCCTCCGGCGGCAGATGGACCCGTCGCGCATCTCCAACGCCATGTTCGGGCACGACCTTGGTACCCGACTGCTCGAGCTCTCGCTCAGCCAACCGCGCAAGCGGCCGGAGGACGAGATGGCCGACGAGCGCGCGGCGCGGGCGGAGCCCCCGCGGCTGCGGGTGGTTCCGGCCGAGCCGCGGCCTTCGCCGGCGAAAGGGGCAGGCGATCGCGACCGCCGGGACCGCCCCCTCCGCGAACGGCCCGGGCGGGAGCGGCCCCGCCCCGCCGGTCTTGACCTCGGCGGGTTCGAGCAGGTCGGCCGCGACGAGTACCGGAGCCCGGGCGGGGTCCTGGTCCGGATCGTGAACCGGGAGGGCGGGGGCTGGGACGTCGCCGAGGTCGAGAACGACGGGTCGGCGCGGCTCGAGCAGCTCGCCGACGGGCGGGTCCGGGTGCGGATCGGCGATCTACAGTTCGAATACAGCGGCGACTTCGAGAGGCGCATCCGCCCGGTCTGAAGGCCGCAGGCAGCTCAGGGGGTCAGAAGGATCTTGGTCGCCTCTCGGCGGTCGAACATCTCGTACGCCCGGACGCCCTCTTCGAGCTTCATCCGGTGGCTCACGATCCGGGCCGGGTCGAGCCGCCCGGCTTCGATCAGGTCGAGGAGCCGGCGCATGTAGGCCGGCACGTTGCAGACGCCACCGGTGAAGGTGATGTCATCCCACCAGACCTTCATGTAGGGGAACTCTCCCGACGTGGTGTCGGGCACCCCCACGACCGAGACCGTCCCGCCGCGGCGGACGGAGTGGATCGCCGTTTCGATCGTCGCAGTCAGCCCGACCGCCTCGATCGCCCGGTCGACGCCATATCCCCCGGTCGCCGCCTTGACCGCCTCGGAAGAGTGGACCGACCTGCCGTCGATCGCCACCGCGCCAAGGCGCTCCGCCATCTCCAGGCGGCTCGGCACCATGTCCACGGCGAGGATCCGGGCCGCGCCCAGCAGTCGGGAGCACATGATCGCCATCAGGCCCACCGGCCCGCAGCCGATGACGGCGACCGAGTCGCCGGCCTCGATTCCGGCCCGCTCGGCACCAAAGAACCCGGTGGCGAGGATGTCCCCGACGAACAGGGCCTGCTCGTCGCTGACCGCGTCCGGGATCCGCTCCAGGGTCTGGTCCGCGCTCGGCGCGACGCAGTACTCGGCCTGGCCCCCGCCCAGGTTCCCGAAATGCTCGCCATAGCCGAAAACCGCCTTCTTGTCGCACTGGCTGAACCAGCCTCGGCGGCAATAGTGGCAGTTGCCGCAGTAGGTGAAGAAGCACGCCACGACCCGGTCACCGGGCTTGACCCGGCTGACGTGCGCCCCCACCTCCTCGACGACCCCGACGAACTCGTGGCCGAGCACGGCTCCGGCCTGGATCGGGATCCGCTCGTGGTAGAGGTGCAGGTCGGAGCCGCAGATGGCGCCCGTCGTGACCCGCACGAGAGCGTCGTCAGGGCCGGTCAGTGACGGCTTGGCCACCTCCTCGAAGCGGACCGAGCCGGGACCCTGGAAGGTGAGCGCCTTCACGGCGGGGATTCTAGCCCGGCCCCGCGCCCGAGGACGACGCGATATAGGCGCGATGGCGGTATAGTGATATGGATGCTATCAATTATTCGGAGGTGCAGCAGCACATGACAGACATTCTCTGGACGGTTGTGATCGTAATCGCAGTCCTCCTCCTCCTCGCCATCGTCGTCCGCGCCGTTATCAGTCGGCGTTCCCGGCCGGCCTTCGAGACCAGGGAGCTGCCGGCAAGCTACCTCAGCGCCTACCAGTCCCGGATGACTGAGCTGCAGGCGATGTTCGTCGACCATCCCCGCGAGGCGGTCGCCTCCGCCAAGCAGCTGGTCGACGACATGACGATGCGGATGGGCTACCCGACCCGCCTCACCGACAAGGAGCGCATGGACGACCTGGCGTCGGTGGATCGCCGCCATGCCGATCGCTACCGGACCGGGCTCGGGCTCAAGGCCGATTCCACCACGGAGGAGATGCGGCGGACGCTCCAGTCCTACCTGGACCTGGCCCGCGACCTTCTCGACCGGGGCGCCCCCGCCAGCAGCTCGGACGGGGAGGGCCGCCCGGAGATCGCCGGCTGACCGCGCGGCGTCCTCTCTCACCTACTCCCCTGGGGGCTAGGCCAACGGGCCCGGCCCCTAAGCTTTTCCGGTGCGTCTCAAGAACAGTGTCGTCCTGATCACCGGCGCATCGAGCGGGATCGGGGAGGCGACCGCGCTCGCCTTCGCCCGGAAGGGCGCCCGGCTGGCCCTCTGCGCGCGCCGCCTCGAGCGACTCCAGACGGTCGCCAAGCGCTGCCGCGAGGCCGGCTCCCCCAAGGTGACGACCAAGCGGGTGGACGTCAGCCGGAGGGCGGAGGCGCGCGGCTTCATCGCCGCCGCCCTGCGCGACTTCGAGCGGGCTGACATCCTGGTCAACAACGCCGGCCTGGGCTGGACCGGGCCGCTGCTGGAGATGCCGGAGGAGAAGGCTCGCGAGCTGGTCGAGGTGAACCTCCTGGGGCTGCTCTGGACCTCACAGGCGGCGCTGGAGCCGATGCTCGCCGCCCGGGCCGGCGTGATCATCAACGTCTCCTCCATCGCCGGCGTCCGCGCCACCCCCTATTCGGCGCTCTACTCGGCTACCAAACACGCCGTCACCGGGCTTTCTCACGCCCTTCGCGGCGAGCTCAGCGGCAGCGGCGTCAAGGTCTGCGCGGTCTACCCGGCCGTCACCCGGAGCGAGTTCTTCACCGTGAGCGGCGGGCGCGAGGTGGGGCCGGTCTACTCGGCCGAGTGGGTGGCCAACCTGATCGTCCGGACCGCCCGCTTTCCGCGCCGCGACGCGGTGGTGTTCCCCTTCCGGTTGGCCCACCTCGCCGAGCCCTTCCTCGGTGGGCTGATCGACCATGCCGTCGGCGAGCTGAGGCGCAAGGCGGAGCCGGACGTCTCCCGGTGACGCCCGTCGTCATCGTGCTCGCGCTCGTCGCGGCGGGCCTGCACGCCGGCTGGAACGTGCTGCTGAAGACCTCCGGCGACCCGCTGCCGACCTCCACCCGCTCGCTCGCGTCCTCCGCGGTGCTCGTGACCCCGGGCCTGCTGCTGGTCTGGTTCCTGACCGGCCATCCCGCCCTGCCTCCACTGGGCTGGCTGATCCTGGTGGTCTCCGCCCTCGCCGAGGCGACCTACTTCATCTTCCTGAGCCGGGCCTACCGGACGGGCGACCTCTCGGTCGTTTACCCGCTCGCTCGCGGCACCGGTCCGCTGGTCGCGGTCGGAGCCGGCCTGCTCCTCCTCCGCGAGCACCTGAGCGCGGTGGAGCTGGTCGGGGTGGTGACGCTCCTGGCCGGGATCTGGGCGGTGCGGAAGCCGGCCTTTGGCGCGGCGGTGCTCCCCGCCCTCATCACTGGCCTCTTCATCGGCGTCTACACAACCCTCGACCGGGTCGGCATCAACCTCGGCTCGCCCTGGCTTTACGCCGGGCTTCTCTGGGGCCTGATGGCCGTCTTCCTGGGCATCCTGACGCGCGGCCGGCCGCTCCGGCGGGGCGCCGGCGAGAACTGGCGGACGTCGATCGCCATCGGGTTGATGATGGCCTCCGCCTACGGCCTCGCCCTGGTTGCGCTGACCCTCGCCCCGGTCGCGATCGTGGCGCCGCTGCGGGAGTCGGCGATCGTGCTGGTGACGGCCTGGGGAGTCTGGCGGATGAAGGAGCGCGAAGGCGCGGAACTCCGGGTCGTCGGTGCGCTGGTGATCGTCGTCGGGATCGTGCTGATCGCGGTCTGAGGCCGGCGTCCACCGGGGCGTGAGGCAGGCGGTAGAATGTCTTGCGCCGGAGCCCGATCTACTTCCTGACCCACTGGTACACCTTCCGCACCGTGGTCGGCGTCCTCCTCGGAGTGCTGATGGCGGCGCTGATCTTCGGGGTCTACTCCTTTGGGACCTTCGGCATCCACCCCGAGGACAAGCTGGTGCCCAACTCCGACCCACCCGACCCCAACGTCGTGATCGTCGGGATCGACGACAACAGCATCGGCGCGATCGGCCACTTTCCCTTTCCCCGCGACCGCTACGCCACTCTCCTCGACAACCTGCACCGGGCCGGAGCCGCCGTGACGGTCTTCGACATCGGCTTCAGCGAGAGCACCAGCGGCTCCGGTGACGACCTTTTCGCCCGCGCGATCGGCCGCGATGGATCGGTCGTCCTCGCCTACGGCCAGACCAGCCTGCGCAACGGCGACCACTCCTACCTCTATGAGAACACCGGTGACACCAATCGGCCGCTCGACAAGTTCCTCTGTGGCGACCCCCGGGCGATCCCCGGCTGCCGCCTGGTCGCAGAGCTCGGCTCGACCGCCGTCGTCCACGATCCGGACCAGGTCGTGCGGCGGATGCCGATGTTCCTCCAGGCCACCTGCGTCGAGGACGGCGGCGGCCGCTGCACGCCGGGCATCGTCAACCCGATCAGCTTGGTCGCCTACCGCCAGTTCCTTCTCCAGTCGCAGGCCTCCTCGGTGCCGCTCCGGTACACCGCTCAGGGCGCGACCTTCGACAGTGCCTGGCTCAAGCCGCTCCCGCTCGACCCCCACGGCGATGCCTGGATCGGCTTCTCCGGCGGCCCCGGCAACCTCGAGCGCCACGGCCAGTACCTGAGCTTCCGCGACGTCTACAACAACAGCTTCGATCGCTCCAAGGTCGACGGCAAGATCGTCCTCGTCGGCCTCTACCGGGCGACCGGCATCCACGACGAGCTGCAGGTGCCGACCGGTGGCGCGATGTACGGCGTCGAGATCCACGCCAACATGATCCAGACGCTCAACTCGCCCGGGCAGAGCCGCTTCATCCAGCCCGAGCCCCCGGCGCTGGTGCTCATCACGCTGCTGGTGGTCTGCGTTCTGCTCGGCCTGCTGCTGCCCCGACTGTCGGCACTCTTCGGCCTCGGGCTGACGGTGGCGGTGGCGGCCGTCTACACCGTGGGCTGGATCGCCCTCGGCGCCTTCGGTTCGTCGATCCAGCTCCTCCCCGAGCTCTTCCACGTCTGGCTGGCGATCGTCCTCACCTATGCGGCGATGATGGCCTACCGCTTCCTCTACGAGGAGCGCGAGAAGCGGAAGGTCACCACCCTCTTCGGCCAGTACCTCAAGCCCGAGCTGGTCGAGAGAATGGCCCGGAAGCGCTCGGTCGAGGATGTCGAGATCGGCGGCGAGCGGAAGGAGCTGTCGCTCCTCTTCGTCGACATCCGTGGCTTCACCAAAATGTCGGAGTCGATGGAGCCGCAGGATGTGCTGCGCGTCATCGATCTCTACCTGGACGAGCTGACCAAGGTCGTGTTCAGGTGGGACGGCACGCTCGACAAGTACGTCGGCGACGAGATCATGGCCTTCTGGAACGCGCCTCATGACCAGGCCGGCCACGCCCTGCTGGCGGTGCGCTGCGCGTGGGAGATGGTGACGAGGATGCCGGACATGAACGCAACCCTCGCGGCTGAGGGCCTGCCCCAGATCCAGTTCGGCATCGGCATCAACACCGGGCCCGCGACGATCGGGATCATGGGCACCAAGCAACGCCACACCTACACCGCGCTCGGCGACACGGTCAACACCGCCGCCCGCTTTTGCGGCGCGGCCGGCCCGACCCAGATCCTGATCGGCCAGACCACCTATGAGCAGTGCCGCGACTACGTGGCGGTCGACATGGTCCCCGGCTTGCAGCTGAAGGGCAAGAGCGCCGAGAAGTTCACGATTTACAGGGTGACTGCGATCCGCGAGGCCCCGGGCCAGCCCTGGGCGACCGTTCCCGGGCTCGAGACCTACACGGAGGTCGGCGTCTACCACCAGCAGACGATGATCGGCGCCGGGGCGACGGTGGCGATGGAGACCGGCGGCCCGACGGCGGACCACCTGCTGCCGACGGCGGAGTTCGAGCTGCCCACCGAGCCCGCGGATCCAATCAGCTAGCGGAGCCGCCCCCGGTAGCGTTCGGCGGAGCGGGCGACGGACTCCTTTGCGCCCGCTCCGATGACCTTCTCCCAGCCCGGGTTGCCGTAGATCCGGTCGAAGTGGAGGGGTTCCACCGCCGCGGCGATGCCGGCGACAGCCTCGGCCGGCAGCGGAATCAGGTTGGGATAGCTGCGCATGAAGCTCACGAACCGAGGGTCCGGCACCACCATGATCGTGTCGCCGGTGAAGAGCACGCCGCGACCGCCGGCCCCCGCCGGCCAGTGCAGCACGCTCGAGCCCTCGAAGTGGCCACCGCAGCGGACGGCGACCAGCCCGGGCAGGAGCTCGGCCGAGTCCCGCCAGAAGCGGAGCGGCGCGTCGCCGCGCAGCACCCACCTCCGATCGGCCTCGGGCAGCAGGATCGGAGCGCCGGAGAAGGCTGCCGACCAGTCGGCCATGGCCCCGTAGAAGTGGGGGTGGGAGGCCGAGATCGCCGCCAGCCCACCCCGCGCCCGGACCTCGGCCGCGACTCCTTCGTCGACGAAGCTGGGGCAGTCCCAGAGGACGTTGCCGACCGGGGTCTGGACCAGGTAGCCGACCGGTCCGATCCCGAGCTGCGGCAGGCAGCGGAATCCGGTCAGGCCGGGCTCCAGCTCTCGGATCTCGTATCCCTGCCCGGCGCTGCGGAGCTGCTCGAAGCTGGTCCACGCCTGTCCCCCGGGCGGCACGTACTGACGCTCGTCGAGGCAGACCGGGCATGCCGCCGGCGGGGCCGTCGAGCGGTCGTGCTGGACGCCGCAGGTCCGGCAGACCCAGGCGGCCAAGTGCCTAGCCGGGTCCGTAGACGTAGAGAGCGGAGAGGTTGACGGTGGCTGGGGAGAGGTCCTGGTTGGTCGCGAGGAAGAGGACCGGGCCGGGGCTCGCGACCTCGATTGGGGCCGAGCTGATGAGGTTCCCGTTGAGCCAGGCCTCGACCTGGGTACCGCGGACCGCGACCACCAGCCGGCTGAGCTGGTTGACCGGGACCTCGGCCGGTTCGGAGAACTTCTCGACCGCGACGGCGCCGCCCAGCCGCTGGCTGATCCAGACCTTGCCGCGCGGGCTGACGTAGACCATGACGCAGTCGGCCGGCGTGCACCGGGCGCCGACCCCGAAGTTGGCATCGCCGGTCGTGACCGGTGTGAAGTCGGCAATCACCACCTCGTCCGCCGGCGTCGGCCCGGTGACGACGCCGATTCCGGAGCCCCGGGCGCCGACGGTGAGGGCGGCGAAGCCGCCGCCGACGGGGATCGAGGCCTTGCCCCGCGCCACGCCGGACGCATCGATCGCCACCCCCGTCAGGTCCGCGGGCAGCGACGACTGGCCCGCGAAGGAGTCGGCCTCGAGCTGGCTCGCCAACCTCAGCCCGCAGGTGCCGCCGGTTCCCGCAGCCGGACCAACGCCGGCCCTGAGGAATTCGCAGGGCCCTGCGACGGGAGTCGGCGAGGTGGCCGCCGTCGGGGTCACGGCAGGGCCGGCGAAGCGGCTGCCGAACACGACGAAGGCGATCACGAGGAGGACGACCACGACCGCTGCCGCCACACCGCCGAGCAGCGGCAGGTTCGGCGATCCGGCCGGATTCGCCGCCGGCGGCCGTCCGGGCGGCCGTGGAGAGTAGGTGGGAGGCGCCGGTGGCGGCGCCGCGCCCAAGCCGCCGGCGGGGATCGATGTCATGGTCGCCGCCAGGGGAACCATCCGGGCGAGGTCGGCTCCGGGCTCGAGCGAATGGAGCCAGTCCGGCCCGCAGAGGCGGGATGCGATGGAGCTCAGGGCGCGGTCGAACTCGGCGCCGGTCTGGTAGCGGTCCTCGGGCCGCTTCGAGAGCGATCTGAGGATCACCGCCTCGAGGCCCGGGTCGAGGCCGGGGCGGATCACCGTCGGCGGCGGCGGGGGGGCCTGGACGTGCTTGGCGAAGAGGGTGAAGGGCCCGTCGGCGGCGGTCGCCTCGAATGGCGGGCGGCCACAGAACACCTCGTAGCAGACGATTCCGGCGCTGTAGAGGTCCGACCTACCGTCGACCTTGCTGGTCGTCACCTGCTCGGGCGACATGTACTGCGGGGTGCCGACGGTGGTGCCCGTCTTGGTCGCGTTGCTGGTCGCCGCCTCGTCGGTCAGCCGGGCGATCCCGAAGTCGGCCACCTTCACCTCCCCGGCCCGCGAGAGCATCACGTTCTCGGGCTTCACGTCCCGGTGGACGATGGCGTGCTGGTGGGCGTGCTCGAGCGCCTGGAGCAACCCGTGCATCACCGCGAAGGCCTGGGGGTTCGGCAGCGGTCTACCCCTCAGCAGGTCGCGCAAAGACCCGCCCTCGATGTACTCGAGGGCCAGGTAGTGACCGGCGCCGGCCTCGATGATGCCACGGACGCGGACGATGTTCGGGTGCGTCAGGCGGGACATCACAGCGCCCTCCTGGAGGAAGCGCTGGACCGCGATCGGGTCGGCGGCGGCGGTTATCAGCAGCTCTTTCAGGGCGACCTTTTCGTGGGTCTCGTTATGCTCTGCCAGGTACACGGCACCCATGCCCCCGCGACCGAGCTCGCGCTGAACCGAGTAGCCGCCGATGCGGCGGCTTCCGGACGGTTCGGTGCCCTGGGTCGGGCTGCTGGTGGGTGAATCCGGCGCGGAGCCCGGCGGTGGGCCGTCGACTGGCATTGTCCGCGGCAGCCTACCAGAGATGCTCCGGCAGCTTCGTGGAGCGGTCGCCCTATGGATTTTTGGGCCTTTTGGCCCGATAATCCCGGCAGCCTACATACCGGCAGCCGCCGGAACCAATCAATTCGGGAGGAATCCTACATATGCAGAATCCACCGGGACCGCCGGCACAGCCCCCGGCAATGGCATCGTCTGGGATGGACAAGAAGACAGCGTCCACGCTCAGCTACCTGGTGGTCTGGGTCACCGGGATCATCTTCCTCTTCGTCGGGAAGGACGATCCCGACGTCAAGTACCACGCCGCTCAGTCGGTTGTCTTCTTCGGCGGGCTCACCATCCTGCAGATCCTGATCAACATCGTGAGCAATATCGGCGGCCTCGGTGCGATCGGCATCGTCGCGTCCCTCATCGGGCTGGTTCAATTCGTCGGGTGGATCTACTGCCTCTACAAGGCCTGGACCGGACATGGCGCGCGCTTTGCGATCCCGGTCGTCGGCGGGGTCGTGACCCCCTGGGCGGAGCAGCTCGCCGCTCGCGTCTGATCGCGGAAGTCTTTCTCTTTTGGGGAGGCCACGCGGCCTCCCCTTTTCTATTTCACCCGGCCGGTTCGGGCGACACTCGCTCCTAACTTCCCGAGCGCGGAGCGGACTCCGAGGAGCAGCTCGTCGCGCTGCTGACGAGCTTCTGTCAGCTCCTCGCGCAGCCGCTGCACCTCGGCTTCCAGCCGTTTCAACCGGGGATCGGGTTTGCCAACCTTGGCGCGGAGGTCGTCGGCCTCGAGGCGCAGGCGCTCGGCTTCAACGCGCCGGTTCCGAAGCTCCGCCTGGAGCTTCTGGATGACGTCGGAAGCGGGGTTCTCGGGCATACGCCCTAGGAGGCGCTGGCCGCGACGGCGGGAGCCTTCACGTAGCGGCAGATGCCTGGCTGGAACTCGCGCAGCCGGAGGTGCTCCATCTCTCCCCGCAGGAAGCGCGCTTTGAGCTCGAGGCCGCGCATGCCGACCCCCTGCCTCGCAATCCCGAACAGGGCCGCGGAATCCTCGTAGGGGAAGCGGTAGAGCTTGAAGTGGTCGATCAGCATGCAGAGGCCGAGCCGCTGGCCGTCCTCCTCGACGACGTACTTATAGCAGGGCACGCAGCGGCGGGCGACCTCGCGGATCTTGAAGCCTCCGACCCGCTGCAAGATGTAGTCCATAGGCGAGCGCATTTCCGTTCAGAATCGTACCCCAGTGAACTCGTGGACCTGAGGCTGACGGCCGAGCAGGAATCCCTCCGAGGCGAGGTGCGAAAGTGGGCGAAGGACAACCTCGACCGCAGCTCCTCGGCCGGGACCCTGACCGGCCGGGACTGGCAGCGGCGGCTGGCCGAGGGCGGTTGGGGGGCGCCCGCCTGGCCGATCGAGTGGGGCGGCCGCGGAGCCGGGCCGATCGAGAACCATCTGATCGCGCAGGAGCTGGCGCTTGCCGGCGCACCCGGCTCGCCGGCCGTGATCGGGACCGGCTGGGCGGGGCCCGCGATCATTGCTCATGGGGGTGAGGCGCAGAAGCGGCGGTTCCTGCCTCCGATCCTGAACGGGGAGGAGATCTGGTGCCAGCTCTTCAGCGAGCCCGACGCCGGCAGCGACCTCGCCGCCCTGCGCACGCGGGGCGAGAAGGGGAAAGACGGCTGGCGGATCTTCGGCCAGAAGACCTGGACCAGCTACGCGCTCGAGGCTGAGTACGGGATCCTCCTGGCGCGCACCGACCCCGATTCGCGGCGGCAGCACGGGATCACCTGCTTCGCCTTTCCGATGCGACAGCCGGAGGGGGGGCTGGAGATCCGGCCGATCCGGCAGATGGATGGCCGGGCCACGTTCAACGAGGTCTTCTTCGACGGGGCCGAGGTCTCCGGCGACAACGTCATCGGCGAGGTCGGCGGGGGCTGGGCCGTGGCGATCACAACCCTGATGAACGAGCGGACCAACCTCTCGACCGGCCTCGGCACGCTCTGGGGCGACGGGCCGACGCTGGCGGACCTGCTCGCCCTCGCCCGACGGACCCCGCTGACGGCGGTGCAGAGGCAGAGGGTGGCCAACCTCCACATCACCTCGGAGGCGATCAAGCTCACCGCCTACCGGATGCTCTCCACCAACGGCAGCGCGGCGTCGGTGACCAAGCTTGCCGCCGACCGCTGGGGCCAGCAGGTCAACGAGCTGGCGGTGGAGCTGCTCGGGATGGACGGTCTGCTCACGGCTGATTCCGGCTTCCAGCGGGCATTCCTCTTCGCCCCCGCCCTGACCATCGGCGGCGGCACCACCGAGGTGCAGAAGAACATCCTCGCCCAGCGGGTCCTGGGCCTTCCTCGGGGCTAGGCGAGCTCCTCGGCGAGGCGGATGGCCGCCAACATGTTGGCCGGTCGGGCCTGGCCGGTCCCGGCGATGTCGAAAGCGGTGCCGTGGTCGACCGAGGTCCTCACGATCGGCAGCCCGATGGTCACGTTGACCCCGGTATCGAGGCCGAGCATCTTGATCGGGATGTGGCCCTGGTCGTGGTACGCCGCGACCACCGCGTCGAACTCGCCCGCCGCGCCCCGGACGAACACGGTGTCGGGCGACAGCGGGCCGGAAACCTGGAGGCCCCGAGCGCGGGCGGCTTCGACCGCCGGCGCCAGCTGAACCCGGTCCTCGGAACCGAGCATCCCGTTCTCGCCGGCGTGGGGATTGATCCCGGCGACGGCGATGCGGGGCTGGGCAATCGACGCCCGCTCGCGCAGGAAGGTCTCGATCAGGTCGATCACCTCGAGGCACCGCCCCTCGGTCGCGAGGCCGACCGCCTCCAGCAGGCTGGCATGGGTCGAGAGATGCACGACGCGGAGGCGCTGGTTGACCAGTATCATCGCGAACCGCTCGGAGCCACTGAGAGACGCCAGGGCCTCGGTGTGGCCGGGATGCGGGATGCCCGCGTCCCGCCAGGCCTCCTTGTTGATCGGGGCCGTGCAGATCGCGTCGACTTCGCCCGCGAGCGCCATCTTCACCGCCCGTTCGAGATAAGCGTAGCAGGCCGCGCCCGCCACGGAGGAGAGCTCACCCCATCGGAGGCCGGTGGGGACGTTGTGGAGGTCGATGACATTGACCACGCCGGGCTCGAAGACGGCCTCGGAGGCCGACGCCACCGCGCGCAGCCGGAGCCTGCCCCCGACCCCGGCCACGTCGAGGGCCTGGGCGAGCCGCTCGGCGTCGCCGACCACGACTGCCCGGTGAGGTTCGGCCGCGAGTGCCCCCACGACGATCTCGGGGCCGATGCCGGCGGGATCCCCCATCGTGATCGCGATCTTGCTTCTGGCCACTTGAGTCCTCCTATGCCGGGTTTCCGAGCAGCAGCCGGACCGCCGCCAGCAGGACGTCGGGCTGACCGAAGCCGCCGGCCTTGGTCACGAGCAGGGTGTCCGACCCCTCGAGCTGGTTCCAGACCACTCCCGGTAGCAGCTCACCGCCGGGCCGAAGCGCGCCGGCGCCAAGCTCCCGGCAGACGGCGAGGGCGGTGTCGCCACCGGTGGCGATGATCGCCGAACCGGGCGGAAGCGCCCGAAGCTCGGTCGCGGTCCGTTGCGCGAGGCGGGTGGCCAGGGCGTCCGCTTCGCCCTCCGGCTCGTCGAGGAGGTCGAAGACGGCGACCTCCGGCAGGCCCTCCCGGATCGCGGCGAGGTGCCCGCGGGCCCCCGGGTGCCGGGTGCCGACCGCGACCACGACGGCCGGACGAGGAAGGGGAAGCGCGGCGGGGGCGACCTGCCGGGGCCGCCGGGCGATCGCTGCCGCAAGGCCGGCCGAGCCGGCGGGCAGGATGTCGTCCCGATCCTCGATCGCCGCGGCAAGCAGGTCCAGGTCCGCGTCACTCGCGGCGTCGGCGACGACGAGCGGTCCGCGGAGGGCCTCCAGCCCGCCGCTGGAGGAGAGCCGGCGCGCATCCACCACCTCGGCGCCGTCCATGACCGGGCCGCGGTCCTGCCCCTCCACCAGCAGCCGGCCGCGCACGACGGTGCGGCCCTGGGCTGGCAGACTGGGCGCAAGCAGCACCAGGCGCCGCCGCAACTCCTCACCCGCCGCGAGCAGCTCTGGCCCGACCGCACCCCGGAGGGTCGAGTCGATCTTCTTGAAGACCCGCGGGCTGCGGCCGAAGCTGCGGACCAGGGCGCGGCAGCACTCTCCCACCGCCCGCGCCGCCTGGGAGTCGGGTAGCGACCTGGTCTCGGTGTCGCGAACCTGCACCATCCCGGCGCCGAGGTCCTCGCTCCAGGCGGCGGCCGGTGGGTAGGTGATGCGAACCCTGCCCACGGCTCCGAAGTGGACGGCGCTGTCGGCTGCCCCGGTGAGGTCGTCGGCGACCACGAAGCGGATCACCGATTCAGGGTACCGACTCGCGCTCAGGTCGAGATCAGCTCCAGCTGCAGGGGCCGCTCCGGCGGGACGAGACGGAGGGGGCGACGGTCTGCGACCTGGTGCCGGGCCCGCAGCACGGCCACCGTCTGCTGGATCGGGCGCATCTGCTCCGCGGTCAGGTAGGCGCCCCGGCGGTACTCATCCTCGTACCGAGGCAGCAGCTCGGGCCAGTGCCTGGCCAAAGATTCCATGAAGTGCTCCTTGGTGCCCGGCCGGAGATAGAGCAGGTTGGCCCAGATCGCGCAGGCGCCCGCCTCCCGCGCCACGGCCACCACGGCCTCGAGCTGGTCGCGCCGATGGGAGAGGCCGGGGAGGATGGGCGCCATGCCGACGTTCGCCCTGACACCCGCCGCAACCAGCCGCGAGAGCGCTTCGAGCCGGCGGCGAGGATGGGCGGTCCCAGGCTCGGTCCTCCGCCAGACCTCGTCGTCGAGGGTGGGGACGGAGAAGGTGACGCCGAGCTCCGCCCTCCGCGCCAGGTGGGTCAGGACGTCGATGTCCCGAACGATCATCGGTCCGCGGGTGACGATCCCGGTCGGGTTGGCGTGGTCGGCGAGCGCCCCGAGGCAGGCGCGGGTCAGCCGGTAGGTCCCCTCGGCCGGCTGGTAGGGATCGGTGGCGGCGCCGATCACCACGGTCTCACCGGCCCAACCGCGCCGCCCAAGCTCGGCCCGGAGCACCGATGCGATGTTGACCTTGACGCGGATCGTCCGGCCGTAGCGATCGTCCGCCGGCCGCTCGGCTCGCTTCTCGAAGGCGCGGACGTAGCAGAAGGTACAGCGGTGCTCGCAGCCCATATAGGGGTTGAGCGACCACTTGAAGGGCATCCCCCGGACCGCGTTGAGGGCGCCCTTACACGGCTGCTCGACGTACTCGACGCTCGTCTTCCGGAACTCGGGAGACAGCATCGGTCCCGATTTTAGAACGTTTGTTCGCTCTCCGCGTGGTGGAGGAGGGGCAGAAGTCGTTGAGCAGGCAGGCGTCGCAGAGGGGCCGCCTGGCGTCGCAGACGCGACGGCCATGAAGGATCAGCCGGAGCGAGAACCCGGTCCATTCCTCCGCCGAGACCACCTCGCAAAGGTCCTTTTCGATCTGCACCGGATCCCGGCTGTCCGTCAGCCGAAGGCGGTTGCAGAGCCGGTTGACGTGCGTGTCGACGGCAAACCCGGGCACCCCGAAGGCGACGCCGAGGACGACGTTTGCCGTCTTGCGGCCGACTCCCGGCAGCTCGGTCAAGTCCTCCATGCGGGGCGGGACCTGGCCGCCGAAGCGTTCGGCGAGGGCGGCCGCGGAGCCCCGGATCGCCTTCGTCTTCTCCCGGAAGAAGCCGGTCGGCTTGATCAGCCCCTCCACCTCGCCCGGGTCGGCGGCGGCCAGGTCGGCCGGCTCGGGCCAGCGGGCGAAGAGGCCGGGCGTGACCCGGTTGACCGTCTTGTCGGTCGACTGAGCGCTGAGGATGGTCGCCACCAGGAGCTGATAGGGCGTCTCGAAATCGAGCTCGCAGCGGGCGGCATAGACCTCCTTCAGCCGGACCACCGTCTTTTCGGCCCGCTGTCGCGCGCCATAGGGCCTAGCCAAGCAGGCGCTTCGCGGTACCTGCGATCTCGCCGCCCGGCGCGCGGCCAGCGAGGCGAAGGTTGGCCTCCCTCATGACCTGGCCGAAGCCGGCCGGCCCAACCGGCTTCACCTCTTCAATGATCCGGCGCAGCTCGGCCTCCAACTCCTCCGGGGTGAGCTGGGCGGGCAGGTAGGGCTTGAGCACGGCCGCGGCGGCGAGCTCGCGGTCCGCCGCCTCGGAGCGGCCTGCGCCGGCGTAGGCGTCGGCCGATTCCTGCCGGCGCTTGAGCTCCTTGCGGACGACCCCGAGGACCAGCGCGTCGTCGATCGAACCCGTGAACCCGGACTCTTTGGAGACGTTCACGACTTCGCTCTTGAGCAGTCCCAGGCTCCCCAGGGCGACCACGTCGGAGCGCCGGCGGGCCGCCGCAAGGTCGTCTTCGATCTTCTGGAAGAGGCTCATCTACCGACCTATAATCGCAGCCTCAAGTGAGTCCCCTCGTCCTCGGCCCGATCTTGGCGCTGCTCGGACTGGTCGCGGCCTTCTACATCCTTCGCGGCAAGGCGAAGACCCGCAAGTCGATGTACCGCACCCTCCGGGAGCAGCGCGAGCACGATCTCCGCAAGGCGCGGGCGCGGGCCACCGCGGCCAAGGCCGCCACCGAAACGGCCGCCATCCAGAAGGAGCAGGACGAGCGGACCGCCGCCGAGCGCGCGGCAGCGGCCGCCGCAGCCCCGCCCGCCGGCCCGGCGTCCACGGCCACGATCGAACCAACTGCTCCTGTGGGCGAATGGCGCAGCGGGCCCGCGCAGGTCCCCGAGTACACGCCGCCGCAGCCGCCCGTGCCAACCCCTCCGCCACCGATGGAGGCAGCACCGGAGCAGGAGCCCGCGCCGCCGCCCGAGCCCGAGGCTCCTGCCGCGCCGGAACCCGAGCCCGAACTGGAACCGGAGCCGGAGGCTGCGCCACCCCCAACAGCACCCGGCAAGCCCTCCTGGGAGATCGTCGAGCCCGCCGGCCACGGCGAGAGCGTCAAGCGGGCTGCGGAAGCCGCCGGCGCGGCCTCCGGCGCCAAGGCGGCCTGGGAGCTCGACCCCTCCGAGCAGGACCGGATCGGCGACCGGCTGAAGCGGGGCGGCGGCCGAAGCCGCGCGGAAGCAGCGGAGGATGACGGAGAGGAGCTCGGCGGCGAGACGCTCGGCCAGACCCTGCTGAGTTACGCCGGGCTGGTCGCCGCCCTCCTGGTGATCCTCCTCGGCATCCTCTTCATGATCGGGGCCAGGACCGGCTGACGAAGGCGCTGCCGCTCCTCCGCCGACACCTCGGGGTGGGCGGCATCCTCCTCGCCTTCGTCGTCGTGGACGCGATCGGCGCTGCGATCGTCTTCGACCTCCTCCACCTCCGCCTTCTGGGGTTGGTCGTAGCGGGCGCTGCGATCGTCCTCGCCGTGGCCGGTTACCGGGAGTCGAGCTCGGAGCGGGTCCGCACCGCCACGGTGGGCGCCCTCTTCCTGCTCCTCCTCTTCCTGCCCCAGGCGCTCCTGATCGCCGAGCAGCCGCCCAACGCCCCGATCATCGACGGGGTGCTCGTCAACGACGTCGCGGCCGACCGGCTGCTGACCGGCCACAACCCCTACGTCGGCGACTACCTGAACACCGTCATGCGCACCTTCTACCTGTCCGACGTGCCCGTCAACTTCGGCCTCTCGCGGCTCGTCTACCCACCCGGGATGATGCTCCTCGACGTGCCCCTGCGGGCCCTCCACAACAACCGCGCGAACCTCAGCTGGCTCTACCTGCCGGCCCTCCTCGCGCTCGCCGCCGGCGCCTGGTCGGTCGGCCGGACAACTGCGCAGAAGCAGGCGGCCCTGATCGTCGTCGCCCTCGACCCGCTCTTCCAGCTCGACTACCTCTACCTCCTCAACGACGTCTTCTTCCTCGCGCCGGCGCTGGGCGGAGTCGGCCTGCTCCGCCGCGGGCGGCCGCTCGCCGCCGGCATCCTCTTCGGTCTCGCGCTGGCGATGAAGCAGCAGGCGCTCCTCTTCCTGCCGCTGCTCATCCTCTATGCCCACCAACACCTCGCCCGACGCGAGGCCCTCCGGCTGCTGCTCTCCGGCACGGCGGTGGCCGGCGCCATCATCCTTCCCTTCTTCCTCTGGGACCCGCGCGCCTTCGTGGCCGGGACGGCCGGCTTCTTCTACGGCTCGGGCGTGGCGAGCTATCCGATCCGGGGCATCGGCCTCCAGGGGATCCTGCTCAGCCACGGGTTGATCGGCAGTCGCTGGGACCCCTTCCCAAGCGCCCAGCTACAGGTCCCACTGCTCGCGCTCGCCCTGGTCCTCGCCGTCCGCGACCTGCGGCGGCGCTGGTCCTGGACGCACTACTGGGCCTGGCTCGGCGTCGAGGCGCTGATCGTCTTCGGCTTCGGGCGTGGCCTCTCGCCCAACTACCTCGACCTGACGATCGCCTTCTTCCTGCTCGCGCTCGGCTCAGCCTTGGTAGCAGAGGCGCCAGTGAGCGCCGTCGCCGGAGACGTAGAAGGGCCCCCGCGCGGCGGCCGCGAAATAGTTGTCGCCGCTGAGAACCAGCCGGGTCACCTCCCGGCCGTGTAGCGGGCCGCCCCGATCCGGATAGACCCCGCCGGTGGTGGCGACGACCGAGCCTTCGACCGCCTCCACCCCGCCCGGGTAGGTGCTCCGGCCGGCGACGGCCCCGCGGAGAGGGTCGTAGAGCCAGAGGACGCCGCGCCAGTCGCCGGCGCGCACCAGCCCGCTGTTGCCGTTGTAGCTCACGGCCGTGATCCGGTCGGGGATGCCGGCGACCCGGGTCCAGCTGTGCCCCCCGTCGGTCGACTCGAGGAGCCCGAGCAGGGTGGCCGCAAAGCCGGGGATCAGTGCCTGGAACTCGTTATCCCCTCCGGGCACCCGAGCCTTCGACCAGGTTGCTCCTGCGTCCTCGCTCAGGTAGAGGCCGTCGGCCCAGGCGGCGGCGTATTCGGTCGTGCCCCGCACGGCGACCGCGGTGAAGCGACCGGGCAGCGCCGCCCGCCAGGTCGACCCGGTGTCGTTCGAGACGTAGAGCCGGCCCTCGGTCGCCAGCAGCAGGTTGGGGCCGTCGGCGGCGAGCGCCCGGAAGGTCCCCGCGGGCACCGCGGCCAGGCGCTCCCAGCCGCCGCCGGGGTGGACCAGGCGCAGTTCCCGGTGCACCTCGTCGGCAAGATAGAGATCGCCCTCGGGTGCGGCGGCCATCGCCCGCCAGTAGCCGTCGCCGCTCGGACTGGTCGCCTCCCGGAGGAGGACCAGACCGAAAACCAGGAGGGTCGCCAGCGCGATGGCGACGGCCCTCCCGAGAGCCGTGTAAAGCATGCCGTGCAGGTATATCACCGGAGCTCGCGGGATCGACTACCTGGCTCGAGCGGCCGCCTCCCAGGGAGGCCAGGTCGTTAGGAGCTCCGCGGCCAGCCGCCGGCGCCCCTCCGGCCCGCCCATCACCGTGTCGAGAACCAGGACCCGGTAACCGAGGGCCCGGATCGCCTCTTCCTCGGCGGCGTCGCGGCGGTCGAGCGCGAAGACCGAGGCGAACGCGCGGTAGCCGCGGGCGACGCCGGTTGGCGTCGCCTCCCGGCCCAGCCCGAGGAGGATCTCGACCGTCGGTCCCTTGAGCGCGGCGCCGGCGACGATCGGCGTGACCGCCAGAGTTCGGGCGGGATCGATCGAGCCGCCGGCGACGGCGAGGATCGGCTCGACGCTGATCGCCGGGTTGGAAGGTCCGATGATGATCCGGTCGGCTTCCGCCAGCGCTTCCGCCACGCCGGGTGCCGGCTGGGCCTGGTCGGTTCCCTCGATCTCCACGGCTGAGACAGGAAGCCGGTGACCCTCCCGGACGAAGTACTCCTGGAGGTCGAGCCGGCCTTTGGGTGTCGTCACCTTGGTCCGCACCGGCTGCTCGCTCATCGGGATCACCCGGGCCCGGATCCCCAGCCTCCGGACCAGCTCGGCGGTGGCCGCGGCGAAGCCGAGGCCGGAGCGCAGCAGGGAAGTCCGAAGGAGGTGGGTGGCCAGGTCCCGGTCGCCGAGGCCGAACCAGGGCTCCTCGCCGTACCGCTTGAGCATCCCAAGCATGGCGAAGGTCTCCCCGGCGACGCCCCAGTTCGCCTTCTCGTTGAAGACGCCCGCCAGCCGGTAGAGCACCGAGTCGGTGTCGGGGCTGATGGCCAGGCCCCAGAGCTCGAGGTCGTCGGCGGTGTTGGTGATGACGGTCAGCGAGTGCGGCGGGAGCACCTGGTAGAGGCCCTCGGCAAGCATCGCGCCACCGGTTCCGCCGGCCAGGAGGGCGACCTTCACGGAGGGCCACTCACCGGAACATGTCCTCCTCCGGCGGCCGGACGAGCTGTCGGCCCGTGCCCGACTCCCCCTCCGCCCGGTAGCCGCGGATGACGACCGCCGGGACCCGGTCGGTCTTGCCCATCGCCAGCTCGGCCGCACCCGCCAGCTCGTCGGCGACGGCGACCACGGTGCCCACCATGGTTCGGCCGAAGTCGTCGTCCCGGCCCCGGTAGTCGACTACGGCCGGCATCCCGGCCACCCCGAGCGCCACGTTCTGGATCCCGATCCGCCAGGCTCGGCCGAAGGTGTCGGAGACGATCACCGCGACCGTCCGGCCGGTCCGCTCCCGGAGCTGGCCCCGGAGCCGGGCGGCGCTGGCGTCGGGGTCGAGGGGAAGCAGGCAGAGGATCTCGTCCCCCGGCACGTTGCTGTGGTCGACGCCCGCGTTGGCGCAGACGAAGCCGTGCCGCGTCTGCGCGATGATCACCCGTTCGGTCCGCACCAGCCGCACGCTCTCATCGAGGACCGCCTGGACCTGCCGGGGGTCGGACCCGTTCCGCTTCGCGATCTCGAGAGCCTGGCCGGTGGGCGTGATCCCGCGCATGTCGCGAAGCCTGCCCTCAGCCTTGGAGACGACCTTCTGGGCCACCACCAGGATGTCCCCCTCGGCGAGGTCCGCGCGCTCCGCGATGAGGGCGGCGAGGTCGTCTCCGGGCTCGATCTCGGGGAGCCCGAGGACGGGATGGAGCTCGATCAACCAGCCCGCTGCCGCTCGCGGTAGGAGGCGAGGTCGGACGGCTCGTCGACGTCGAGCGCCAGCTCGGGCGACTCATAGAGCTCGAAGCGGACGCCCCGGCCCCGCGCGTCGGCCTCGAACTTCGCCAGCGAGACATCGCCGAAGTGGAGGCCGATGGACCCCGGCGGCGCGAGGTAGAGGCCGTTGGTTCCACCCCGCCCGACGGCGGGCACCGCGACCACCACCGGTCGCGGCAGCGAGTCGGCCCAGCCGAGCAGCCGGTCGACGGTCTCGGCGTCGATCAGCGGGAGGTCGCTGGAGAGCAGCAGGACGGAGTCGGCGCCGTGCGCCTCCGCTTGCTCGATCCCGAGCCGGGCCGCCTCGTTCTGGCCTCCCGGGCTGGCCTCGACGACGACCTCGTTGCCGTGCTCCCGGGCGACCGCGGCGGCAGTCTCGGAGCCGGCCACGACGAGGGCGCCCGGGCCCACCGCGAGCAGCGTCCCCTCCGCCCACTGGGCGGCCAGCGCGCGGCGCGCCTGTGGCCCGAGCGCTGAGCTCAACCGCTGCTTGGCGGAGTCGAAGTCCTTGATCAGCACGACGATTCGGGTCACGACCAGCGCTCGCGCAAACGGGGCAGGATCTCCTCGCCGTAGAGCTGGAGGAAGGTCTCCTGCCGGTCGGTCGGGGAGTGGAAGACGAGCTCCTGAAATCCGAGCTCGAGGTAGGGCCGGAGCTGCTCCAGGTGCTCCTCCGGGTTGTCGGAGACGAGCCAGCGCCGGTGCGCCTGGTCCTCGATCCCCTTCGCCCGCCGCTCCAGCTCGCGCGGGTCCTCGACTCCCGCCTTGTCCTCGGCCGGCAACGCCAGCGGGGCCCAGAGCTTGGTGTCCTCCAACGCCTGCCGGCGGTCATGGTCGTAGGACACCTTCATCTCAATCGTCTTGACGATCGCGTCGTAGTCACGGCCCGCCTTCTCGGCGCCCTCGCGGACGGCCGGCAGCAGCTTCTCCGAGTACAGCTCCATGCCCTTGCCGGAGGTGCAGATGAAGCCGTCGGCGACACGGCCGGCGAAGCGTGCGGCGACCTCGCCCGAGGCGCCGACGTAGATCGGCACCGCGCCGCCGCCGGGCTTGTCGTAGAGGGTCACCGCGCGGGTCTGGAAGTAGTCGCCCTGGTAGGTGACGAAGTCCTCCCGCCAGAGCCGCCGCATCAGCTCCACGGCCTCCTTCAGCCGCCCGAAGCGGACCTTGAACTCGGGCCATTCCATGCCCGTGACGGGCACCTCGTTCATCGACTCGCCGGTGCCGACGCCGAGGATGACGCGGCCCGGGGCCAGCCGCTCGAGAGTCGCAAAGGCCTGGGCGACGATCGACGGGTGGTAGCGGAAGGTGGGGGTCAGGACGCTGGTGCCGAGCGTCACACGCCCTGTCCGCTGGGTGGCCGCGCCGAGCCAGGAGAGCGAGAAGGGCGCGTGCCCGTCGGTGTGCCGGAAGGGCTGGTAGTGGTCGGAGACCCAGACGCTGTCGAACCCCTTCTCCTCCGCCAGCACGGCGAGGTCGAGCAGCTCCTGGGGTCCGAACTGCTCCGCGGAGGCCTTGTAGCCGAGCTTGAGCTTCATCTGCGTCCGAAGTACCGCCGCCAGCTGAAGGCGATTCCACCGACGGCGGCGAGGAGGACGACGACACCCAGCGCGGCCAGGCTACGGCCGTTCAGCACCGAGCCGCCGGGAAAGGTGAGGACGAGCCAGCCGACGCCGAAGAGCATCAGCGCGACCAGGATCACGGCTCGGTGACGGCGCCGCGGCGGCTCGGGCTGCCTGCTCATCGCCGGGGCAGCCTCGTCCGGCCGAACTCTTCCCGGGTCTGGTACTGGTGCCACTCCGGGTAGGGCCCCGACTCCTCGTCGAGGTCCTTCACGCCCCAGCCGTCGATTCGCTTGACCGCATCCCGGAGCATCGTCTCCAGCCGCTCCGCCGGCTCCTCGCGGCGGAACTCGCCGATCTCCTCCACGTGCTGGCGCCGCATCGTGCTCTCCCAATCGTCCCGGAACCAGGTCGCGATCACCCAGTAGGTGTCGGGCGTGTCCTCCGTCCATTCCACGTCCACGCTCGCCTCGCCACCGTCGGCCCGCGCCCAGGCGAGGCGCCAGAGGGGGTCGTCGCGGTGGAACTCGAAGAGCTTGACGCTCTCCGCCTCAGCCGCTCGCCGGATCGCCGGCGCGACGACCTCGAAGGCAGCGTCCATCTGGCCGAGCTTGTCCCAGCTGGTACCGGCCATAGCGGAATTAAGCTTACGAGGCTTGCTGCACCGTCTCCGGACTGTCAAGTCGACCCAGGAGGCGGCCGCCGGCATGGCGCTCGGCTCGGTGGTCGTCGCCGATCACCAGACGGCGGGGCGGGGCCGCCGGGGCCGCTCCTGGGACGCTCCCGCGGGCAGCGGACTCTTCGCCACCTTCGTCCTCGTCCCCTCACCGGTGATCGTGTTCGCCGCCGGCGTGGCGGCGGCCGAGGCCTGCGCCCGAGGAGTACGGCTGAAGTGGCCGAACGACCTGGTCCTCGACGAGCGCAAGCTGGGCGGGATCCTGGCCGAGATCCGGGGCGACCGAGCACTGGTCGGGATCGGCATCAACCTGAGCTGGGCACCGGACGGCGCGGCGATGCTGGGCGAAGACCGCGAGGCTCTGCTCACCCGGCTCCTGCCGCTGGTGGCGAGCTGGGCGGAGGCGAGCTCCCAAGCGGTGCTCGAGCGCTGGCGGGAGCTCTCCTGGACGCTCGGTCAGCAGGTCCGGGTCGAAATTGGCGGCGAAGTGATCGAGGGCCTGGCCGAGGATGTGGCCGAGGACGGCGCGCTCCTTGTCGGCGGCCGGCGCGTCATCGCCGGAGACGTCACCCGGGTCCGGCCGGCATGAAGGGTTGAGACCTTCTCAGCCGCCGCCGGCTGAAGCCGCCGCGGCGCGGGCGAGCTCGGGCAGCAGCTCGCCCGCGCGGCCGCGCAGGACCACCGTGGCGAGGTCGTCGAAGGGTGTCGGTTCGGCGTTGAGGATGACCAGTGGCGCGCCCACCTGGTGGGCGACCAGCGGTACCTGCGCGGCCGGGTAGACGGCCAGGGAGCTGCCCACGACGAGCATCAGGTCACATTCCCCGGCGAGGTCGAAGGCGCGGCTGGTGGCATCGACGGGCATTGCCTCGCCGAAGAAGACGGCGGCCGGCTTCAGGTGGATGCCCCCGCAGCGGGGGCAGCGCGGCGGCAGCTCCTCGGGCAGGCGAGCCTGGACCTGGCTCCGCGGCTCCCGGTTGCCGCAGTCGAGGCAGACCACCTCGCGGCCGTTGCCATGCAGCTCGATCACCTCCCGGGAGCCGGCGAGGAGGTGGAGCCCATCGACGTTCTGGGTCACCACCGCGGCGAGGTTGCCCCTCCGCTCGAGCTCCACCAGCGCCTGGTGGGCGGCGTTGGGGCGGGCGGCGAGCAGGGTCGTCCCACGCTCACGGGCGACCTCCCAATAGGCCGCCGGGTCGGCGAGGAAGAAGTCGATTGACGAGGTTCGGGGGCTGGTCGTGTTCCAGAGACCACCCTGGCCGCGATAGGTCTGGATGCCGCTCTCCTGCGAGATGCCGGCGCCGGTGAAAGCGACGCCTCGGCAGGCGCCGGCGACGAGGTCGGCCGCCCTTGCCAGCGCGGGCCGACCGGCCTCTGGCTGAACCATTCGCGCAGAATTCTAGGAGTTGAAGTACCGCGTCCTCGCCATCTACCTGATCACCGCCCTCTCCTTCGGCGCTGGTGGTGCGCGAAACCTCGCCATCCCCCTCTACGCCGACCAGCTCGGAGCCAGCCGGGGGGAGATCGGCCTCCTCTTCAGCACCTTCACCATCACCGCGGCCCTTCTGAGCCTTCCCTCGGGGCTGCTCGCCGACCGCTTCGGGCGCCGCAACCTGGTGTTCGCGTCAATGCTCGCGCTGGGCCTCTCCCAGCTGATCGCCGGGACGACGCACGACGTGCGGGTCCTCTTCGCGACCCAGCTGCTGGGAGGGGTCGGCGGCGGCGCCGCGCAGACAGCGGTGATGGCCGCCCTCGCCGACCTGGTCCCGATCGAGCGGATGGGCCGCTCGATGGGCTGGCTGACGCTCTCGATGCAGACCGGCTTCCTCGGCGGCCCCGCCGTGGCCGGCATCCTGCTCCGCTGGCTGACCCTGCAGCAGGACCTGCTGATCACCACGATCCCGGTCGGCGTGGCCCTGGTCCTCTCCTTCTGGGTCAGCTCCGCCGGAGGCCGCAAGGGCGTCAGGCTGGAGATCGCCCGGCCGCTTCGCGCCCTCAGCGCGCAGCGGGGCTTCGTCGGGCTGGTCATCGCATTGCTCGCGGCCACCGTCCTCTGGGGCACCTACAACGCCTACATCCCCGTCTTCGGCAAGCGTGGCCTGGGCCTGACGGGGACCGAGGTCGGCTACCTGCTCGCGATCCAGGCCGTCGTCAACGGAGCGACTCGGGTGCCCGCCGGGCGGCTTTTGGACCGGATGAACCGGAAGAGCAGGGTCGTCGTGGCAACGACGATCGGCTTTGCCGCCGGGCTCCTGGTGCTGCCGCACCTGGCCGGGTTCTGGGTCCCGGCCCTGCTCCTTGTCATAACCGTCCCGATGATCGCAACCGCCTTCATCGCGATCGGCCTCGTCTTCGTCCAGATGGCCACGGCCGATTCTCGGGGGACGGCAATGGGCGTGTACTCGTCTGTCCTCTTCCTCGGCCTCGGTGCCGGTCCGGCGATCTTCGCCCCGCTGATGGACCGCAGCTTCGTCGTCGGCTTCACGGCCTGCGCGATCGCCGGCGCGCTGCTGGCGGCGCTTTCCCTGCTCGCCCGCCGGGAGCCGCTGGGGCGCGGGCGACCCCTGCTGGTGCCTCCTATTCCCTAGCTCGGGACCAGGCCTCGATCGCCCGGCCATGGCTCGCGAAGGCGAGGTCGGGCAGGTTCTCGGGCGCGAAGAGCCCGACCTCCAGCATCTCGGACCCCGGGCGGGGGGCGTCGCCGCCGGCCAGGGTCGCCCGGTAGGCGATCCCCACCATGCCGCGGCCGTCGGCCCGGACGATGTGATAGACGTCGAGCAGGGACGCGATCTCGACCCGGGCCAGGATCTCCTCCTGGCACTCCCGGGCCGCGGCATCGGAGGGCGCCTCGTCCTCGTTGACGAACCCGCCGGGCAGGCACCAGAGGCCGTAGCCGGGCTCGATCGCTCGGCGGCCGAGGATGATCCCTCCCGGCGTCTCGACGATCACCATGGTCGCCACCAGCGGGTTGCTCCAGGCGACGAAGCCGCAGGCCGGGCAGTGCGGCACCTGGCGGCCGTCGACGGGCCGGAGCTCCATCGCCTGTCCACACCGCTGGCAGAACCTCACGTCCATCACCCCAGGAAGCGTATCGATCCGGGGGGCCTGTCCCGTGTCCGAGGTCACTCGGTAGACTCCGAAAGGTGAACTTCGTGGTCGCCGGCGTCACCTTCGTGGCGGCCGGTGTGGAGTGGGTCGAGGCGTTGACCATCGTGCTCGCGGTGGGACTCGTCCGCGGCTGGAGGTCGGCCTTCACCGGCACCGCCGCCGCGCTCGTCGCGCTGGCCCTGATGATCGCCGTGTTCGGACTCGCCCTCGGTGCCTACCTGCCCCTGGTCCGGACGCTGATCGGCGTCTTCCTCCTCCTCTTCGGCCTCAAATGGCTGCACAAGGCCATCCTCCGTTCGGCCGGGCTGAAGGCCCTCCACGACGAGGCCAAGGCATTCGAGGAGACCGAGGAGGAGCTGCGAGCGGCCAAGTCGCACTGGGCCGGCGTGCTGACATCCTTCAACGGCGTCTTTCTCGAGGGCCTCGAGGTCGTCTTCATCGTGGTGGCCCTCGGCGGCCTGCGCAGCCTCTCCTCGGCGATCATCGGGGCGGTGGCGTCGGTCATCGTGGTGGTCGCGGTCGGAGTCATCGCACGACACCCGCTGACGCGCGTCCCCGAGAACGCTCTGAAGTACACGGTCGGCATCATGCTGACGTCCTTCGGCACCTTCTTCGCCGGCGAGGGGATCGGCGTCAGGTGGCCGGGGGGCGACCTCATCATCCTCGCCCTGGTGGCCGGCTACGGGATCGCCTCGCTTCTCCTCGTCCTCTACCTGAAGCTTCCAGTCCGTACGCCCGGGCAGGCTTCCTTGCCGCTCCGGCTCCTCCGAAGCGCGTGGACCGAGCTCTTCGGCCTCTTCGTCGACGACAGCGCGCTGGCCATCTTCACTGTCGCCGCGCTGCTGGCGGTGGCGCTCTTCGCGCAGCGCTTCAACAACCAGCTGGCCGGTCTGCTGCTGGTCGCCGGCGTCCTGCTGGCGATCGTGATCTCGCTCTCCGGCCCCGCCCGCGCACGGGCTCGCAAATAGCCCGTCGTATACTCGCTGCGCCCTGGATCTCCTCCACTTCGAAGACCTCGAGCTCGGCGGCCGCTGGACCACCCGGGGCCGGACCATCACCGATGCCGACATCGTCGCCCACGCCGGCGTCTCCGGTGACTTCGGCTACCTCCACGTGGACGCCCCCCGTGCCGCCCAGGGCCACTTCGGTGGCCGCGTCGCCCACGGCTCGCTGCTGGTCTCAATCGCGCTCGGCCTCGGGTCGATCGACGTGCCGCAACCGAGCGCGGTGGCGATGGTCGGCACCAACTGGCGCTTCCTGCGGCCGGTCAAGCCGGGGATGACAGTCCACGCCGCCTGGAGGCTCGGGCGCCTGCGAGAGGTCAGCAACCCTCGCTGGGGACTGGCGGTGTGGCAGGTTGAGCTCGACGACCAGAACGACGAACGGGTGCTCGAGGGCGAGGTCACCCTGCTCGTCAACCGCCGAGAGGTCGCCACGACGGCCGCCCCGCGCCCCCGCCGCCGCCGCCGCGGCAAGGCCCTCCCCGCGGTGCCGGGGCTGACGGCGGAGACCAACCTGCCGGAGCCGGCCCCGGCCGACAGCCCGGCCCCCGAGCGGCGCCGCCGGCGACCGGCGACCCCGGCCCCGGCGACCCCAGTCGCGGCGGGCGAGCCGCCGGTCGCGGACGCGGCGAGCTCCACCGAGCCGGGTGCTTCCGCACCCGCCGCCGCGGCGACGACCACGTCCTCCCGACGACGCCGGCGACGGAGAGGAGGGGGAGGCGGTGCAGCAGCGGCGGCCGGCAGTGCGAACGAAAATTCCGGCGGTCAGGTCCAGCCGGGCGCGCCGCCGGTCGAGATCGCTCCGGCACCGGCACCGGCGGAGCCGCCGCGCAGCCAGTGGGCCGCACCGGAAGCCGCCAAACCGGCCGACAACAACCCGGTGAGCCGCGTCCTCGGGCGGCTGCGCCGGAGCCGTTCTAGGCCGGTGGCTCCAGCCCCTGAAGGAACTCGATCACCTTCCGAGTGAGCTGGCTCGGCGTCGAGGCGCCGCTCGTCACGCCGACCCGCTTCACACCGCGGAACCACTCCGGGTCGATCTCCTCCAGGGTGTCGATCAGGTGGGCGGGCTTGCCGCCCTTCTTCTCCACCACCTCGACCAGGCGCTTGGAGTTGGACGACCGGGGGCTGCCGACGACGATCACGAGGTCGACCTCCTTCGCCGCCTCCACCGCCGCCTCCTGTCGCTCCTGGGTCGCCCGGCAGATCTCGTTATGGACCTCCGCCTGCGGGTAGCGGGCCCGGACCCTCTCGATCAGGTCGTCGGTGTCCCAGACCGAGAGCGTGGTCTGGCAGGTGATGGCGACCTTGTCCGAGGTGACCTTGAGGCCCTCGATGTCCGCCGCCTCCTGCACCAGGTGCACCTTCCCCGGCCCGTGCCCGATCGCGCCCTCGGGCTCCGGGTGGCCGCGGAGGCCGATGTAGACGACCTCGTAACCGTCCGCCACCAGGCGGTCGATCAGGTCGTGGGTGCGGATGACGTCCGAGCAGGTGGCGTCGACGGGGTTGAGCCCCATCGCCCGCGCCTTCTCCTTCACCGCCGGCGAGACCCCGTGGGCGGTGAAGATCACCGTGCCCTCCCGGATCTGGTCCAGGCCGGCCATCCGGTCCTCGGCGTCGATCAGCTTCACCCCGTGCTCCTGCATCTCGTCGGTGACGTGGGTGTTGTGGACCAGCAGCCCCAGCATGTGGACCGGGCCCTGGGTCTCCTCGCCGACGTGCCGGGCGATCCGGATCGCGTCGACCACCCCGTGGCAGTAGCCGCGAGGGGTGATCTTCAGGACTTCCATCTCGGAAGTAAGCCTACCCAGCGATCCCCGCGAATATGTCCGGTTCGGGCTGCGGCGCGCCCAGCTCGCCCCGCGCGAGCTGGTAGAACTCGCGCGAGAAGGCCTGCCGGAACTCATCGTCCGGGGTGTTGAGGAAGAAGGAGTCGGGAGCGTTCTGGCTCCGGTGGGCGCGGAACGCCTCCCGCTTCCGGTCCAGGTAGGGGCTGACGTCGACGATCGTCGTCAGCCCCTCATCGGGGACGCCCATGCCGGGGACCTCGCCGAAGGGGTTGGGCCGGCCGGCGGCGGCCATGCGCTCGGCCATCAGCGCGATGTAGGAGCGAGGGATGCCGTACCAGTAGAGCTTGCGCGGCTCCCAGCCCTCGGCCTTGAGCAGGTCGAGGGCGGCATCGGTGACCTGGTGCGCCTTGACGTGGTCGGGGTGGAAGTAGGTGCCGGTCGGGTCGTAGGTGACGACAACGTCGGGCCGCTCCTCACGGAGCACCTTCGCCAGCCGCTCCGCCGCCTCTGCGAGGGGAGCCTGGTGGAAGCTGGCCGGGTTCTCGTTGTCGCCCGTTCCGCGCATGCCCGAGTCGCGGTAGCCGAGGAAGACCTGGCGATCGACGCCGAGGATCTGGCTCGCTCGCCGCAGCTCCTCGGTTCGGATCTCGGCCAGGCGCGGCCGTGAGGTCGCCTCGTCCATGTTCGAGATCTCGCCGACCTCCCCCCGGGTGGCGGTCACGAGGACCACGCGGTGGCCATCGTCCACGGCCTTCATCATCACGCCGCCGGTCATGATCGCCTCGTCGTCGGGGTGGGCGTGGACCAGGAGGAGTGTGCTCACAGCTCGTCTAACAGCCGGGCGAGGCCTCCTGTTCCCGGCCGGCCAATGACGCGGTCAGCGACCGCCAGGACCTCCGGCGGCGCGCCCTCCACCACCACCGCGAGCCCTGCCCACTCGAGCATGGGCAGGTCGTTGCGGCCGTCCCCGGCGGCGACCGTCTCAGCCCGCGGAACGCCGAGGCGGCCGGCGAGGAACTCGAGGGCGGTTCCCTTGTCCGCGGTCGGGATCGTCATCTCGAGGTAGGTGGGGAGCGAGGTGGCGACGAAGAGCCGGCCCTTCCAGCGCTCACGGACGGCCGGCAGCAGCGCGTCAATCTGCTCTTCGGGGGCGACGATGACGAGCTTGGGGGTGGTGGGTCCCATCGCCTGGTCGAGGTCGGGGACGATCTCCGGCGGGAGGCCGGAGTGGTGCGCGTACTCGCGGCCCTCGGGCGTGTCGTGCTCGACCAGCAGCCGGTCGTCGCGGTAGGCGTTGACGTGCAGGTGCCGCTCGCGCGCGAACTGGATCACCTCCATCGCCAGCTCGTGCGGGATGCCGTGGTCGAGCAGCACCGAACCGTCCGGCGCCCGGACCTGGGCGCCCTGGTAGCAGATCACCGGTTCGGTCAGCCCGAAGCGCTCGACCCAGTGGACCGCGCCCGAGTAGGGCCGGCCGGTGCAGGCGGCGACCAGCAGGCCCCGTCCGCGTGCGGCGCCCAGCGCAGCCTCGTCGCGGGGGTCGACCGAGAGGTCCATCGCGACGATGGTGCCGTCGAGGTCGAGAGCCAGCAAACGGTGGCGGCCTCGCTCGTCACCCCCGTGGCTGATTGAGGACCTCGGGGTTGAGGAGGTTGGGCGGCCGGCCGCCGCGCACGCCGGTGACCAGGTTGCGGGCGGCCATCTCGGACATCTGGGAGCGGGTCCGTACCGACGCGCTCGCGATGTGCGGCGCGAGGATGACGTTCTCCAGCTTGAGCAGGGCCGGGTGGACCTTCGGCTCCTCCTCGTAGACGTCGAGGCCGGCGGCGAAGATCTTCCCGGTCCGCAGCGCTTCGGCGAGGGCCGCCTCGTCGACAACCGGTCCCCGGGAGGTGTTGATGAGCACCGCGGTCGGCTTCATCAGCGCGAACTGCGCCGTTGAGATCAGGTGGCGCGTCGTCTCGGTCAGGGGGACGTGGATGCTGACGAAGTCCGATTCGGAGAGGACCCGGTCGAGATCGGCGCGGGTCACGCCCATCTCGCGCTCCGCCTCCGGCGTCGCCGGCCTCTCGTCGCTGTAGAGGACGCGCATGCCGAAACCCCGGGCCCGCCGGGCCACGCCCCGGCCGATCCGGCCGAAGCCGATGAGGCCGAGCGTCGACTGCGCGATGTCGTGGCCGAGCAGCATGTCGATCGCCCAGCCCTTGAAGGCGCCGCTCCGGGTGAAGCGATCCGCTTCTGCCAGCCGCCGGCCGGCGGCCATCAGGAGGGCGAAGGCGAAGTCAGCGGTGGTGTCGTCGAGGATACCCGGCGTGTTGCAGACCATCACCCCGTGCCTGGTCGCAGCCACGACATCGATGTTGTCGAAGCCGACGGCAACATTGGCGACAACCTTCAGGCCGGGGGTCGAGAGAAGGTCCTCGCCAACCGGGTCCATGAGCTGGGTCACCAAGCCCTGCACCCCCTCGGCCGCCTTCTGCAGCGCGTCGGCCGAGTGTTTGTTCTGGTCCGGCAGCGAGCGCACCTCACACGCCTCGGCGAGGATCGTCGGGCCCGGCTCGAGGATCGGGTGGGTGACGACGACGATCGGGCGGTCTGCGCTCATGGCTGGAGCCCAAGCTGCGCGGCGATCGGCTTCAGCGCATCTCTGACAGTCGCCACGTGGTCGTCGAAGGGTACGCCCAAGAGCTCCGCGCCCGCGAGCAGGTCCTCGCGGTGGACGGCCCGGGCGAAGGCCTTGTCCTTCATCTTCCTGCGCACCCCGGCCGACTCGACGGCCGAGAGCGACTTGTCCGGCTTGACGAGGGCGCAGGCGATCACGAAGCCCGACATCTCGTCGACGGCGAAGATCGCCTTCCGGATCGGCGTGTCCCGCGGCACCCCGGTGTCGCCGTGCGAGTAGGCGTCCTGGATCAGATCCTCCGGCCAGCCCAGCTCGCGGAGGATCCGCAGGTTGGAGTGAGGGTGCTCGGTCGGGAAGCGCTCGTAGTCGAAATCGTGGAGCAGGCCGACAATGGCCCAGCGCTCCTCGTCCTCGCCGTGCTTGCGGGCGTAGGCGCGCATCGCCGCCTCGACGCTCAGCATGTGCCGCTTGAGCGTGTCCGACTGCGTGTACTCGGTCACCAGCGCCCAGGCGTCCTCCCTCGTCCTGCTCGGGCCCGTGCTCATCCCTGGAGGATCTCCGCGATCCCCTGCAGCACCCTGGCGAGCTGCTCGCGGGTGCCGATCGTGATCCGCAGCCAGCCGTCGAGGGGCGGCTTGCCGAAGTGGCGGACCAGGACCCGGCGCCGGCGCAGGCCGGCGAAGACATCCTGCGCCGCCACGCCCTCCGGCGGCCGGGTGAAGACGAAGTTGGCCGACGAGGGGCAGACCCGGAAGTCGAGCGCCTGCAACTCGCCGGCGAACCACTCGCGGTCGGCGACCACGCGGGAGACAAGGCTGTCGCGGTGGGCGCGGTCCTCGGCGGCCGCCTTGGCGGCGACGATGCTCAGGCGGTCCAGGTTGTAGGAGTCCTTGACGGTGTCGAGCGAGGCGAGGAGGTCGGGGTGGCCGAAGGCGAAGCCGATCCGCATGCCGGCCAGCGCGTAGGACTTGGACATCGTCCGCAGGATCAGCAGGTTGTCGTGCTCGGCCAGGAGGTCGAGTCGCGATTCGGGCGCGAAGTCGACGTAGGCCTCGTCGAGGACGACCACACCCTGCGCTGCCGCGATGACGGCCTCCACCTCCTCCCGGCCGTACCAGGTGCCGGTCGGCGAGTTGGGGTTGACGAGGAACTTGAGTGGCGCCGGATCGGCCGCAAAGCTCGGCGGCAGCGACCAGCCGTCGCCCAGCGGATGGGGCGAGGGGATCGCTTCATGGATCCCGCAGAGCGGCTCCAGCAGCGGATAGGTGGGCCAGGTGAGGGCGACCCGGTCGCCCGCGCCGGCGAACGCGCGGAAGCACATCGCGATCAGCTCGTCCTCGCCGTTGCCAAGGCGCACCCAGGCCGGGTCGAGGCCGTGGGCCCGGGCAAGCGCCTCGGCGGCGGGATCGGCCAGGGGGGCCGGGTAGAGGCGGAGCGTGTCGCCGACCGCCTCGCGCAGAGCCGCCAGCACGCGGGGCGAGGGCGGGTAGGGCGACTCGTTGGTGTTGAGCTTGATCCAGTCCTCGCCATCCGGTGGCTGCTGGCCGGGGAGGTAGGGCTCGAAGCCCCGCAGGCTCGGCTTCAGGAAGCGCGGCGGCATTCGAGGAGGAAGCATTCGAGGTTGAGGCGAGGGCTCACGTTCTGCTCATGGTGACCGAGGGTGTCGTATGAAAGCTCGAGGAGCCGGGCCCAGGTCGCCGGATGGAGGTCGCCGACCATCCGCCGCCGAAGCTCGAGCTGCCAGCTGCCCAGCGCCTCGACGAAGGGGTCCTCGGAATCCTTGTCCGACGCCCGCCAGGCCATGTGCAGCGAATCGAGCTCCTCGGCCAGCCGGAGCGGAACGTCGGCCGGCGCCCCATAGATCTGTTCCAGGCTCTCGGTCCAGCGCGCGTGGCGAGCCAGTACCTCATCGTCGCCGGCGACGCGGAGCGCCCAGCCGGGGCGCCCGCGGGAGAGTGCGGCGAGCTCGTCGGCCCGCTCCGCGGCGACGCCGTCAGCGACCAGGAGCTGGGCGATCTCGCCTTCGGCGACGGGGTGGAAGGCCACCCGCTGGCAGCGGGAGACGATGGTCGGGATGACGACGAAGGGCGAGAGGCTGGGCGAGGTGAGGATGATCACCCGGCCGGGGTGCGGCTCCTCGAGCGTCTTGAGGAGGAGGTTCTGGGACACGTCCGGCAGCCGGCCAACGTTGCCGATCACGGCAACCCGCCGGCGGCCGACGCTCGGCTTCAGGTTCAGGAAGGCCTGCAGCGACTGGGGATGGAACTCAGGACCCTCGTCGGAGATGAGTCGGATCTCGTTGACCTTCAGGTTGGCGACCCGGTCGTCCTCCCAGTAGTCGGGATGGCGGGGGAGCGGCGCCTCCGGCAGCAGCATCGCGGCGAACCGGCGGGCGATCGCCGTCTTGCCGAGCCGGGACTCACCTGTGAACAGGTAGGCGTGTGCCAGGTGGTCCCCCTGGAGCTGGCTTTCGAGCAGTCGCAGCACCCGGCGGTGGCCCGCCACGCCCTCGAATCCGGCCACCGTCATGAGTGGCAAAGGGTAGTCGGTATTCTCAACCGGATGAAGCGCCTCCAGCTGGCCCTCGCGCTTCACAACCACCAGCCGGTCGGCAACTTCGGCTGGGTCCTGGAGGACCTCTACCGGGACAGCTACCTGCCGATGCTCGAGTGCCTCGAGGCGCACCCGCGGATCCGGGTCGCGCTCCACTACTCCGGCTTCCTGCTCGACTGGCTCCGCGAGCACCACCCCGACCTCATCGAGCGGGTCGCCGCCCTGGTCGCGCGGGACCAGGCCGAGGTCCTCGGCGGGGGGTACTTCGAACCCGTGTTGCCGGCTATCCCGGACCGCGACAAGGCACACCAGCTGACCCGGTTGCGGGACACCGTGGAGGAGTGCTTCGGGCGCCGGCCGACCGGTCTCTGGCTGGCCGAGCGGGTATGGGAGGCGGCCCTCGCCCGGCCCCTCGCCGAGGCTGGCTACCTCTATACGATCCTCGACGACTCGCACTTCGAGAAGGCCGGTCTCGCACCAGAGGCGCTCTTCCAGCCCCACCTGACCGAGGAGCAGGGTTACCCCCTGACGCTGCTGGCGACCGGCAGCCGGATGCGCTACCTGATCCCGTGGCGGAGCGTCGAGGAGTGCCTCCAGTACTTCCGGGAAACCGCCTCCGAGGAGCCCCGGCTGGTGCTGATGGGAGACGACGGGGAAAAGTTCGGCGGCTGGCCGACGACGGCGAAGCTGTGCTGGGAGGAGGGGTGGGTGGACCGCTTCTTCAGCGCGGTGGAGGATGCCTCCGACTGGCTCGAGGTGGTGTTGCCGGGCGAATACGTCGCGACCCGACCCGTCCACGGCCCGGTCTACCTGCCTTCCGGCAGCTACCCCGAGATGCTTCGCTGGTCGGGCGGCTTCTGGCGCAACTTCATCGCGCGGTACCCAGAGGTCAACGCGATGCACAAGAAGATGCTCCGCGTTTCCGGGCAGGTCGCCGCGGCGGGCTCGCCGGCCGGCGCGGTGACCGAGCTGCTTCGCGGCCAGGCCAACGATGCCTACTGGCATGGCGTCTTCGGCGGCGTCTATCTCCCCCACCTCCGCCGCTCCGTCTGGCAGAGCCTGCTGGCGGCCGAGCGGGCGGTGTCTCCCTCCCGCGGCGGACTGCGGACCGAGATCACCGACTATGACCTCGACGGGAACTGCGAGGTGCTGCTCGAGTCCCCGCTCCAGAACGCCTACCTGGCACCCGCCGCGGGCGGCGCGGTGGTCGAGTGGGACGTCCGGGGCCGCAATGCGGCCGACGTCATGGCGCGCCGCGAGGAGCCCTACCACCAGCGCCTCCGCGAGGGCGGGAGGGGGGGCGTCAAGCCGCTCGAGGAACCGCTCCGGGTCCACGAGGAGGGGCTCGAAAAGCGGCTCCACTACGACGGTCGGCGCCGGCTGATCTTCCAGGCCTACCTGGTCGCCCCGGACGCGACGGTTGGCAAGGCCCTCCGCTCCCACCTCCACGAGCTGGGCGACTTCGCCGCCGGGCCCTTCGAGCGTCGCCGCCGGTTCTCGATGGAGCGGATCGAGCGCCTGCGCAACGGCGGCCACCCGCTCCGGGTCAGGATGGCCAAGTCCTTCCGCCTCGACCAGTCCTCGCCTGAGCTCGAGCTGCGACTGGAGCTGGAGAGCGAGGGCGGCCCGGTCGAGGCGCTGCTGGTGGTCGAGTCGAACCTTGCCCTGGTCGGTGCGGTCGGGGACGGGTCCGTCGGGGGCCGGCCCCTTGACCGGCCCTCAGACCTCGGCGAGCTAGAGGAGGTTGTGCTGAGCCAGCCCGAGGCCGGCCTCGACTACCGGTTGCGGCTGGCGAAGGGAGGTCGCGCCTGGTACTACCCGGTCGAAACTGTCAACAACTCCGAGAGCGGCTACGAGCGGATCGTCCAGGGGGCGTGCCTCCTGGCCGTGCACCGGGTCCGGCTCGGCGAGGGCGTGGCACGGTTCCGGTACAGGCTCCGGTCGCCGGCCTGAGACTCGCCGGCGTCGCGGCGCTGGCGGCGGCGGCCGTGCTCGTTTCCGCGCTGCCAGCCGCAGCCGCATCCACCTGGGCCCCG
>DAIRGV010000015.1:37827-38243 GCA_036794405.1 Candidatus Dormiibacterota bacterium
TCGGCGCGGGCCGTCGCCGCGTCGGCGGTCCTCGGCGACGGGCGCGTGCTTGTCGTCGGCGGTGTGAGGGGCGCCTCTCGGGCCGAGCTTTTCGACCCCCGGACGCGGTCCTGGGCAGCCGCTCCCGACCCCCCCGCAGGCTTCGCCCGGCAGGCCGCCGCGTTCCAGCTCGGGAACGGCCGCGTCCTCCTCGTCGCGCCTGCAGAAGGGTTCCGGCCCGGCACCCACCCGCCGCGTGTCTCCAGCTTCGACTCCGAGCTGGGCTGGCTTGCCATCCCCGACCCGCCGACCGTCGGCGGGGGCGGGTACGCCGTCGCCCAGGCCGGCCCCGACGACGTGCTGGTGGCCGGCGGCAACGCTGCCGACGGGGCGGTGGCGACGGCCGCGGTCTACAACGCGCACGACAATGCCTGGAC
>DAIRGV010000068.1:0-8124 GCA_036794405.1 Candidatus Dormiibacterota bacterium
GCGCCGCCTCGACCGCGGCGGTCGGGTCCCCGCCTCCCTCCAGCGCCGCCAGTGCCGCGGTGGCCGCGGTGTGGAGCGGCTCTCCGGTGAGGCCGAGGCTGGTCCGGGCCCAGTCGTACCACTCGGCGTAGCTGCGCACGCCGGGCTCCGCCCGGGTCACCCAGCCCGGGCCGGAACGGTTCTGGGCGGCGTTGCGAGCGGCGCCGGCGGGGTCTTCGCCGGCGTCCTTCGCCTCCGTCGCCGCCTCGGCGCAGGCGTGGCGGATCTCGCTCGTGGCGGTGAGGTTCCGCGCCGACCAGACGTACCAGTCGGCGTAGGTCCTGCGGCGCTCTTGGGGAGGAGGGCTAGCCACGGTCTCCGGACGATAGCAGCCGGCCGGCGACCCAGACGTACCCGTCGGGGTCCGCCAGGTAGCACTCGCGCCAGCCGTGGCCGGGAAGTCGGCTGCCGGCAGCAGGATCGTGGCCCCTCTACTTCGCGCCCGCGACTCGACCTGGTCGGGGTCGGGGCCGAGCAGGCGAACCTCGGCCCCGAGCCCGCGTCTTTCGCCCGCGACGAGGTGGGAATGCCAGGGCATGTGCTCCCAGGTATGGTCGGCATGGAGCTGGACCTTGAAGCCATCGAGCTCGAGCGCCGCGAAGTCGGCGTCGCTGTAGTGGGCCGTGAAGCCGAGCACCTCGGTGTAGAAGGGAAGACTGCGGGCGACGTCGCGGACGATGAAGTTCAGCGACGCGCCGGCCAGCGTGGCGCCGTACTCGGCTGGCGACAGCCACGGTTCGCCCGTCCGCTTCGTCGTCACCCGCGTCGCCTCAGTCCTTCAGGTTGGTGGGGTCGAGAAGCTCCTCTCGGGGCCGGGAGATCCGTTCCCGGGAGCGCATGATCTCGATCAGCTTCTTGCGGCCCTTGGGCGGTCCGATCATGATCGCCCCGACCAGTCGGTCATCGAGGAAGAAGAGCTTGCGGAAGAACTTCTCGTCGTAGGAGAAGGTGCGAACGGACTCCAGGTCGGGCTGGACGTCGGGGGTCACCCCCATCACCGCCATGGTCGACCCGAACATCGTGGTGGTGTAGGTCGGCACGTCGAAGAACTCCTCGTCGCCGCCCGCCATGTTGGTGGCGGCGACCTTGCCGTGGGCCATCGCGTTGTCCCACGTCCCCATCTGGTTGTGCTTGCCCACCATCAGGTCGAAGAAGACGGCGATGTCGCCGGCGGCGTAGACGTCGGGGAGGTTGGTGCGGAGCCGCGAGTCGGTGACGATACCCTTCCGCAGCTCGGCCCCCGCTGCCTCAACCGGCTCGGTGTAGTACTTGAGGCCGACGCCGTAGCAGAGCGCGTCGAACTCCACCCGGCGCCCCTTCTCGGTCTCAACCGCGAAGTGGCCGTTGCTGGGCGCGAAGCGCTTCGCCTCGTCCTCGAGGATGAACTCGACGCCCATCTCCTCGCCCAGCCGGCGGCAGAGCTCGCCACCCTCGACGTCGAGGACGTAACGGAGAAAGCGCGGGCCGCGCATCAGCCACGTCACCTTGACGTTGCGGTGGGCGATGCCCTCGGCCAACTCATACGCGATGAAGCTGCCGCCCATGATCAGCACCCGCTGCGAGCGGTCGGAGGCGGCGATGATGGCGTTGGTGTCGTCAAGCGTCTGGAACCCGTAGATGCAGGGCAGCTCGGCCGCGCCGGGCCAGGGGGGCGGTGCGGGCTGGCCGCCGGTGGCTACCAGCAGTGCGTCATAGGGAAAGTCGCCGGCCTTATCGGTGTGGACGACCTTCGTCACCGGGTCGATCGCCGTCGCCCAGGTCTCGAAGTGGATCTCCAGGTTGCGGGTCGCGTAATCCTCGACGGTACGCATGAGCACCTTCTCCTCGCGGACCTGGCCGCGGAGGTAACGCGGCAGGGCGACGCGGTTGTAGAGGGGATGGCGCTCGGCGGCGAGCATGACGATCGAGCACTCGGAGTCCTGGGCGCGGAGCGCCTCCGCGCAGGTCTGGCCCGCGATCCCATTGCCGAGGATGACGTAGCGGCGGGTGGTCAGGGCTCTTACAACCTCAGCGCGAGGTAGGAGATCCGGAAGGGTTCGGACTCGGAATCGTACCCGGTCGCGGCGAAGTCCTTCTCCCCGGGGTGCCCGTCGGGCGCCCACAGGTTGACGCCGTCCATGCCGAGGGTGTCGGCCTCGAAGCGAAGAGCCAGCAGCAGGTCCTGGAGCGGAGCCCCGGAGCCGCTGACGAAATAGGCCGAGAGGTCGTCGCCGCCCCAGCTGTCGCGGACCGCGGCCAGGGCTCGGCCGCCGGCTGCGACCCGGAGGGCGCCCTCGTCCGCCAGGCGTCGGAGCAGCTCAGCGTCGAGGTCGAGGGCCCACTCCCCGTTGGCGAGGACCCCGCCATAGGCGGCGACGGCCGGGTCCTGCTGGAGGATGGCCAGCAGCCGGCCCGCGTCGCCCGGCGCCGGCATTCGGGCGGGCTCCTCGCCCTCCAGCCGGCGACCCCGCCAGACCCGCGGGGCCACCAGCAGCCGAAAGCCGGCCGACTCGAAAAGGGCGATCGCGTCCGGGTTGGCGGTCGCCAGCCGCAGCTCTCGAAAGCCGAGGCCGCGGGCCTGGGCCGCGGCCGCCGTCAGCATCGCCCGCGCCAGCCCCTGCCGGCGATGGCTGGAGGCGACCCGGAGCCCCTCGTACCAGGCGACCCCGGTGGCGATCGGCCGCAGCCGCTGGAGGCCGACCAGCTCGCCCTCGACCTCGGCGGCCTGGAACCAGGCGCCGGGGTCGGCGAGCCAGGCGTCGAAGACCCGCGGCAGGTAGTCGTGACCGTCCCAGACGTCGGCGGTGATCGAAGCCACCCGTTCGCGGTCGGTCGACCGGACCGGGCGGATCTCTACCGACGCGGTCGCCAATGCGCCACCCCCGAGCTACCCCGGCCGCGGCCGTAGACCAGCCGGCCGGCCTCCTCGACCAGGTTCTCCTCGACCCAGGCAGCGGCCCTGTCCTCGTTCCAGGCGTCGGCAAGGGGCGGCCGGTACTCCTCTTCGAACTCTGCCAGGTCAGCCCAGGACTGGAAGCCCTCGTAGTCGAGCACCCCGACCTCGGCACGGATTCCGAGCTGCTCGAGGAGGTTCCAGAGGTCGCCGAACTGGGGCTGGCGCGCTCGTGGCGTCCCCGTCATCAGCTCCCAGAGCGGGTCGGAGGGCGTCCGCAGCTGTCCGTGGCGCAGCTGGATGAAGACCCGCTCGAGGGTTGTCGCTTCCAGCTTGGCGATGAACGCCGGAGCGTCGGCCGTCCCGTAGAGGACGTGGCAGCAGATGACGAGGTCGGCCGGCGCCGGCTCTGCCAGCTCCCAGTCGGCCGCTATCACCGTGATGTTGTCCTTCGCCGGGATCAGCTCGCGCATGCCGAGGGAGGGCTCGACGGCGGTGACCCAGTCGAGCCGGTCTGCCAGGGGCGCCGCGTAGCGCCCGGCCCCGGCGCCGACGTCGATGAGCGTCCGGTGGGGCTCGAGCCAGGGCTCGAGCAGCTCCAGGAATCCGTCTCGCCGGCCGCTGGTGGCGGCGGCGAAGCTGCGCGCCCGCTTGTCCCAGTAGGCGGGGTCATGGAAGCTCGAGGCCTGGGCCTGGCGGGCTTGGACGATCCGCTTCCAATGCTCTGTCCAGTCGGTCTCCAGCAGCGGGTCCAAGGCGCCAAGTACTTTGTCACAGCCGCCCGCCCGGATATCCCCCGGCTGTGCACAGGTTATCCGCAGATCTGTCTTGCTTATCCCAAAATGTAGTGGGTCACAGGGCTTGCAGTCGCAGGATGTGGGGTCTAAGATTCCCGCCGTGAGCCTGGCGCCGTCTCCTGCCGACCCTTCCTCGATTGCCGCCGACGGAGGCTTCAGCGCCGGCGAGGCGGCCTCCATCGGCCGCTACTTCACCAACCTCGACCGCGACGTCTTCGCGCTCCGCAACCTGCCCGAGGTCGTCAAGGGGGCGCTCTTCTCGCGCTATTCGCGAACCGAGAAGAGCCTTCGCCGGGTGCTGCTGGAGGAGTTCCTGCAGGAGCCCGACGCGGGGCTCGACCGGCTCGGGGTCGAATCGGAGCGGGATTCCGAGGTCGCGACCCGGAGGGCGGAGGAGTTCTATGAGCGGGTCCTGGTCGGCTATGGCGACGACTCGGTCGCCGAGCTGGCAGGCGCCCACCTCGCGGTCGAGCGGGTGTCGACCCTGGCGGCGAAGGCGCTCCAGGATTCCCGGATCGGACTCTCGCCGCTGGAGAAGTCCACCCGCTACGTGCGCTTCGACCGCCCTGGTCCCGACGGGCGCTACAACTACTACCGCTCGCCAGAGCTCTCCCACCGCGTCTACGAGCTCGCGGCGGATCACCTCTTCGACACCTTTTCCGATCTGCTCGGGGTGGTCGTCGGCAAGGTTCGGGCGAGCTTCCCGCCCGATCCCGAGGAGACCGAGCGCGCCTGGAAGTCGGCAACCCGAGCCAAGGCTCTGGACATCCTCCGCGGGCTCCTCCCAGCCGGGACGTTGACCAACCTCGGGCTCTACGGCAACGGCCGCGCCTTCGAGTACCTGATCACCAAGATGGCGGGTCAGGACCTGCCCGAGTGCCGCCGCCTGGCGGGCGAGATGCATGGTGAGCTGTCCCAGGTGATCCCCTCCTTCGTGCGGCGAGCGATCGACGACAAGCACGGCCGGCCCGCCGCCCTCCGGCTTCGCGCCCAGTCCGAGCAGCTCCGGCTGCTGGCCCCCGAGGGCGCCGACCCCGGCGCGGGCACCACGGTGCGGTTGGTCGAGTACGACCAGGACGCGGAGCGGAAGGTCGTCGCGGCCGCTCTCTTCCCCCACTCGGCGATCCCGCTGGCGGAGCTGCAGGAGACCTGGGTCGACCCGGGCCCGGTGCTCGACGCTCTGCTCGGCGACCGCGCCAACCGCCGCCACCGCGCTCCGCGCGCGCTCGAGCACGCCTCCTACACCTTTGAGGTGGTCGCCAACTTCGCCGCCTACCGCGACCTCCAGCGCCACCGGATGCTCACCCAGGATCGCCAGCTGCTCGGCTGCGCGCTCGGCTATGACGTCCCCCACCAGGTCGTCGAGATGGGACTGGAGGAGCGTTACACGGTGGCGATGGACGCGGCCCGCGCCGCCTGGCAGCTGCTGGAGGCCGACGCCGGGCCCGTGCTCGCGCAGTACGTCGTCCCCCTCGGCTTCCGGGTCCGCTGGTACTTCAAGGCCTCGCTCCGCGAGATCTACCACCTCTGCGAGCTGCGGACGACACCCCAGGGCCACCCCGACTACCGGCTGGTGGCCCAGCAGATGTTCCGTCGTGTCTACGAGGTCCATCCCCGCCTGGCCCAGTACGCGCGCTTCGTCGATCTCGGCCCGGGGGACGAGCTGGAGCGGCGAGCCTCCGAGCGCCGGATCGACGCGAAGCTGAAAGCTCTCAGCTCCTAGGCTGCCATCGGTGGCGCCGCGGAGGACGCTGGTCGTGCACGGCGGCGCGGGAGCCTGGTCGGAGGAGCTGCGGGCGGAGGCGATGGCCGGCATCGAACGCGCGCTCGACGCCGGCATGGCGGCGTTCGAGGGCGGCCCCCTGGAAGCCTGCCTGGCTGCGGTCCGCGTGCTGGAAGATGATCCGCTCTTCAACGCCGGCATCGGGGCGACCCTCAACTCGGAAGGTCTCGTCGAGCACGACGCGGCGGTGATGGAGGGACGCGACCTCCGCGCCGGCGCGGTCGCCGCGGTCCGCGACATCCGCCACCCGGTCGACCTGGCCCGGGCGGTGATGGATGACGGCCGCCATGTCCTCTTGGTGGGCGAAGGTGCATCCCGCTTCGCGGCCGCCGCCGGGGTCGAGACAGCCGACCCCTCGATCTTCCTCGTCGAGCGCCGCCGCCGGCAGCTGGATGAATGGCGGCGCGGCGACGGCGACACCGTCGGCGCGGTCGCCTTCGAGGATGGGCACCTCGCCGCCGCGGTGTCGACGGGCGGCTACACCGGCAAGCTGCCGGGCCGGGTCGGCGACAGTCCCATCCCCGGCGCCGGGCTGTATGCCGACGATCGGCTCGGTGCCGCGGTCGGCACCGGCACCGGCGAGCTGTTCATTCGCCTCGTGCTGGCCAAGTTCGCGGTCGACGAGATGGCCTCGGTCAGCGCGGCGGACGCCGCGACCCGGGCCGTCGATCTGCTCGGCCAGCGACTCCAGGGCCACGGGGGCATCATCACGGTGGATCGCGAGGGGCGACCCGGCGCTGCCTTCAACACCGCCTGGATGCCCTGGGGCGACCGGACCGACCCGACGCCATAACCTTTACGGGTGCCAGAATCCGGCAACACCGGCGAGCTGATCGTCCTCGCCCTCGAGGCGGCGGGGACGAGCCACCTGTTCACGCTCAACGGTGCGCACATCTGGCCGATGCTGATGGGATCGGTCGCGCACGGGATCCGGGTGGTCGACACCCGCCACGAGCAGACGGCAACCTTCGCAGCTGAGGGCTGGTCGAAGGTCACCCGACAATGCGGAGTGGCGACCGTCACCGCCGGCCCCGGCGTCACCAACGCGATCTCCGCGGTCGCCGCCGCGCACTCCAACGACAGTCCGCTCCTGCTCGTCGGCGGTCGGGCCCCGGAGGCTCGGTGGGGGATGGGCTCGCTCCAGGAGCTCGACCACCCGCCACTGCTGCGGACGATCACCAAGCGGGCCACGACCCTCAAGTCCGCCACCGAGGCGTTTGGGGCGACGGTCGAGGCGATGGCGGTGGCGCTCTCGCCGCGCACCGGGCCCGTCTTCTTCGACGTCCCCTTCGACACCTTCCTGGCGGGCGAGGATTTTCCCGACGAGCGCCCCCAGCCGGCGCCGCACCGCGGTGCGGCGCCCGATCCCGAGCAGGTGAAGAGGGTCGCAGCCCTCCTCCGCGAGGCCCGGCAACCCGCGGTGATCGCCGGCAGCGGCGTCTGGTGGGCGCACGGGGAGGATGCTTTGCGCCGTTTCGCCGAGGCGGCCGACCTCCCCGTCTACACCAACGGGCTGGCGCGCGGGATGCTCCCGCCCGCGCATCGCCTCTTCCGCTCCCGATCGCGGTCGGCGGGCCTCGGCCAGGCCGACCTCGTCCTCGTGGTCGGGGTGCCGCTCGACTTCCGCCTCAACTGGGGCCAGCCGCCGGTGCTGCTCGATGGCGGCAAGATCGTCTACGTCGACGCCGACGACTTCCGCAAGCACCGGGAACCGGCGGCGGCGCTCTACGGGGACATCGCCGCGGCGTTGGACGCGCTGGCGCAGGCTTGCCGCGACACCCCCCGCCACGATCGCTGGCTGGCGGAGCTGACGGACAGGGAGGGGGCCGCGCGCGAGAAGGACCGGGCGATGTTCGAGTCCTCCTCCTCGCCGATCCACCCGGCCCGCCTGGTCGCTGAGGTGGGCGCCTTCCTCGACCCGGACGCGATCGTCGTCGGCGATGGGGGCGACTACGTCAGTTTCGCCGGCCGTTACCTCGAGCGCCCGGGGCCGGGACAGTTCATCGAACCCGGTCCCTTCGGCTGCCTGGGCTCGGGGCCCGGGTACGCCCTGGCGGCCAAGCTGGCGCATCCCGACCGGCAGGTGGTGCTGCTGAGCGGCGACGGCGCCTTCGGCTTCAGCGCGATGGAGTTCGACACCCTCGTCCGGCACCGGGTGCCGGTCATCTGCGTCATCGGCAACAACGGCATCTGGGCGACCGAGAAGCACCCGATGCTCAAGCTGCTGGGCACCGCGATCGCAGCGGACCTTCGGCCGGGGACGCGGTATGACAAGGTGGTCGAGGCGCTCGGTGGCCACGGCGAGCTGGTCGAGCGCCCGGAGGACATCCGGCCGGCGCTGGAGCGGGCGGCGAAAGCGGGGGTGCCTGCCTGCGTCAACGTCATCTGCGACCCGGAGGCCGAGTATCCGCGTTCATCCGTACTCATGTAGCGTTGACAGGCCGATGACAGCCCGATGGCGGTAGTCCAGCAGAAGCGGACGGAGTCGAATCCCTGGCGCACTGCGCAGCACCAGTTCGACGAGGCGGCCGAGATCCTCAAGCTCGACCCCGGGCTGCGCAAGATCCTGCGCGAGGTCCAGCGCGAGTTCACCTGCCACTTCCCGGTCCAGATGGACGACAAGACCGTCCGCA
>DAIRGV010000069.1:0-972 GCA_036794405.1 Candidatus Dormiibacterota bacterium
ATGACGTCCTCGCCGACCAGCTCGAGTACCACCTCGACAAGCGCCTCAACTCCCTTCGCTTCCTGCGTCGCATGAGGGCTCCTTCCTGACCGTCCCTCGCGACCAGCTGATGGAGAAGGTGGTCGCCCTCTGCAAGCGGCGCGGCTTCGTCTTCCAGTCGAGTGAGATCTACGGTGGCGTCACCGGCCTCTACGACTACGGGCCCTACGGCGTCCAGCTGAAGCGCAACATCCGCGATCTCTGGTGGAAGCACGTCGTCGAACTGCGGGACGACGTCGTCGGCCTCGAATCGACGATCCTGATGCACCCCGCGGTCTGGAAGGCCTCGGGGCATGTCGACAACTTCGTCGACCCCCTCCGCCAGTGCGAGGGCGAGTGCAAGAAGCGCTGGCGCGCCGACCACGTCGAGGGCGACCGTTGTCCCCAGTGCGGCGGTCATCTGGGCGAGGTGCGGATGTTCAACCTGATGTTCAAGACCACGATCGGACCGGTCGAGGACTCGAGCGCGGTCGCCTACCTGCGGCCGGAGACGGCGCAGGGGATGTTCGTCGACTTCAAGAACGTGATCAACTCGATGCGGGTGCGCGTCCCCTTCGGGATCGCCCAGCAGGGCCGCTCCTTCCGGAACGAGATCACGCCCGGCAACTTCGTCTTCCGGGTCCGCGAGTTCGAGCAGATGGAGATGGAGTTCTTCGTCCGGCCGGGCGACGACGAGCGCTGGTTCGAGCACTGGAAGGCGGAGCGCTTCGGCTGGTACCAGGAGGTGCTCGGTATCAGCGCCGAGCGGCTCCGGCTCCGCGACCACGGCGCCGACGAGAAGGCGCACTACGCCAGGGCCTCGACCGACATCGAGTACGAGTTCCCCTTCGGCTGGAGCGAGCTCGAAGGCGTCGCCAGCCGCACCGACTTCGATCTCCGCGCCCACCAGGAGGCGTCCGGCCAGGACCTCTCCTACCTCGACCCGGAGACCAA
>DAIRGV010000069.1:982-8071 GCA_036794405.1 Candidatus Dormiibacterota bacterium
GACCAACGAGCGCTACCTGCCGTGGGTGATCGAGCCCGCGGTCGGCGTGGACCGGATCTTCATCACCTGCCTGCTCGACGCCTACGACGAGGAGGAGGTGAAGGGCGAGACGCGGGTCGTCCTCCGCCTCCACCGCAACACGGCGCCCGTCCAGGTGGCCGTGATGCCGCTCAGCAAGAAGGAGGAGCTGATCGGCCCGGCGCGAGAGGTGCTCGACCTCGTCCGGCCCCACTTCCGGGTCGAGTACGACCAGACGGGCGGCAACATCGGCAAGCGTTACCGGCGGCAGGACGAGATCGGTACGCCCTTCTGCCTCACGATCGACTTCGAGACCGTCGCCGACCGCGCGGTGACGATCCGCGAGCGAGACTCGATGGAGCAGGTGAGGGTGCCGATCACCGAGCTGGTCGGCAAGCTCCGTGATCGTTTCTAGGCTCCGCGAGCGCCACCGCCTGCAGCGCCTCGGGTAGGGCAGGAAAGAGGTCGAAGTTGATCGCCCCCAGCCCGGCGGGCCAGCGCGGCCGGGCCGCGATCGCCTTCTCCACCTTCGGCGTCATCGGCCTCCTCGACGGCGCCATCGGTGTCGCGTGGCCGTCGATGCGCGCCGAGCTCCATCAGCCCGTCTCGGCGCTCGGCCTTCTCCTCATCCTCTCCACCGGAGGCTTCCTGGTCTCGAGCGCCGGCATCGGGCGCCTGCTGGGCCGGACCGGTCTCCGGCTGGGCCTCTCCGGCGGCCTTGTCGTCTGCGGCGTTGCGATGGCGCTGATCGGGCTCGGCTCGTGGCCGATGGCCCTCCTCGCGATGGTCGTCTATGGGCTCGCGATCGGCGTTGTCGACGGCGGGGTGAACGTGTACAGCACGCTGCGGATGAGCGGCGGGGCCATGCAGTTCCTGCACGGCACCTGGAGCGTCGGGACGCTGGTCGGCCCGCTGCTGGTCACCTTCCTTCTCTTCGAGCACCTGAGCTGGCGGCTCGCCTTCCTGCTGGTGGGGGGGCTGGAGGCCGCGATCGCGGTGATCCTGCTGCTCGGGGTCCACTGGCCGGAGCTGCCGCCGCCGGTGGACGTCAACGAGCCATCCCCCCATCTGTCGCTGGCCCTGCTGCTGGGCATGCTGGCGTTCTTCCTCTACACCGGTGTCGAGACGGCGGCCGGGGGCTGGTCCTACACGCTGCTGACTGAGGGCCGGCGCTTCGCGGCCCCCGAGGCCGGGCTGGCGGTCAGCGCCTACTGGGGCGGCCTGGCCGCGGGACGGATGGCCGCCGGCGTCGCCGGCATCAGGGTGCGCCCGCGAACCCTGATGCTGGGCGGCGTGCTGCTGACCCTGGGCGCGGCTCTCCTTTTCTGGTGGGCCCCCTCGCCGCCCTGGTCGGCGATCGCGCTGCCCCTCCTCGGCCTGGGCCTGGCGCCGATCTATCCGGCCCTCATGACCCTGACCTCGGAGCGGCTGCCCGCCGCCCGGGTGACGGCGGCGGTCGGCTACCAGACCGCGGCCGCGGGCCTTGGCGCGTCAGCCGTGCCGGCCGGCGCGGGGATCCTGATGCAGGCCTTCGGCCTCGCGATCCTCGGACCGTTCCTCGGGATCGGCGCCGCCGCGCTGGCCGCCGCCTACTGGTTCGAAACCTCGACCCTGAAGCGCCGTTAAACCGCCGTGACCCGGCTCCTCCGCTACTGGTGGGTGCTCCCGATCGGACTCGCCATCCTCGCCGGGATCGGGATTGCCATCGGGCCCAACTTCCGGGGCCGCCTCCAGCAGGCGACCGGAAGCGGTGCTCCCGAGGCCTCCTCGCCGCAGCCCTACGCGGCGCCCAAGGGCTTCGAGATCGACGTCGCGAACATCCAGTCGGCGGCGGGCACCACCAGCTTCGAGGTGAGCTTCAAGAACCACACCGCGGCCGACCTGGGCACCACCAGCTTCAGACCAACCAGCCCCCGCGACTTCCAGCTCCGGCTCAAAGACGGCCGCCAAGTGCCGCCGACGTTCGCGGCCGGCTGCCCGGACTGGGGCGAGCTGCACGTCGAGCGGGGCGGTTCGGCCGGACCGGTGAGGCTCTGCTTCCGGGCTCCGTCGCCGGCCGGGGCGCTCGTGGTCTGGGGGCCGGACCTCGGATTGCTGTTCGACGACGTCCAGATTCCCCTCGGCGGCTGACGCCCTCGTTCAAACTAGGCGTTATATGACGCAGACAGCACAGAAAACCAAATGGGTCTACCTCTTTCGCGAAGGGTCGGGGGACCAGAAGGATCTCCTCGGCGGCAAGGGCGCGGGGGTGGCCGAGATGACCCGGGCCGGGATGCCCGTGCCCCCCGGCTTCACGATCACGACCGAGGCCTGCCGGCAGTACTACGCCGACGGCCGCCGCTTCCCCGAGGGCCTCTGGGAGCAGGCGCAGGATGCCCTCAGGGAGGTCGAAAAGGCGACCGGCAAGGGTTTTGGCGACGCCACCAACCCGCTCCTGGTCAGCGTCCGCTCGGGAGCCAAGTTCTCGATGCCGGGGATGATGGACACCGTCCTCAACCTCGGGCTCAACCCGGTGACGCTGGGCGGCCTGGAGCGCCTGACGGGCGACGAGCGCTTCGCCCTCGATGCCTACCGCCGCTTCATCCAGATGTTCGGCAAGATCGTCAAGGGCATCGACGGCAACACCTTCGAGGAAGCCCTCTCGGGAGCGAAGAAGCTCTCCGGGGTCAAGACCGACGCCGAGCTCAACCCCGCCCAGCTCCGCGAGCTCGTCAAGAGCTTCATCGGCCTCTACGAGCGAGAGACGGGAGAGCAGTTCCCGACCGACCCCCTGGACCAGCTGCGGCAGGCGATCGAAGCCGTCTTCCGCTCCTGGAACACCGATCGCGCGGTCGCCTACCGGCGAGCCGAGAAGATCCCCGACGACCTCGGGACGGCGGTCAACGTGCAGACCATGGTCTTCGGCAACATGGGGGAGGGCTCCGGGACCGGCGTCGCCTTCACCCGCAACCCGATCTCCGGCGCCAGGGAGCTCTACGGCGACTATCTGGCCAACGCCCAGGGCGAGGACGTCGTCGCCGGCATCCGCGACACCGAGCCGATCGCGGCCCTCAAAAAGCTGATGCCCGCCGTCTACGAGCAGTTCACCAAGTACGCCGAGAAGCTGGAGGCGCACTACAAGGACGTCCAGGACCTCGAGTTCACGATCGAGCGGGGCAAGCTTTACATGCTCCAGACCCGGAACGCCAAGCGGACCGGCGAGGCGGCGGTGAAGCTCGCCATCGCGATGGTGAAGGAGGGCGTCATAACCAAGAAGCAGGCCGTGGCCCGGGTCGAGCCGCGCCAGCTGGAGCAGCTGCTTCATCCGCGGGTCGATCCGAACGCGAAGGAGAAGCCGATCGGCAAGGGCGTCCCCGCCTCTCCCGGCGCCGCCACCGGTGCCGCGGTCTTCGACGCCGACACCGCCGAGGAGTGGGGGAAGGACGGCAAGGCGGTGATCCTGGTCCGGGTCGAGACGAACCCCTCCGACGTGCACGGGATGATCGCCGCCCGGGGCATCCTCACCTCGACCGGCGGAACCGCCTCGCACGCCGCCCTGGTCGCCCGCGGCATGGGCCGGCCCTGCATCGTGGGGGCGAACGAGATCGAGGTCGATCTCCGGGCCCGCCAGTTCTCCTCCAACGGCACGACCATCAGCCAGGGCGAGGAGATCACCGTCGACGGCACCACCGGCAACGTCTACAAGGGCAAGGTGACGACGATCGAGCCGAAGCCGTCGGCCGACTTCAAGACTCTGCTCGGCTGGGCGGACGGGATCCGGCGACTCGAGGTCTGGGCCAACGGCGACTACCCGCGCGACGCCGAGAAGGCCCGCGAGCTGGGCGCCCAGGGCATCGGCCTCTGCCGGACCGAGCACATGTTCATGGAGGAGGAGCGCCTCCCCATCGTCCAGGCGATGATCCTGGCCGAGACGACCGAGGAGCGGGAGGAGCACCTCGCCAAGCTGCTGCCGCTCCAGCGCTCCGACTTCGCGGGCATTCTCAAGGTCATGAAGGGCCTGCCGGTCGTTATCCGGCTGATCGACCCGCCGCTCCACGAGTTCCTCCCCAACCGCGAGGACCTGGTCCGCCAGACGACCGAGCTGCGGATCACCAAGAAGCACCCGAAGCGGCTCAAGAAGCTCGCCAAGCTCCTCGCCCGCGTGGAGCAGCTGTCAGAGGCGAACCCGATGCTGGGGCTTCGGGGCGTGCGGCTCTCGATCCTCTACCCGGAGATCACCCGGATGCAGGTCCGCGCGATCATCGAGGCGGCCTGTGACCTCAAGAAGCAGGGTATCGACGCCCGGCCCGAGATCATGATCCCCCTGGTCGGCCACATCAACGAGCTGCGCTCGGTCAAGGCGGAGCTGGAGCCGGTGGCCCAGAAGGTCCAGGAGGAGAAGGGGATCAAGGTCCACTACAAGTTCGGGACCATGATCGAGGTCCCCCGCGCGGCGCTCACCGCGGGCGAGATCGCCAGGGACGCCGAGTTTTTCTCCTTCGGCACCAACGACCTCACCCAGACCACCTTCGGCTACTCCCGCGACGACGCCGAGGGCAAGTTCATCGGCCGCTACCTGGAGCAGAAGATCCTGCCCCGCAACCCCTTCGAGACGATCGACGCGGACGGCGTGGGCCGCCTCATGGGCATCGCCGTCAAGGAGGGAAGGAAGACCCGGCCGAAGCTGGAGGTCGGGATCTGCGGCGAGCACGGTGGCGACCCCGAGTCGATCAAGATCTGCCACGACCTGGGCCTCGACTACGTCTCCTGCAGCCCCTACCGGGTGCCGGTGGCCCGGCTGGCGGCGGCGCAGGCGGCCCTCGGTGAAGGTTCGACCTCGAAGTAAGGAGCGGACTGAGGAGGCAAGAGCCGCAGTCACAACTTGCCTCCCCATTTTTGGGGAGGTCCTCCTCGCCGCAAGGCGGGGAGGGGAGGGGCTGCCCCGACCAACCTCCCAATAGAGCGTCTCCGCAACGTCGTCCGTCTCGTCGTAAACCTCGTCGGCACTGAATCGCAACACGCGGTAGCCGCGGGCCTTCAACCAGCGATCGCGCTCCGCATCCTCCAGCTCGGTCTCGTCGTGATGCGGTCCGTCCACCTCGATTACAAGGCGCAGGGCGGGACAGTAGAAGTCCACGACGTAGGGCCCGATTGGGGCTTGTCGTCGAAATTTGAAGCCCGCCAACTGCCGGCGGTGAGCCTCGACCAGAGCTTCCATTCGACCTTGGTCATCTCGGCTCGAAGCAGTCGGGCTCGCTGGGTCCTGGCCGGGAGCATCAGAGCAGCATGGTCGAGGGCATGCTCCCGAGCCAATCGACCCTGCAAAGCGCAAGGCCCCTCCGTCCGCTCCGCGGACACCTCCCCACTGGCATGGGGGAGGCAAGAATGGTCCGCGAGCACGGCACACACCTTGCCTCCCCATTTATGGGGAGGTCCTCCTCGCCGCAGGCGGGGAGGGGAGGGGCTGTCCCGGCGGGCTCGGCCCGCCATCGCTACATTCCTACGGAATGTCTGCGGTGGCCACGCATGACGACGCCAAGGAGCAGATCCGCTCCCGCGCCGACCTCGTCGAGATCGTCCGCGAGCACGTCCGGCTGCGCCAGATGGGCAACCAGTTCATCGGGCTCTGCCCCTTCCACCTGGAGAAGACGCCCAGCTTCCGGGTGACGCCCCAGAAGCAGACCTGGCACTGCTTCGGCTGCGGGCAGGGAGGCGACGTTTTCAAGTTCGTCGAGATGGCCGAGAAGATCGACTTTCGAGGCGCGCTCGAGATGCTCGCGGAGCGGACCGGGGTCGAGCTGCGCACCGAGGCCCCGGCGGCCCGCGAGCGCTCCCAGCTGCGTAAGCGGATCATCGAGATCAACACCTTCGCGGCCAAGTTCTACGAATACGTCCTCCACTCGACCCCGGCCGGCGAGGTCGGCCGCACGCTCCTCCAGAAGAGGGGGGTTTCGACGGAGACCGCCGAAAGGTTCGGGCTGGGCTTCGCGCCCGGGGGCGGGACGAGCCTGGCCCAGTTCCTGCGCAGCCGGGAGAAGCCGATCGCCGATGCGACGGCGGCCCGGCTCGTCCGCGACGGGCAGGACTTCTTTCGCAACCGCCTCATCGTCCCCATCCGCGACGAGCGGGGCCAGGTCGTGGCCTTTGTCGGCAGGACGGTTTCCGACGACCCTCGCAAGTACGTCAACTCGCCCGAGACGCCGGCCTACTCGAAGGGCCGGGTGCTGTTCGCGCTCGACCTCGCCAAGGAGGGAATCGGCACCAGGGGCTGCGCCGTCCTCGTCGAGGGTCAGTTCGACGTCATCGTGGCCCACCAGTTCGGCGTGACCAACACGATCGCCACCTCGGGCACCGCCCTCACCGAAGATCAGGTCCGGCTGCTCAAGCGTTTTACCGATGAGGTGGTACTTGCCTTCGACGGCGACTCGGCGGGAAAGCAGGCCGCCTTCCGCGCCATCGAGCAGCACGCCGCGTTCGGCATCCACACCCGGGTCGTCAGCCTCGGCAATGCCAAGGACCCCGACGAGTTCCTGCGCGGCGGCGGCGACTGGGAGAAGGCGGTCAAAGAAGCGCCGCCGGAATGGGAGTTCTGGATCCGCGACTCGATCAAGGAGCTCAACCCGACCCGTCCCCGCGACCTGGAGATGGCGCTCGAGCGGGTCTACGCGGTTCTCGGCAAGATCGCCGACCCCGCCGTGCGCGAGGCCTACCGGGTGAAGGCGGCGGAATGGCTGGGCGTCGAGCCGCGGCTCATGAACCGGGCCGTCAAGGCGGGCAAGAAGGGCCCCGAACGGACCGCCGAGCCCGAGGAGCAGCGTTTGCCGCGCCCGGCGCTCGGGAACAAGCTCACCGTCGGACAGCACCTCCTGACCCTGATCGCGGTTCGTCCGGACGCGCTCGAGCGGATCCGCGCCCAGGTCCGGCCGGAGCACTTCGGGGAGGACGACCGGCGAACCTACCTGCGAATGTTGGAGACTTTCACCGGCGGCGGCGTGGATGACCTCCAGGCCGGGCTGGAAGCGTACGAAGAGCACGAGCAGGAGCTCATCCGGAGAGCGTGGGCGAGCCCGCCCCCTCGAGTCGACGACGAAT
>DAIRGV010000016.1:0-37776 GCA_036794405.1 Candidatus Dormiibacterota bacterium
GCTTGTCCTTCTTCGGCTTCTTCTTCTTCTTGTCGTCGCGCCCGCGGTTGTCTCTTCCCTTGGCCATGGCAGATCGAATTTTATTCGAGGAAGGCGACCAGCTCGCGGAGGAAGGATTCGACGTCGGTGACGAGGCCGATCGACTGCCAGGAACCGCGGTCGGCAAGCTTGGTCACCACGGCCGGGTTCATGTCCACGCAAACGGTCCGGACCGATGCCGGCAGCATGTTCCCGGTCGCGATCGAGTGGAGCATCGTCGAGAGCATCAGGCAGAGCCGCACCCCGGGGATCTCCTTGCGCATCGCCTCCTGCGCCTGGACCATGTCGGTGATCACCTCGGGCAGGGGCCCGTCGTCGCGGACACTCCCTGCCAGGACCACGGCGACGCCGTGGTCGAGGCAGCTTTTCATCACTCCACTCCTGATCTCCCCGCTCTCGACCAGGGCCCGGATCGACCCGGCGGCGCGGACCCGGTTGATCGCCCGCATGTGGTGCTCGTGGCCGGACTCGATCGGCAGGCCGCTCTCCAGGTTGACGCCGAGGGAGGTACCCAGCAGCGCCGCCTCGACGTCGTGCGTCGCCAGCGCGTTGCCGGCGAAGAGCACCTGGACGTAGCCGAGCTCGATCAGCCGGGAGAGATAGCGGGCGGAGCCGGTGTGGATCACCGCGGGGCCGCCGACGACGAGGATCCGGCCCTGCTCGGCCTTGATCTGCCGCATTTCGAGGGCGATCTGCTGGATCAGCAGCTTCTTCGGCTTCTCGATCGAGACCTCGCTGGTCATGAAGCCGAAGATCTCGACCTGGCGCGATCGCTCGAGGGGCAGGATCCGGATCCCGCCATGCCCGGTGACCACCTTCATGCCACTTTTCGCCTGCGCGAAGGGAAGGCACCAGGCACGCCCGGCGGCCTCGTCGACGGCGATCGCGCAATCCATCTCCTGTCGCTCGACGGTGACCCACCCCTGGTCCGGCAGGAGCACCAGCGTGGTCAGGTTGTTGCTGGAGTAGAAATCCTCCGGGTAGACGCCGTCGGTCGGGATCTCGGCCAGCTGAACGGGTTGGTCATCCGCGGCAGCGGCGCCCAGCTCCTTGGCCTTGCGAACGATCCGGTCCAGCTTCTCGGGCGACCCGGCGGCAACCTGGAGGCGGCAGAAGGAGGTGTCGGTCTTGTGCTGGCCGACGCGCAGCTCCTCGACGGTGAAGTTGCCCCCCTCGTCCATGACCATGTCCATGATCGACGGCAGCATCAGGGAGTCGATGATGTGGCCCTCCAGGATCAGGAGGGCGGTGTGCCGGTTCTCGCTCATGCCGCCGCGAGCACCGAGCGCATCCGGTCGCGCAGCTCTCGCGCCTGCGCACCCGGATCCTCCGCGTAGAGGATCGACCGGCTGGCGTTGACGAGGCAGGCGGCGGGGTCGCCGGTCCAGGCGGCCCGGAGCGACGCTTCGAGGTCGCCACCCTGGGCGCCGATCCCCGGCAGCAGGAAGGGGAGCGCGCTCGCCGCCCGGAGCTCGGCCACCTGCTCGGGCGCCGTCGTCCCCGCGACCAGGCCGACGTTGCCGGCTGCGTTGACCCGCTCGGCGAGCGCGGCGACCTGGAGGTAGAGCGGCCTGCCTCCCAGATCGAGGTGCTGAAGGTCGGCCGCGCCCGGGTTGGACGTTCGGCAGACGACGTAGACGCCCCGGTCGACGTGCGCTGTGAACTCGGCCAGGGAATCGGCACCGTGGTAGGCGTGGACGGTCATCGCGTCCATCCCGAGGGCCTCGAAGGCCGCGCGGGCGTAGGCCGCGCTGGTGTGACCGACGTCTGCCCGCTTGGCGTCGAAGAGGAAGGGGATGCCCTCCGGGGCGCTCTGCCGGACCTCGAGGAGTGCCTTCCAGCCGTCAGGCCCGTATTGCTCCCAGAAGGCCGAGTTGGGCTTGTACGCGGCCGCGAAGTCGGCGGTCCGGCGGATCACCTCGAGGCAGAAGCGGGCTGCTCCCGCGGCGCCGCCGGGGATCCGCTCAGGCTCGGGGTCGAGGCCGACGCAGAGCACCGAATCGCGGGCCCGCGCCGATGCCCGGAGCTTGTCGAAGTAGTTTTCTGGCACCTCCGTGGAAGCTTAGGACCTCCGCCTGAATCAGCATGCCGCGACGGTAGCGCCGGCACCCTCGGACTCGGCGGCTGCTGGAGCGATCGCCTTTCAGGGGAGAATGCATTCCGTGGAGATCAGTCCACGGGTCCTGCGGATAGCCCTTGCCCAGCTCAACCCGACCGTTGGCGACCTCGACGGCAACGGCCGGCTGGCAGTCGAGGGGATCGAGCGCGCGCGGGCGGCGGGAGCCGACCTGGTCGCCTTCCCCGAGCTCTTCCTGACCGGCTATCCGCCCGAGGACCTGCTGCTCAAGCCGAGCTTCATCCGCGCCAACCTGCGCCAGCTGGAGAAGGTCGTCGCGGCAACCCGCGGGATCGCCGCGATCATCGGCTTCGTCGACCTGGACAACGACATCTACAACGCTGCCGCCTTCGCCTCCGAGGGCGAGGTCAAGGGCGTCTACCACAAGTTCTACCTGCCCAACTACGGCGTCTTCGACGAGGAGCGCTACTTCCGCCGTGGCGCCCGGAGCCCGATCTTCGTCTACCAGGGCGTGCGAATCGGCGTCAGCATCTGCGAGGACGCCTGGTACCCGAGCGGCCCGGTCTCGGTCCAGGCCCTGCACGGCGCCGAGCTGCTGGTCAACATCAACGGCTCGCCCTACCACGCCGGCAAGCGGGAGGCGCGGGAGACGATGATCCGGACCCGGGCGATGGATTCCCGCGCGTTCATGGCCTGGGTGAACACGACCGGGGGCCAGGACGAGCTCGTCTTCGACGGCAACAGCGTCATCTTCGGGCCCGAGGGGCAGGTGATCGGGCAGGCACCCTCGTTCGAGGAGACGCTCCTGGTCGGCGACCTTGACGCCGGGTCGGTCTTCGGCGAGCGCCTGCACGACACCCGGCTCCGGCGGGAGGCGCAGGAGCCCCTCCACGTCGACCTGGAGGTCAGCGAGGTCGCGGTCGGCAATCGCCGTCACCGTGCCCGGAAATGGCTGCGCGCGCCCGTCGAGGTGCCGCTCGAGGGCCCGGCCGAGGTCTACGCCGCCCTCGTCACCGGGACCCGCGACTACCTCCGCAAGAACGGCTTCGTCAAGGCGGTGCTCGGCCTCTCGGGCGGCGTCGACTCGGCGCTCACCGCGGCCGTCGCCGCCGATGCGCTCGGGCCCCAGAACGTGATCGGGGTGCTGATGCCCTCGCGCTACACCTCGACGGAGAACCTGGAGGACGCCGCCAGGTGCGCCGAGGCGCTCGGCATCCAGCTGCTCGAGATCCCGATCGACCCCGCCCACCGCGCCTTCGAGGAGATGTTCAAGGACGCCTTCCGCGGGACCCCGGCGGGCGTCGCCGAGGAGAACATCCAGCCCCGGATCCGCGGCAACATCCTGATGGCCCTCTCCAACAAGTTCGGCTATCTCCTCCTCACGACCGGCAACAAATCCGAGCTCGCCACCGGGTACTGCACCCTCTACGGGGACATGGCGGGCGGCTTCGCGGTCCTCAAGGACATCCCCAAGACGCTGGTCTACGAGCTCTGCCGCCATCGCAACTCAGTCGATGGGAACGCGATACCGGCACGGATCCTGACCAAAGAGCCGTCGGCCGAGCTCCGCGCCGGCCAGAAGGACAGCGACAGCCTGCCCCCCTACGAGAAGCTGGACCCGATCCTCCGCGGCTACGTCGAGGACGACCGCAGCTACGAGGAGCTGGTCGCGGCCGGGCACGACCCGGCGACCGTCACGCGCGTCATCCAGCTCGTCGACCGCAGCGAGTACAAACGGCGCCAGGCGCCCCCCGGCGTGAAGATCACCCCCCGCGCCTTCGGGCGGGACCGGCGGATGCCGCTCACCAATCGCTACGCTGCCGATGGACAGGCGCCGGCCCGAACCACCCGCAAAACCTCCCGCTCATAATTGGGGCCGGACCACCCTTCCACCAAGTGGAGTCAGCATGGCCTCTAGCTTCGACATCGCGGTAATCGGTGGTGGCCCGGCGGGCTACGTCGCCGCGATCCGCGCCGCCCAGCTGGGGGCACGAACGGTCGTCGTCGAGAAGGACAAGCTCGGCGGCACCTGCCTCAACTGGGGGTGCATCCCGACCAAGGCTCTGCTGACCTCCGCCGAGCTCTTCTCGCTGGCCGGCCGGGGGGCCGAGTTCGGCATCGACGTCAAGGGTCTGAGCTTCAACCTGGCCGCCGCCCAGGAGCGCAAGGCGAAGGTGGTCAGCACGCTCGTCAACGGCGTCGGCACCCTCTTGAAGGCGAACGGCGTCGAATCACTGAAGGGGAGCGCCCGGCTCCTCGGCAAAGGCCGCGTCGCGGTCGGCAAGGAGGAGATCGCGGTGGGCGACATCGTCGTCGCCACCGGCTCGCTGCCGGCGCGGATCCCGATCAAAGGCATCGAGCACACGGTCGACTCGACCGCCATCCTCGAGCTCGCGCGGGTGCCGAAGCGGCTGGTGGTGATCGGCGGCGGCGTCGTCGGGATGGAGTTCGCCTCTCTCTTCAGCGAGCTCGGCACCGAGGTCACCGTGCTGGAGATGCTGCCCCAGATCCTCCCCATGATCGAGACCGAAGTCTCGAACATCTACCGCAAGCACCTGGAGAAGCTCGGCGGCACCGTCCACACCGAGGCTAAGGTCGAGGAGGTCCGCCGAAGCGGCAAGGGTCTCCTGGTCCGTTTCGGCCTCGGGGGCGAGGGCGCCGAGGCGGCCGCCGATGTCGTGCTCCTCGCGGCCGGCCGAACGCCCCACACCGAGGGCCTCGACCTCGCGGCGGCGGGCGTCGAGCTGGACGGCAAGCGGGTCAAGGTCGACGACCACCTGCGGACGTCGGCCGCCGGTGTCTGGGCGATCGGCGATGTCATCGGCGGCATCATGCTCGCCCACGTCGCCTCCTATGAGGGCGTCTGCGCGGTCGAGAACATCGCCGGTGGTGCCGACCGGGTGCCCGACTACCATGCCGTGCCGAACTGCATCTACACCGACCCCGAGATCGCCAACGTCGGCCTCGGCGAGGCCGAGGCGCGGCAGGCGGGCCACGAGGTCAAGGTCGGCCGCTTCCCGCTCCAGGCGAGCGGGCGCGCTCTCACCCTGGGCCAGGCGGAGGGGATCGTGAAGGTGATCGCGGACGCTCAGAGCGACAAGATCCTCGGCGTCCAGATGATCGGTCCCCGCGTCACCGACCTGATCGCCGAGGCGACGCTGGCGATCCAGCACGGGCTTACGCTCAAAGACCTCGACCTGACGATGCACGCGCATCCGACGATGGCCGAGTCGCTGTTCCAGGCCGCCCTCGGTGCCGACGGCAGGGCGATCGAGATACCCAACCGCAAAGCGCGGACGCCGGTGGCCGTGGCGACCGCGGCGCGCGCAGCCGATCCCAAGGAGGAAAGCTCAGTGGCACGTTCCGCGGCGGAGACCACGGCCGCGGCCGGCGGCAACGGGCGGCCGGCCAAGGCGGCGCCCGTGCAGACCGACATCAAGCTCACGATCGACAAGAAGAACCGCGCTGAGCTGATGCGTCTTTATCGGCAGATGTACTTCATCCGCCGCTTCGAGGAACGCTGCCAGGAGATGTACACGCGGGCCAAGATCGGCGGCTACTGCCACCTCAACATCGGCGAGGAGGCGACGGTCGTCGGCGGCATCGCCGCGCTTCACGCCGGCGATTACATCTACACCAGCTACCGCGAGCACGGCCATGCCATCGCCCGCGGCGTCGATCCCAAGGCGGTGATGGCGGAGCTCTTCGGGCGCGAGACCGGCACCTCGCACGGCCGCGGCGGCTCGATGCACCTCTATGACGCGGAGCACCGCTTCATGGGCGGCTATGGCATCGTCGGCGGCCACCTGCCGCTGGCTGTCGGCGCGGGCTGGGCGATCAAGTACGAGAAGCGCAAGGACGTCGTCTTCTGCATGTTCGGCGAGGGCGCGACCAACATCGGCGCGTTCCACGAATCGCTCAACTTCGCCGCCGTCTTCGACCTCCCGGTGGTCTGGTTCTGCGTCAACAACAAGTGGGGCATGGGCACCGCGGTCGAGCGCGCGTCAGCGGTGCCGGACATGTACAGGAAGGCCTGCGCTTACGACATGGAGGCGATCCAGGTCGACGGCATGAACATCCTCGACGTGCTCCACCGGACCGGCGAGATCGTCGAGAAGACGCGCGCGGATTCGAAGCCGCGCTTCATCGAGGCGGTCACCTACCGCTTCAAGGGCCACTCCGTGGTCGACCCCGACAAGTACCGGGATGAGGAGGAGAAGAAGGAGCACCTGAAGTCCGACCCGCTGACCTTCTTCGAGTCCGAGCTGACCGCCGCGAAGCTCGCCTCTCCGGACGATTTCGCCAAGATCAAGGCGGAGGTCGAAACGGAGGTCCAGGGGGCCATCGACTACGCCGACCAGAGCCCCAACCCCGACCTGAAGGATCTCTACCGATACGTCTACGCGGGCGAATGGGAGGAAGGCGGCCGTGGCTGAGATGCTCTACCGCACCGCGCTCCACCAGGCTCTGGTCGAGGAGATGGATCGGGACGAGAAGGTCTACCTGATGGGCGAGGACATCGGCCGTTTCGGCGGCGCCTACCGCGTCACCGATGGCCTGCTTGAGAAGTACGGCGAGATGCGCGTCGTCGACACACCGATCGCGGAGGAGGTCATCGTCGGCTGCGCCATCGGCTCCGCCATGCTCGGGCTCCGCCCGGTGGTCGAGATGATGACGGTCAACTTCTCCCTCGTCGCCTTCGACCAGATCGTGCAGAGCGCGGCCAAGATCCGCTACATGTTCGGCGGCCAGGCGACCGTGCCGCTGGTGATCCGCATGCCGGGCGGTGCCGGCCACCAGCTCTCGGCCCAGCACTCGCACAGCTTCGAGGCCCTCTACGGCATGATCCCCGGCCTGCTGGTCGTCGCTCCGACGACACCGGAGGATGCCAAGGGCCTGCTCAAGTCGGCGATCCGCACGCCCAACCCGGTGATGTTTCTGGAGTCGATGAGCCTCTACAACATGAAGGGCGAGGTGCCCGACACGGAATACCTGACGCCGATCGGCAAGGTGGCGGTGCGCCGGGAGGGTAAGGACCTGACCATCGTCGGCGTCTCCCGCCAGGCCGTGCTCGCCCACCTCGCCGCGCAGAAGCTGGAGGAGGAGGACGTCGACTGCGAAGTCATCGACCTCCGCTCGATCCGGCCGATCGATTGGCAGCCGATCGTCGACTCGGTCAAGAAGACCAACCGGCTGCTGGTGGTCGAGGAGGGCTGGCCCACCTACGGCGTCTCGGCCGAGATCGCGGCCGGCATCCAGCTCCGCGCCTTCGACTACCTAGACGGCCCGATCGAGCGGATCGGCGGCGCCGAGGTGCCGATGCCCTACAACCAGCAGCTCGAGAAGCTGGCAATTCCCTCCAGCGACGACATCATCCGCAAGGCGCTGGAGATGATCGGGAGGAAGGTGGGCTGATGTCCGAGGTCAACATGCCGAAGCTCTCCGACACGATGGAGGAGGGCACTGTCATTGAGTGGAAGAAGAAGTCGGGTGACGCCGTCAAGAAGGGCGATGTGCTGGCCGAGGTGGAATCCGACAAGGCCAGCTTCGAGCTCGAGGCGGACGCGGACGGGTTGCTCAGCATCGTCGTGGAGGCGGGCAACCCGGTGCCGGTCGGCGACCTGATCGCCAACATCGGCAAGGCAGGGGAGGCTCCCTCCCCACCCAGGGCTAAAGCCGGGCCCGAGCCGGAGCCCGAGCCCGAGCCCGAGCCCGAGCCCAAGCCCAAGGTCGAGTCCGAGGCCAAGTCCAAAGAGCCGGCCGGGAAAGACGCCGGCGAGGAGCCCCCGGCCGAGCCCCAGCCCGACATCGACGCGGGGGGTGCGAGCCAATCGACGGGACCCGCCGAGAGCCCGGCCCGGACCGGCGAGGGAGCGCGGATCAAGGCGTCCCCGATCGCCGCCCGGCTGGCGGCCGAGATGGGCGTCAACCTCGCCGCGCTGACGGGCAGCGGACCCGAGGGACGGATCGTCAAGGAGGATGTTCTGGCCGCCGGTCGGCAGACCGGTGCGCCGGGCAGGCCGGCGCCATTCCGTGGCGCGGCGCCGCGCAGCGGTCCCGCGATCGAGCGGGAGGAGTTGACTCGGATCCAGACCATCGTCGCCCGCCGAATGGTCGAGTCGAAGACGACCGTGCCCCACTTCTACCTCACGACCGAGGTCCGGATGGACGAGGCTGTCCGAGTCCAAAAGCAGCTCCGAGAGACCGTCACCGGCGCCGAGAAGCTGACCATCTCCGACCTCGTCATGCGCGCCAGCGCCATGGCGCTACGCCTGCACCCCGAGGTCAACGCGTCCTGGGGTGGGGACCACATCGAGGTCAAGCGAGGGATCAACATCGGGTTCGCGGTGGCCCAGCCGAAGGGCCTTGTCGTCCCCGTCCTGAAGGACGTCGACGCCAAGGACCTGGTCCAGATCTCGATCGAGTCGCGCCAGCTGATCGAGCGAGCCCGGGCCGGCAAGCCGTCGCCCGCGGACCTCGAGGGCGGCACCTTCAGCATCTCCAATCTGGGGATGTTCGGGATCACCGACTTCGCCGCCGTCGTCAACGTTCCCGAGGCGGCGATCCTCGCCGTCGGCGCGGTCACCGACCGCCCGGTCGTCGAAGCCGGCCAGGTCGTTCCCGGGAAGACGATGCAGATGACCCTCTCGGTCGACCACCGGGTCCTCTACGGCGCCAACGGAGCCCAGTTCCTGGCCGAGGTCCGGCGGCTGCTCGAGAACCCGGTGAGCCTCGTCCTGCCGCCCGAGTCATGACCTCGGCGGAGGTGTCCGCGAGGATCGCCGCGGCCGGGGCGGCGATCGAGGCGGAGCTGGGAACGATGTCCGAGGAACTCGCTTCCTGGCATCCCGCGGAGGGTGAATGGTGCGTCAAGGAGGTGCTCGGCCACCTCCTGCTGTCGGAGCGGACCGGGTTCTCGGGCCGGATCGCGGAGATCCTCGCCGCCGACGAGCCGAGGTTGAGGGCGACCGGGAACGCGGAGCCGACCTGCGGGCGGAGCCTGGAGAGGATGCTGGCGGAGTTCCGCCGGCAGCGAGCGCAGAGCGTCGAACAGGTCGCCTCCCTCCGCGAGTCGGACCTCGCCCGCGGCGGCGTACATGAGAGTGTCGGACGACTGACGGTCAACGACCTCCTGCACGAGTGGGTGCACCACGACCGGGCGCACCTGAAGCAGATCCTGGGAAACGTCCAGGCGTACGTCTGGCCGGCCCTGGGCGGCGCCCAGGGCTTCGTCTCCTGACCGGACGCGCCGCCGCGCGTCCCTCTAGGAAGGGAGGATCAGCCGGAGCCGCAGCCGCGTTCCCCGCAGCTCCGCCCAGAGGCGGCCGCCGAGCGCTACCGCCAGCTCCCGGCTGATCGCGAGGCCGAGGCCCACCCCGCCACCGGACGGCCGGGACGGATCACCGCGATAGAAGCGGTCGAACATCCGATCCGGGTCGGGCGGGTGGTCGTCGACCTGGTTGGAGACCGAGATCTCCACGCTCTGGACCCCGTTCTCGACCGCGATCTCCACCGGCGCACCGGGCGCCGCGTACTTGACCGCGTTGTCGAGCAGGTTGGCCACGATCCGGTGCAGCCGCTCGACGTCGGCGAGCGCCGGCCGCAGCCCGTCGGGGGCGCTGAGGGCGATCTCCAGGTTGCGGGCAGCGGCGCGCGGCCGGACGATCTCGACCTCCTGCTCGAGCAGGGCGCGGAGGTCGACCGCGATCGGGTGGAGCAGCAACTGGCCCGACTCGACCCGGGCCAGGTCGAGCAGCTCCTGCGACATCCGGAGCACGCGCTGCGCCTCCTCGTTGATGATCTCGGCGGCGCGGCTCCGGGCCTCAGGCGTCTCCAGGCTGCCGTCGACCAGGGCCTGGCTGAAGCCGATCAGGCTCGTCAGAGGGGTCTTGAGCTCGTGGGAGACGTTGGCGAGGAAGTCGCGCTGCAGCCGCCGCGCCCGGTCCACCGCCTCCGCCATCCGGTTGAAGGCCCCCCCGACGACGCCGATCTCGTCCCGGCCGTCGATCCGCACCCGGCGCGAATAGTTGCCGGCGGCGACGTCCTCGGCCGCGGCCGCCAGCTCGGAGAGTGGCCTCGCCAGCGCCCGGCTCAGGAAAAGGGCCACCGCCAGGGCCAGCGCGAGCGCGATCAGCCCCGCTTCGAGGAAGAGTGGCAGCAGCTTCTGGAAGGCGAGCGCGTTGATCGAAGCAGTGGAACGGACCAGCACCAGGCGGTTGGCGCCGAGTGGGTTGCGCCGGGCGCCGAGGGAGGCGCCGGCGCCGATGTAGGGCTGGCCGCCGATGGCCAGCGTGCCCTCGCTCGCGATCGCCTGGTCGATCCGGCGGGTCCGCAGCAGCTGGACCTGGAGCCCATAGGCGGAGCCGTTGGCGGTGTCGAAGATCACCGCGTTCTGGGGCGTGACCAGGAGCATCCGGTCGGCGAGGCTGGGAACCAGGGAGTTCATCCGCTGCTCGAAGATGTCGCCGGTCGTGATCCGCCCCCCGGGGCAGGCGGTCGCATTCGCCGCCGGGGGGGTGGCGCACTCGGCCCGAACCACCTCTCTCTGGGCCGTGAGCACCTGCCGGTCGAGGTCGACCTGCGCGTTGTCGAACTCGAGCGAGCGAACCAGCACCAGGGAAAGGAATCCGCTCGTCAGCAGGCTGACCCCGACGATTACCGCCGCTGCCAGCAGCAGGCGGTTGCGAAGACTCAAGCGGCCTTCAGCTCGAGCCGGTAGCCGACTCCCCACACGGTGTCGATCGACGGGTCGCTGACCCCTGCTTCGGCGAGCTTCTCGCGCACCTGCTGGACGTGGACGTCGACCGTCCGGGTGTAGCCCGGGAAGTCGTATCCCCAGACGAGGTCGAGCAGCTCGGTGCGCTGGTAGACGCGGCCCGGGTGGCGGGCGAGAAGGGCGAGAAGGTCGAACTCCTTCGGCCGGAGCTGGATCCGACTCTCGCCATGGCGCACCTCGTGGCGGCCGAGGTCGATCTCGAGCCTGCCCGCGCGGATCACCTCCGGCTGGTCGGGCTCCTGCCGGGTCCGGCGGAGGAGTGCCTTCGCGCGAGCCACCAGCTCCTGCGGATGGAAGGGCTTGGTCAGGTAGTCGTCGGCGCCCAGCTCCAGCCCGACCACCTTGTCGGTGATCTCGTCGCGGGCGGTGAGCATGATGATCGGCACCTGGCTCAGCTTGCGAATCTCGCGGCAGATGGTGAGCCCGTCGACTCCCGGCAGCATGACGTCGAGCACGACCAGGTCGGGCTTGACCTGGGCGAAGCGGGCCATCGCGAGGGCGCCGTCCGTCACCGACTCGACCTGGTAGCCCTCCCGGCAGAGGTAGAGGCGGGCGAGCTCCAGGATGTGCTCCTCGTCGTCGACGACGAGGATCTTCTCGCTGCTCATTTGAACTCAGGCGACCACGGGAGTGTGAATTCCCGTCCGGACAGATGCCAAGTAAATGTAAACGCGGCTAGACCCTCCGGCCGACCGTCGGCTCGGTGCCGGTCCGCAGCCGGTGCAGGTTGTCCCGGTGGCTCCACCAGATCAGGGTGACCAGCGCCAGGGCCAGCAGCGTCGCCCCGAGCCGCTCGGTGACGAGGGCGACGAAAACCGGCAACGCGACCGCGGCCAGCAGAGAGCCGGTCGAGATGATGCGGGTCCGAAGGCCGGTGACGATCCCGATCACCGCGGCGGGGATCAGCGCCAGCGGCCAGAGGACGAGCGCCGCCCCGATGGTGGTCGCGACGCCCCGGCCGCCCTGCGCGAGCAGGAAGATCGAGTAGACCTGGCCCAGCACGGTGGCCAGGACGACCGCCGCCAGGCCCGCCTCGCCGGCCGCGTAGCGGAGGCCGAGATAGGCCATCAGCGCGCCCTTGGCGGCGTCGATCGCCGCCACCGCGATCGACGCCGGGAGACCGAGCGCCCGATAGGTGTTGGTCGCCCCCACCCGGCCGCTGCCGACGAGGCGCGGGTCCACACCCGCCAGCTTGCCGAAGACGAGCCCGGTCGGCACCGCACCGACGATGTAGCCGGTTACGGCGAGAGCGACGGTGGCGATCACTTCTTCTCTTGCCGGAGGACGATCCGGAGCGGGTTCCCCTGAAAGCCGAAATGCTCGCGGAGCTGGTTCTCCAGGTAGCGGCGGTAAGAGAAGTGGAGGAGGCCGACGTCGTTCACGAAGAGCACGATGGTGGGCGCTTCCGACTCCGCCTGGGTGGCGAAGTTGAGGGAAAGGCGCTTGCCCTTGAAGCTGGGCGGCGGCCGCTCCGTCATTGCCTCGCGCAGCACCCGGTTGAGCTCGTTGGTCGGCACTCGCGTCCGACGCTGGCCGATCACGTCGAGGGCGGCCGGAATCACCTTGCGGACGCCGGCGCCGGTCTTGGCCGAGATCAGCACCAGGGGCGCGTGGGGCACGAACTTGAAGGCCTGGGCGATCCGGTTCTTCCAGGCCACGGCCGTCTTCTCCTCGCCCTCCACCAGGTCGACCTTGTTGATCACGAAGACCACCCCCTTCCCCGCTTCGAGGGCGTAGCTGGCGACGTGCTGGTCCTGGGTCAGGATCCCGGTCGGGGCCTCCATCACGAGCAGCACCGCGTCCGCCCGCTCCATCGCCTTGATGCCCCGGAGCAGGCTGAAACGCTCGAGCCGGTCACGGGCCGCCGCCCGCCGTCGGATGCCGGCGGTGTCGATCAGGACCACGGGCAGGCCGTCGAAGGTGAGGACGGTATCAATCGGGTCCCGGGTTGTGCCCGGGATGTCGGAGACGAGAGCGCGCTCGTCGCCCAGGAGCGCGTTCAGCAGCGATGACTTGCCGACGTTCGGCCGGCCCATGATGGCGATCCGCCCCGCCTCCTCCTCCCCGTCCTCCGCGTCTGTCGGCGGCAGGTTGTCGAGGACCCGGTCGAGCAGGTCGTCGACACCGATGCCGTGCTCGGCCGAGACCATCAGCACCTCGGGGAAGCCGAGCTCGAGGATCTCGTGGCGAAAGTGCTCCTGACCGTAGGTGTCGGCCTTGTTGGCGGCGATGATCACCGGCCGGCCCGAGCGCCGGAGCAGCTGGGCGATGTCGCGGTCGATCGCGGTCAGGCCCTGGCGGACGTCGAGCAGGAAGACGATCGCGTTGGCCTCCTCGATCGCGACCCGGGTCTGGGCCTCGATGTCGGCCTGAGAGAACTCACGATCCGCAACCGGCGCCCCGTCCATCTCGAGGCCCGCCGTGTCGACCACCGTGAACTCGTGGCCGAGCCATTCGCAGACGCCGTAGAGGCGGTCGCGGGTGAGGCCCGAGATGGGGTCCACGATCGCCTTCCGCCAGCCGACCAGGCGGTTGAACAGGGTGGACTTGCCCACGTTCGGGCGGCCGACGATGGCGACGATGGGGCGGGCCACGCCGCCTATTGTCGGTGGACTGGACCGGTCGGCTCCAGCACGGCCGGCCGCGCGCCTATCAGACTTAGTCCTCAGTGCTTGAAGATCGGGTGATTCTGAAGGAGAACCGCGTGTTCGCGGTCTCCAACGCCTCGGGCGACATGCCGATCGGCAACGAGTACGGGTTCGGCCTCTACCACCTCGACACCCGCTTCCTCTCCGGCTTCCAGCTGACGATCAACGGCCGCCCGCCGATCCTCCTCAGCAGCAGCGTCGACCGCGCCTACGTCGCGACCTTCCAGCTGGTGAACCCGGCCCTCTCCATCGAGGGAGGGGCCGACATCCCCCGGCAGACGATCAGCCTCCGTCGCACCCGCTTCGTCCACCGGGGCCTGCACGAGCGGATCGGCATCCAGAACTGCAACCGCTCCCCGGTCGAGGTGACGCTCGAGCTCGACTTCGCGGCCGACTTCCGGGACATCTTCGCCGTGCGCGGCTACCACAGCCGCGACCCGCTCGGTGAGGCCGAGCCGGTGGACACGGGAGACCTCGGCTTCCGTTTTCGGTACGACGGCAAGGACGGGGTGGACCGGGCCACCGAGGTGATCTTCCGCAGCCGGCACGCCGATCCCTCCTACCAGGACGGCCACGCCGTCTTCCCGCTCCATCTGGCCCCGCACGCGACCTTCGTGGTCCAGGTCGACATCCTTCCGCTGCTCAACGGGGAGCAGCCGCCGCTGAGCTTCGACTTCGACAGCGCGCTGGCCCGGCTGGAGAAGTCCTACCAGGAGTGGAACCAGGCCTGCACCCAGATCAACACCGACAACGAGGTCCTCGACGCCGGCCTGCTCTGGCGCAGCCGGGAGGACATCCGGATCCTCGTCGACGACTTTCCAAGCGGCCTCTTCCCCACCGCCGGCATCCCCTGGTACGCGGTCCCCTTCGGGCGCGACGGGCTGATCACCTCGATGCAGACGTTGGGGCTCAATCCCGACCTCGCCCGCGGCACCCTCCGCTACCTGGCGCGCTGGCAGGGCAAGGCCGTCGACCCGTCGCGGGAGGAGGAACCGGGCAAGATCTTCCACGAGATTCGCTTCGGCGAGCTGGCCAACCTCCATTTGATCCCCCACACCCCGTACTACGGCTCGGTGGACGCGACGCCGCTCTTCCTCTGCCTGCTGGTCGACCTGGTCGACTGGACCGGCGACCTCGACCTGTTGACCGAGCTGACGCCCAACCTGCTGGCCGCGCTGCAGTGGTGCGACGGCTTCGGCGACCTTGATGGCGACGGCTTCGTCGAGTACCAGCAGCACGGTGCGATCGGCGTCCACAACCAGGGCTGGAAGGACTCCTATGACTCGCTGACCCACTCCGACGGCGAGATCGCCTCCCTCCCCGCCGCCCTGGTCGAGGTCCAGGGCTACGTCTACCGAGCCAAGTCCGGGCTGGCCCGGATCTTCCGCACCCTCGGCCAGAAGGGCACCGCCGACCGCCTCGACGCCGAGGCTCGGGAGCTCCGCCGGCGCTTCAACCGGGCCTTCTGGATGCCGGCCGAGAAGTTTTACGCCCAGGCCCTCGACGGCCAGAAGCGGCAGGTGGCCGCCGTCTCCTCCAACCCCGGCCACAGCCTCTGGTCGGGCATCATCGACCGGGCCCGGGCAGGCGCCGTCGTGCGCCGCCTGGTGGGGCCCGACATGTTCTCCGGCTGGGGCATTCGAACGCTCTCCAGCGAGGCGATCAGCTACAACCCGATGAGCTACCACAACGGGTCCATCTGGCCGCACGACAACTCGCTCATCGCGGCCGGGATGCGTGGCTATGGCTACCACGCCGAAGCCGAGCTGGTGGCACGCTCGGTGATCGAGGCGGGAATGCGTTTCGGCGATGCGCGGCTGCCCGAGCTCTTCTGCGGTTTCAGCCGCGACCGGCGCTTCAACTCCCAGCCCGGCGAGTACCTCGTGAGCTGCAACCCCCAGGCGTGGGGATCGGGCGCCATCTTCCATTTCCTGACCGTGATCCTCGGGCTCCAGGTCGACGTCCTCCGGGGCATCGTCAGGATCGACCCGGTCGAGACCCCGCTCTACAGCCGGCTCCACGTCTCCGGCCTCCGGGTCGGCGACGACACCCTCGACTTCACCGTCGACCGAAGGCGCGGCGGGGTGCGGGTCGCCGTGGACCGCTGCCCGCCGGGCATCACCGCGGAGCATCCTTCCTGAGCGCCTCCGAACGTCCCCGGCTGGCCCTTCTCCACTACACCGCGGCCCCGGTGCTGGGCGGGGTCGAGGCGATCGTCGAGAGCCATCGCCGGGTCCTCGCCGGAGCCGGCTACCCGGTCCGGGTGGTGGCTGGACGCGGCGACTTCGAAGTCGTTCCCGAGCTCGACTCGCGCCACCCCGAGGTGGAGGCATTGACGCAACGCCTCGCCGCCGGTGAGGCCACCCGGGAGGAGTTCGACCGCCTCGCCGGGCGGATCGGCGAGCTGCTCCGGCCCCTCCTCGCCGAGGTCGACCTGGTGGTCGCCCACAACGTGCTGACCATGCACTTCAACCTCCCCCTCTCCGCCGCCGTCGGCGATGGCCGCCGGGTTCTCGCCTGGACCCACGATCTGGCCTGGACGAACCCCCGCTACGCCGCCTTCCAGCGCCCGGGATTTCCTTACGACCTGCTCCACCAGCGGCGTCCGGGCGTCCGCTACACCGCGATCTCGAACCGGGTCCGGGATCAGCTCGCCGAGACCTACGGGGTGGCGGCCGAGACGGTGCCCAATGGCATCGACCGGACCGCCCTGCTGCGGCTGCGGCGGTCGACCATCGAGCTCCTCCGACCGGCCGGCGTCCTCGACGCGGCACCCCTGATCCTGATGCCCTTTCGGGTGACGCGCCGCAAGCGGATCGAGCTCGCCATCGAGACGGTGGCGCTGCTGGCCAGGCGCCTGCCGGGGCTGCAGCTCGTTGTCACCGGACCGCTCGGACCCCACTCCGCCGACAACAGCCTCTACTGGGAGGAGCTCGTCGCGCTCCGCCGGGCCCGCGGCCTCGAGGGCCGCGTCGTCTTCCTTCGAGAGCTCGGGGAGCCGCACCCGGTGGACGGAGAGATGATCGGCGAGCTCTACCAGCTCGCCTCCGCGGTGCTGCTGACGAGCGAATCGGAGGGCTTTGGCCTGCCTGTCCTGGAAGCCGGCCTGGCCCGCGTCCCGGTCGTCTGCAGTGACCTCGACGTCTTCCGCGAAGTGGCCGGCGAAGCCACCTGGACGTTCGCCCCGGACGCTGGCGCGGGCGCGGTGGCCGCGGTCCTCTCGGAAGCCCTGCTGAGCCCCCAGGCGCGACTCCAGGCCACCGCCGCCAGCTACGACTGGAGCCGGACGCTGCCGCGGATCGAAGAGGAGGTGGCGCTTGCCCTCGCCTGAGCCGTACCGGGTGCTGATCCCGGTCCTGACGACCCGGCGGGCGGCGGACCTGCTCCGCGTCGGTGCCGCCCTCGTCCAACACCACTCCGGCCGGGGAAGCCTGCTCGGCGTGGTCGAGGTGCCTCACGGGCAGCCGATCTCGCGCGGGGTCATCGTCGCCCGCCGCTATCGCAGCCTGCTGAACCGGATCACCGCCCTCGGCGAGCGAACGGCGTCCGAGTTCGGAGTCGAGGTCCGGGTCGCGCACAACCTGGCCCAGGGCATCCGGGAGGCCGTCTACGAAGTCGGAGCCGACCTCCTGGTCCTGGAGTGGCCCGGCCTGACCGTGAGGCCGGGCCTCAGCACCGTCATCGCCAACCTCGTCTCGGACCCGCCCGCCGACCTGGTCCTGGTCCGGCCCGACCCGACGGGGCTCGCCCCACCGGCGGGCATTCTGGCGCCGATCCGGGGCGGCCCCAGCGCCCGGCTGGCCCTCCAGGTCGCCGACGCGCTGGCCGCGGCCGGCGCGTTGCCGATCAGCGTCATGCACGTCTACCGCCCCAACCTGCCGCCGGAACGAAGACGTCGCGAGTCAGCCCATTTCCACGAGCTTGCGAGCGAGGTCCGCCACCCGTCGAAGATGGTCGAGGCGGATTCAAACCATCCCGGCGCCGCCATCCTAGAGGAGGCGCAGAAGCACCAGCTGACAGTGCTCGGCGCCCAGGCCGAGGCCGCGCGCTCGCCACTCCTCGTCTCGACCGCCCTGGCGCGGACGGTGCGCACCCTTCCCGGCACCGTGGTGGTGGTCAAGAGCGCCGGTCTCCAGGCCCGCGCCGACGTCTCCTCGGTCGAGACCACCTACTCGCCGCCGATCAGCGAGAAGCAGCTCTCGGCCCGCGTCGACCGCTGGTTCGCCGAGAACACCTTTCACTCGCGGGAGTTCCAGGACCTCGACCGGCTGGTGGCGATCAAGCAGCGGCACGGCCTGACGATCAGCGTCGCGCTGCCGACACTGAATGAGGCCGCAACCCTGCAACGGATCCTGCACCTGACCCGCAGCCTGCTGATGGAGCGCCACCCGCTGATCGACGAGCTGGTGGTCGTCGACAGTGGCTCGACCGACGGAACGGTCGAGATCGCCCGCTCGCTCGGCATCCCCGTCCACCAGCATCCCGAGATCCTGCCCGAATACGGCTCCTTCGCCGGCAAGGGAGAGGCGCTCTGGAAGAGCCTTCACCTCCTGCGCGGAGACCTTGTCGCGTGGTGCGACACCGACATCTCGAACTTCCATCCCCGCTTCCTCTTCGGCACCATCGGGCCCCTCCTGACCGACTCCCGGATCGGCTTTGTGAAGGGCTTCTACAAGCGGCCGCTGAAGTTCGGGACCGACCTCGTCACAGCCGGCGGCGGGCGGGTGACAGAGCTGACCGCGCGGCCGGTGATCAACCTCTTCTACCCCGAGCTCTCGGGCCTCCTGCAGCCGCTCTCGGGCGAGTACGCCGGGCGGCGGGAGCTGCTTGAGCAGCTGCCCTTCTTCACCGGCTACGGCGTCGAGATCGGGATGCTGATCGACATCCTGGAATCCTTCGGCCTGAACCGGATCGCCCAGGTCGACCTCGGCTCGCGCATCCACCGCAACCAGGAGCTGTTCGACCTCTCCAAGATGGCCTTCGCGATCATGCAGGTCGCCCTGAAGCGGCTTGGCGACCGCCATCGGATGCACCTTCTGGAGGAGGTGAACCGCTCGATGAAGCTGATCCACTACGACAACGACCGCTTCTTCCTCGAGCTGAAGGACATCCAGGACCAGGAGCGGCCGCCGCTGTCCGGCGTCCCCGAGTACCTCTCCCGACGCCACGAGCTGATGCTGGCCCGGCGCAACCGCGAGCCGGCCGCGGCGGCCGGGACGACCTAGCGACCGAAGGCGCCGTAGGCCGCCACCATCCAGGCCGGCTCCGGTCCAACCCATCGACCCCAGAGCCACCCGCCGTCCAGGTCCTCGGCGAGGTCGGTCACCCGGCCTCCCGACCATTTCATCGCCGCGGTGGCGCCTGCGAGCAGCGCTTGCGCGCGCTCGGGCAGCGGCAGCCGCATCGCGTACGCGGTGCCGAAGGCGAAGGCGAGGATGATGCCGCTCCGGTCCTGGACCAGGCAGGGGGTGCCGCGGACGAAGCGTGCGCAGCCGGGCGGGATCTTGCTGCCCAGGTCCCGCCAGAGGTGCTCGAGCACGTCGGGGTGCGTGTGCAGGCTCTCGATCGGCGGGTAGTAGGCCGGCTCGTCGAGGGGGTTGGTCGCGCTCATCCCGCTTCGCGAAGTAGTCGACCACGCGCCGGTTGGCGGGGTCCTCGAGGTCGAGCACGGTCCGGTCCTAAGCCTGCTCGATCGGCTCGTCTCGGAAGGGACCGCCGTCCTGGCGGGCGACGAAGGCGTTGGCGTCGACGACCTTGCCCTCGACGCAGGACACGATCAGGTAGAAGGGACCGGCCCAGGAGCGCTCGGCGTCGAAGACCGACGCCCGGGCCGGGTGATCGGGATGCGAGTGGTAGTAGCCGAGGATGTCCTCACCGGCGGCGTCCGCCTCCCGCTGAGCGCGGATCATGTCCCGGGGGTCGATCTCGTACCGGTCCCGGGCGCGCTCCACCACGGTGTTCCGGGCCCGTGCCGCACGGGCCACCCGGCCGCTGCCGCGGGGGCCGATCAGGAACCCGCAGATCTCCTGCGGGTAGCCCTCCTCGGCGTGCAACCGGACGGCCTCGAGAGCCTCCGTCGCGATCCTCATCGGCGGTAGAGACCGGTTGACAGGTAGCGGTCACCGCCGTCGGGGAAGATCGTCACCACCACCCCCTCGGAGACCCGCTCGGCGAGCTTGGCCACGCCCCAGAGCGCGGCACCCGAGGAGTGGCCGACCAGGATCCCCTCTCTCCGGCTGAGGCTCCGGGCCAGGTCGTACGCGGGCTCGGTGGGGCTCTCCCAGAGCTCGTCGGCGTGCTCCGGGTTCCAGATCGAGGGCACGATCGACCTCGGCAGGTGCTTCAGCCCCTCGAGCCCGTGAAACTCCTCCGGCATCACGGCGACGGTGCTGATCGAGGGATCGTGCTCCTTCAGGCGCCGGGCGGTCCCGACGAAGGTCCCGGTCGTGCCGAGCCCGGCCACGAAGTGCGTGATCCGGCCGCCGGTCTGCTCGAGGATCTCGAGCGCGGTGCCGTTGTAGTGCGCCAGGGGGTTGGCGGGGTTCGAGTACTGGTCGGGGTAGAAGTAGCGGCCGGGATCGGCGGCGATCAGCTCGCGGACCAGCCGGATGGCGCCGTCGGAGCCCTCCAGCGGGTCGGAGTAGACGATCTCGGCACCGTAGGCCTCGATCAGCTGCTTTCGCTCCTCGGTGACGTTGCGAGGCATGACCAGCTTGACCCGGTATCCCCTGGCCGCGCCGACCATGGCGTAGGCGATGCCGGTGTTCCCGGAGGTGGAGTCGATCAGAACTTTGTCCCGGGTCAGCTCGCCGCGCCGTTCGCCGTCCTCGACCATCGCCAGTGCCGCCCGGTCCTTGACCGATCCGCCCGGGTTGAACCACTCGGCCTTGGCGTAGACCTCGAGGCCGGGGTGCTCGGCCTCGAAAAGCCGAAGCCGCAGCAGGGGCGTGTTCCCCACCAGATCGAGCAGGCTTTGGGCGGCGGTCCGGTCGCGGATCATCATCTGCAAGTGTAGAAACCGGGTTCCGGCGCCCCCGAATTCCGGGTCGAAACCTCGTCAGCGGTAGAGGAGGACCAGCCCGATCAGGAGGAAGATGGCGCCCAGCCCGTAGCCGACCAGGCTTCGGCGGAGGAGCGAGCCGCTCTCCGGCGCCAGGATGTTGAGAACCGCCTTCCCGATCAGCAGGCCGCCCGCCACCATCGCCAGCGCCGGATGCTTGTCGGGCGTCGGCAGGAGCGCGTAGGCCAGCACGGCGGCGAAGACCACCACCTCACCGAGCTGGACCAGGGTGTAGACCCGCATCAGCCGGTGACTCGGGACACTACGTGGCGAGCGCCTGCAGGAAGTCTTCGATGATGTCGCCCGCCTCCTCGATGCCGGCGGAGATGCGCACGGTGCCGGGATGGATGCCGAGGGCCGCCCGCTCCTCCGGCGTCAGGTTGCGATGGGAGGTCACCTCGGGGTGGGACACGGTGGTCTCGACCCCGGCCAGGCTGGCGGCGAAGGTGACCATCCGGAAACGGTCGAGGAGGCGCTGGACGGTGGGCCGCCCGCCTTCAAGCTGGACCGCCAGCATCCCGCCGGCGCCGTCCGGGAGCAGCCTGCGGGCCAGCTCCTCCTGCGCCGATCCCGGCAGCGTCGGATAGTGGACCCCGGTCACGCCGGGTGCCTCTCGGAGCGCCTCCGCCAGGGCGAGCGCGTTGGCGCTCATCCGGGCGATCCGGAGCGGCAGTGTTCGCAGGCCGCGGACCGCCAGCCAGGCCTCGAAGGGTCCGAGGGTCGTACCGAGGCGGCTCGCCTTCGCCGCGGCGTCGCGGATGACGTCGAGGGGCCCGACGGTCACACCGGCGGTGAGGTCGGAATGGCCGCCGATGTACTTGGTCGCGCTGTGGACCGAGAGCGTGGCCCCCAGCTCCAGCGGCCGGCAAAGGATGGGCGTCGCGAACGTGTTGTCGACCAGCACCGGCACGCCCCTCGCCGCGGCCAGCCGGCAGATCGCCTCCAGGTCGGCGACCCGGACGAGAGGGTTGGTGATCGTCTCGCAGACGACCAGGCCGGCGCCGTCGAGCGCTCCACGGACCGCGTCGAGGTCGGTGAAGTCGACGATCCGGGTGGTGTAACCGGCCGGCTCCAGCTCCTGCCGGAAGAGGACCCAGGTGCCGCCGTAGAGGTCGAGCGGGGCGACGATCGGGCAGGGCCGGGGCGCCAGGGCGCCGATCCCGACCAGGATCGCCGCCATCCCGGAGCTGGTCGCGACGCCGGCCTCGGCGCCCTCCAGCTCGGCGACCGCCTCCGCCAGCATGGCGACGTTCTCATTCGAGGTCCGGGAGTAGTAGTGGCCCGGCACCTCGCCGCGGGCGACGGCATCGTAGTCCTCGAGGTTGTCGTAGACGTAGACCGCCGTCTGGACGATCGGCGGGCTGAGCGGGGCCCGGGCCGACTTCCGGTGGCCGGCGTGGACCGCCCGACTGCCGGTTTGCAAGCTAGCCCGACCCGAGCAGGTCGGCGCCCGCGTAGCGGGCCGCGACGCCCAGTTCGCGCTCGATCGCCAGCAGCCGGTTGTACTTGGCCACCCGCTCGGAGCGGGCGGGGGCGCCGGTCTTGATCATCCCCACCCCGGTGGCGACGGCGAGATCGGCGATGGTCGTGTCCTCCGTCTCGCCCGAGCGATGGGACATCACGGCGCTGTAGTCGGCCTTCCGCGCCAGCGCGATCGCGTCCAGGGTCTCGGTGAGGGTGCCGATCTGGTTCACCTTCACCAGGATCGAGTTGGCGACCCCGCGGTCGATCCCCTCCTGGAGGCGCCGGACGTTGGTGACGAAGAGGTCGTCGCCGACCAGCTGGATCCTGGCGCCGAGGCGCTCGGTGAGGAGCGACCAGCCCTCCCAGTCGTCCTCTGCCATGCCGTCCTCGATGGAGATGATCGGGTAGCGCTCGACCCAACCGGCGTAGAGGTCGACCAGCCCGGCCGCGTCGAGCGTCCGGCCCTCGCCCGCCAGCTCGTAGCGGCCGTCCCGGAAGAACTCGCTCGCCGCCGGGTCGAGGGCGATGGCGATGTCGTCGCCGGGGGCGTAGCCGGCCTTCTTGATCGCTTCCACGAGCAGGACGAGGGCCTCTTCGTTGGAGTCGAGCTGGGGGGCGAAGCCACCCTCGTCGCCGACTCCGCCCGACAGCCTCCGGTCCTGGAGCACCTTCTTCAGCGCCTGGTACACCTCCGCCACGGCGCGGATCGCCTCAGCGAAGGTGGCGGGGCCGACGGGGCAGACCATGAACTCCTGGAGGTCGACGTTGTTGTCGGCGTGGACGCCCCCGTTGAGCACGTTGGCCATCGGAAGCGGGAGCAACCGAGCCTGGGCGCCGCCGAGGTAACGGTAGAGCGGCGTGCCGATCGACGCCGCAGCCGCGTGCGCGGTCGCCAGCGAAACGCCGAGGATCGCGTTGGCACCGAGCCGTCCCTTGTTGTCGCTGTGGTCGAGCTCGAGCAGCGCCTGGTCGAGGCCGGCCTGGTCGAGCACGTCGAGGCCGATCACGGCCTGGGCGAGGTCGACGTTGACGTTATGGACCGCCTTGAGGACGCCCTTGCCGCCGAAGCGGCGGCCGTCGCCATCACGCAGCTCGACTGCTTCGTGGGCTCCTGTCGAGGCTCCCGAGGGCACGACGGCGGTGCCCCGGCCGGAATGGGTGCTCACCGTGACCGAGAGCGTCGGGTTGCCCCGCGAGTCGAGCACTTCGAGCGCGGAGACTCCCTCGATCGGTATCACTCGGTCGATTCTAGAGTTGCTCGGCGGACCGGGGTTGAGAAGCCGTAGTCCATCAGCTTCACGCCATCACCAAACATGATGTCGGAGCCCATCACCACCAGCAGCAGGTGGCGCCCGCCCCGCGTGGCGGTCGCGACGAGGCAGCCGCCGGCGTCGTTGGTGAACCCGGTCTTGAGGCCCGTGGCGCCGGGGTAGACGTCGAGGAAGTGGTTCACGTTGTGCGGATAGAAGCCGGGGTGGGAGGTGCTCGCCGGCAGGTAGGTGTCCCGGGTGCCGGCGATGGCCGTCAGCTCCGGGTAGTACCTCCCGATGTAGGCGGCGAGGACGGCCAGGTCGTAGGCGGAGGTGTGGTTGGCGGGGTCGGTCAGCCCGTTCGGCGTGCTGAAGTGAGTGTCGCGGAGGTGAAGGTAGGCCGCCTTGCGGTTCATCAGGTAGAGGAATCGGTCAAGGGGGACGATGCCATCCGCCAGCGCGAAGGCGGCGTCGTTGCCGGAGTTGAGGAGCGCGCCGTAGAGGAGATCGCGGACCGTCAGGACCTGGCCCGGGGCGAGGCCCATCCGGCTCGGCTCGGCGGCCGCCGCCTCGCCGGTGACGGTGACCGGGGTGTCCAGCCCGGTGAGGTCGCTCGCGACGACCGCGGTCATCAGCTTGGTCAGGCTGGCCGGGGCGCGCTCCCGGTGCGGGTCCCTCACCCAGAGAACGTGGTTGGAGTCAAGGTCCAGGAGCACGGCGCTCCGGGCGTGGAGGCCGAGGTCCGGTTCGGCGCCGGCATCGAACGCGGCGACGGCGAAGCTCGGGATCGGCTCGTCGCGGGGGACCGGGATCGGCCGCGCCGAAACAGCCGGCGCCGCCGGCCCGGCGGCGGTCGCCCTGACCCCGGCGCCGGGCCCGAAGAGGCTGAGGGTGAAGGGGGCGGCGGCGCGGACGGCGACACCACAGCCGACCGTGAGGAGGAGGACCAGCAGAAGGGCAAAGAGATCACGCCGCCGGCGAGCACGACCTCGGTCGTACCGGCGCTCCCTGGGTGTGACGTTTGCGAGGACGGGGGAGCGAGCTTGCAAGCTCGTCAGCAAGGATAGGGTCTCGACGCCCCATCAGTCCACTGGCAGGCTTCCCAGTTGCGCCTCGATCCGGAGAAGCCGAGCGACGCAGGAGCGAACCGGCTCCCCCGCCTCGCCGGCGGCGGCCCAGAGGGGCTGGTTGCCCTCCTGCCGGCGCTGGTCGAGAAGCGCGGCGTGGTCGGCCGTGAGGCGTCCGTCGCGGACAAGGGCGGCGGTTACGATCGGCTCCAGCCAGGCGTCGTAAAGGGCGATCTCGTGGAGGTGGGGGCTGTTGCTCCTCCCGCCGGGAAAGGGGATCGCCCGGTGCTCGCTCCAGAGCTTGCGCAACCGCCTCGCCGCGGGCGCCGCCGGGGTGCTCAGCTCAGCTTGGCAATGATCGCGTCGGCGACCTGGGAGGTGCCGACGGCGGAGGGGTCGTCGCGTTCCTTCTTCATATCGTAGGTGACAGCCTTGCCCTCCCTGATCACCGAGGCGATGGCCGCCTCCAGCCGGTCGGCGGCCTCAGTCTCCTCCAGGTGGCGGAGCATCAGCACGCCGGAGAGCATCACCGCCATCGGGTTGACCTTGTTCTGCCCGGTGTACTTGGGGGCTGAGCCGTGGGTGGCCTCGAAGACCGCTGCCGCCACGCCCATGTTCGCGCCCGGTGCCAGGCCGAGGCCGCCGATCATCCCGGCGCCGAGGTCGGAGATGATGTCGCCGTAGAGGTTGGGGCAGCAGAGCACGTCGTACTCGTAGGGTCGGAGCACCAGCTGCATGCACATGTTGTCGACGATGCGGTCGTTGAACTCGATGTCGGGATTCCGCTCGGCAACCTTGCGGGCGGTGGCCAGGAAGAGACCGTCGGTGTGCTTCATGATGTTCGCCTTGTGCACGGCGGTGACCAACCGCCGGCCCATCCGCCGCGCGTAGTCGAACGCGTACTGGACGATCCGCTCCGTCCCGCTGACCGAGATCGGCTTGATCGAGAGACCGCTGTCGGGGCGGATCTTCTTACCCGATCGCCGCGAGATCTCCTCGATCAGCTCGGTGCAGTCCTCGGTGCCGAGCTCGAACTCGATGCCGGCGTAGATGTCCTCGGTGTTCTCCCGCACGATGACGAAGTCGAGGTCGTCGCGCAGGTTGCGGGCGCCCTTGTAGGCCTTCACCGGCCGCACCAGGGCATAGAGGTCGAGCTCCTGGCGAAGCGCGACGTTGACACTCCGAAAGCCGGTGCCGATCGGCGTTCCCACCGGTCCTTTGAGGGCGACCTTGGTGCGGCGGATGGAGTCGAGGGTCCGCTGCGGCAGCGGCGTCCCGTATTCCTTCATGGCGCTCTCGCCGGCGGGCTGGACGTCCCAGTCGAACTCGACGCCGGTCGCCTCCAGGACCCGCAACGACGCGTCGCAGATCTCGGGGCCGACGCCGTCGCCGGGCAGCAGGGTGACCGCGTGCCTGCTCAAGGTCTCTCAGCACCCGGGCGCAAAAGCGAAGGTCCGCTACTTCTTGAAGTAGTCGACGTTGATCTGGATGAAGTTCCGCCATTCCTCGGGAACCTCGTCCTCGGGGTAGATGGCGTCCACCGGGCAGGGATCGACGCAGGCGCCGCAGTCGATGCACTCGTCGGGATCGATGAAGTACATGTCCGACGCGTCGTCGCTGTGGATGCAGTCAACCGGGCAGACCTCGACGCAGGACGCGTCCTTCAGGCCGACGCAAGGCTGCGTGATGACGTATGCCATGGCCTGCCGAATGTTATCAGGCGGGCTGCGACGAACCCTGCTCCAGCCGGTAGCCGTAGCCGGGTACGGCGACCAGTACCCCGCCCCGGTGGGGACCGTCGCCGAGCTTGGTCCGGAGGCGCCTCACCAGCTGGTCGACGCGCTCGGTCGAGATCTCGGCGGCGAACCCGTAGACCTCCCGCATGATCTGGTCACGGGAAACGGCGACGCCCCCGTTGCGGGCGAGGTACTCGAGCAGGCTGAACTCGAGCGGCGCGAGGTTGAGAGGCTGGCCGTCGACTGAGACCTGGCGGGCGGCGAAATCCACCTCCACCTCGCCGAAACGTTTCTTGCGCTCCTGCTCGGCGCCGGCCTCCGCCTCCCTGCGCTCGGTCAGGACGCCCACCTTGCGGATGTGGGCCTCGAGCCGGGCGATCAACTCGCGGATCCGGACCGGCTTGGCGAGGTAGTCGTCGGCCCCGGCGTCGAGACCGCGGATCGTGCTCGCCTCGTCGTCCCGGCCCGAGACAAAGATGATCGGCACCACCCGGTCGAGGGCGCGCAGGCTCCGGCAGGCCTCGATGCCGGGGATGTCGGGGAGCACCCAGTCGAGGAAGACAGCGACCGGCCGGTCCCGCGCGAAAGCCTCGATGGCCTGCAGGCCGCCGCCCGCGCGCGAGACACTGAAGCCCTCCTGCTCGACCAGGTCGGCGATCAGGTCGGCGGTGGACTCGTCGTCCTCCACGATCAGGATCACGCCTCTAGAACCGCTCATCTGCAGTGACGGCATATTAGAAGGCCCCGGCGGCGAGCGCCCGGATCGCCGATCCCGCAGCCCCGCTCCGGCCTTTGCTTCAGCGGGCGGCGGGCTCGGGGGCGAGGGCTCCCTCGCGAAAGGTTGCGACGAAGGCGCGGAAGGTGGCCAGCGCTTCCTCGGCCGTCACCCCCGCCCCGCACTGCTGCAGCTCATCCCAGGCGGCGAAGTCGAGGGCCGCCCCCGCCGGAAGGCGCGGGTAGGGTGCCATCAGGACCTTGCGCTCGCCCGGTGCCGCCGCCGTCAACGCCGCTACCAACTCGGCGGGAAGGGCGTCCGAGCCGGAGGGCTGGTAGTACACCCAGATATAGCCGTGCTCCAGGTTGTGAACCGCCCGCGCCTCCGGCACCGGTGCCGTGTAGACCGCTGGGCTCGGGGGCAGCGGGTCCGGGTAGTGCGCGCCCGAGGTGGCGGGGTGCTGGGGAAACGCGTGGTTGAGGTCCGTGAGGTGCTGGCGGCCCTGGTCGGGTTGCCGGACCGCGGCGCTGCACTGGCCGCCGGAGGCGCTCGCGGCGACCGGCGGACGACCCTGGGCGGCGCCCGGATCGGAGCCGCCGCAGGAGGTTGCGGCGAGCGCGGCAAGCAGGAGCGCGGAGACCGTCAGGCGGCGCAAGCTGGGGCCCATGTTGACAGCCGCGGTGGCCAGTGGTACTTCAGCCACCATGGGAACCGCCTCCCGCCTGGTCGTCGGCGCCGCAGCAATGCTCCTCCTCGCGGCCTGCGGCGGCGCCTCCGGCGCGGCCCGGCCCTCATCCTCGGCCACCCTGCCGCCGTCGCCGTCACCTTCGCCCTCACCCTCGCCCTCGCCGGCGCCGACTCCCGACCTCGGCGCCCTCGTCGCCGCCGTCGCGGGCACCTACGCGGGGACCTGGACCAACACGACCTTCAACTCCACCGGCCCGGTGACGGCCGTGCTCAGCCTCGACCGAGCCACGCTGACGGTGACCGCCGCCCTGACCGTCGGCGGAAGCGTCTTCGGGGGCCAGCCGGCGCCGCCGGAGTCCTTCTCGGGCAAGCTGGGCGAGCTGGGTTCGCTTGGCTTCAGCGGCCACTCCCCCACCTTCGGCGACTTCACCGTCACCGCCACCGGACCGGTCTTCGTGATGAAGGCGCAGAACCTCCCCAACGGCAGGGTTGACCATTTCGAGGCCGACGGCGCCTTCACCGGCACCACGATCGGCGGCACCTACAAGGCCTTCCTGAAGGACGGAACGACCGCCGATGGGGTCTTCTCGCTGACCAGGGCGTAACCTCGGGCCGCCAATGAGGCTTAACTAGCGGGCATGTCTGAGCAACCGCCGGAGCTGGTCGAGCAGGTTGGGAACGGGCCCAACGGCGCCCTCTGGAAGGCGCGCCACCCCGACGGCCGCGAGGTCCTCGCCTCTCAGACCACTCTGACCGAGGAGTCGTCCCGCCTGGCCGCCCTCGACCGCCTGCGGCGGCTGGCGGGGATCGCCAGCCCACGACTGGCGCCGGTTCGCGGCTGGTGGGCCGACGCCGAGGGCGTGTGGGTGGTGGGCGACCTCGAGCAGGGCGTCGGCGTACCCGACCTGCCAGGCGGCGGTTTCCTTTCGCCCCAGCAGGCGGCGGCGATCAGCTTTGGCCTGCTCGGCGGCCTGGAGACCCTCCACGCAGAAGGCCTCCACCACGGCGCGCTGGCAGCGGAGAACGTGCGCGTAATGCCCGACGGAGCGGTGATTCTCACCGGCCATCAGCTCTCGACCCTCCATTTCCCGAGCCAGGAGGAACTCGGAGCCGAGGTCCGTGAGGCGGGCCGGCTGGTCTGCCAGGCCTTCGGAGTCACACCCGAGCGTGATCCTCGAGCCGCGCCGCGGGCGATCGAGCACGCGGCGCCCGCCCTGGTCGTGACGGCGCGGGCGATGGCGGCGGGGGCGATGGGTACCGACGTGCGGGCGGCGATCTCCTCGCTGCGGGAGACCTCGGGCCCGCTCGCGGGGACCGAGCGACTCTCGCTCGGGGCGGGTGAGCTGGCCGCCCTGGTCGCGACCAGCCGGACCGGGTCACCGGTGGGGGATCTGCGCTACCGCAGCCTCAACGCGCCGATCGGCAGCGGCAGCATGGCGGCTTCGACCGGGCGCGAATCGTCGCTTCCTCCGGCCAATGCGCCGGTGGCGCGGGCGCCCGAGCCGGCGCACCCGTCCTCTCCTTCCGGAATCCCGGCACCGGTTCCTTCCGGAATCCCGGCACCGGTCGCCGCCGCCGCGCCGGCGCGCCGCTCCTGGGAGGAGCGCACCATCAGGCCGCAGCCGGCGGAGGAGGACCTCGAGGAGGAGCGCCGAGGCCCCAACTGGCTCCTGCTCGGCGGCATCGTGGCCGCGGTCCTGCTGCTCGGCCTGGGCCTATGGGCGGGGCGCGGGCTGCTCCTTCGATCGGGTACCGACCCCGGGGCCGGTCAGCCTGGCTCGACCTCCACCCCGACCGCGACCGCCTCGGCCACCAAGACCTCGCCCGGGACCAGGCCTTCGGCGACCTCCCCGTCCGTCCCGGGAGCGGTGCCGACCTTTGCTCCGGCCGCCGCGGGGGCGGTGAAGGGGGTAACCCTGAAGTCCGACAATGCCGCCTGCACGCCGGGGGCACCCTGCACCTTCAACGTCGTCATCAGCTTCAAGCCCGCGGGAAGCCCCCATGACGTGACCTGGTCCTTCAAGACCTTCGATCCGTGCACCGGCTCGGTGACGAGCTTCCCCGGCGGCACGATCACAGCCCAGGGCGACTGGAACACGACCGACGGCAACACCACGATCTCGCTCCCGGCGGTGAAGGGGCAGCTGGCGGTCGTCGCCCTCAGCGGCCCGGACGTCGCCGCCTCCTCCCCCCTGCAGCTCGGGACAGCCGGCTGCTAGGACTCGACCTCGACCTCGGACCCGTCCTGGGCCCAGCGGGTGTGGAACGATCCCTCGCGATCGAGACGCCGGTAGGTGTGGGCGCCGAAGTAGTCGCGCAGCCCCTGGATCAGGTTGGCCGGGCTGCGCTCGCGCCGGAAGCCGTCGTAGTAGGCGAGCGAGGACGAGAACGCGGGGACCGGGACGCCGATCTCGACCGCGACCGTGACCACCCGCCGCCAGGCGTCCTGCGCTTCCGCCACGGCATCTCGAAAATAGGGTGCGAGGAGGAGGTTGACCAGGCCCGGCTCGGCTGCGTACGCGTCCTTGATCCGGTCCAGGAAGCGGGCCCGGATGATGCAACCCCCGCGCCAGATGGTCGAGATCGCGCCCAGGTCGAGCTTCCAGCCATACTCGACCGCCGCGGCGGTCATCTGCTCGTAGCCCTGCGCGTAGGCCACCACCTTGGAGGCGTAGAGGGCGTCGCGGACCGCGTCCACCAGCCGGTCGTCGCCACGTCGGTGGCCGCGCGGGCCGGAGAGAACGGTCGCCGCGTGCTGCCGCTGCCGCCGCTGGGCGCTGAGAAAGCGGGCGAAGACCGCCTCGGTGATCCCGGTCAGAGGGATCCCGCTGTCGAGCGCCGACTGCGAGGTCCACTTCCCAGTGCCTTTCTGGGCCGCCTCGTCCACGATCGCGTCGACCAGCGGCCGGCCGTCAGGGTCGCGCTTATCGAGGACCTCGGCGGCGATCTGGATCAGGTAGGAGTCGAGGTCGCCGCGGTTCCACTCCCGGAAGATCTGGGCCTGGGCACCGGGGTCGAGCCCGAGCGCCTGCCGGAGCAGGTCATAGCTCTCCGCGATCAGCTGGATGTCGGCGTACTCGATCCCGTTGTGGACCATCTTCACATAGTGCCCGGCGCCGTCGGCGCCGATATAGGTGCAGCAGGGGACTCCGTCCACCTGGGCCGCGATCGACGTGAGCACCCCTTCGACCTGGGCGTAGCCCTCCTCGGTCCCGCCGGGCATGATGCTGGGACCTTTGAGAGCGCCCTCCTCCCCCCCGGAGACGCCGGTGCCGAGGTAGCGGAAGCCGCGCCCTTCGAGCTCCCGGCAGCGGCGCCGGGTGTCCTCGAAGTAGGAGTTTCCGCCGTCGATCAGGATGTCGCCCTCCTCCAGGTGGGGGGAGACCTCGGCGATCGCCTCGTCGACCGGCGACCCGGCCTTGACCATGACCAGGATCGCCCGCGGCCGCTCCATCGCCGCCACGAATTGCGGGATGTCGCCGGCGGGTGTGAAGTCGCCCTCCGAGGCGTGGGCCGCCATGAAGGTTTCGGTCCTGGCGGCGGTCCGGTTGTAGACGGCGACGGGGATGCCCCGCGAGGCCACGTTCCGCGCCAGGTTGGCGCCCATGACGGCGAGGCCCATCACTCCAAAGCGCGCGCCCGGCATCGACGCTCAGTCTAGGGTTAGGAGCCATGAGCGACGATTTCAACGAGAGCGGAGAGGCCCAGACGACACCGACCGGCCTGCAGTACATCGACACCCTCCCCGGCAGCGGAGCGGAGGCCAGGGCCGGCCAGAGCGTGACCGTCCATTACACGGGCTGGCTGACCGACGGCACCAAATTCGACAGCTCGCGCGACCGCGGCCAGCCCTTCCGCTTCGGGCTCGGTGCGGGCCAGGTGATCAAGGGTTGGGACGAGGGGGTCTCCGGGATGAAGGTCGGCGGCCGCCGCAAACTGATCATCCCCGCCGCGCTCGGCTACGGCGAGCGCGGCACGGGCCCGATCCCGGCCGGCGCGACGCTCGTCTTCGCGGTCGAGCTGACGGGAGTCGGCTAGGTCGTAGCCGGGGCGGGCGGCGGCCGGTCCTCGTCCGCGGCGCGCTGCCGGCGCAGCTCGGGTAGCGCGATCGCCAGGAGCGCGATCCCGACGACGCAGGCCACCCCTCCCGACACGACCGAGAAGACGGGGTTGACGAGGGCCGCGACGGCGCCGGCCTCGAGGTCGCCGAGCCGCGGCCCGGTGGTGACCACCATGAGCTGGAAGGCGCTCATCCGCCCGCGCAGGTGGTCGGGGATCGAGAGCTGCAGGATAGTGCTCCGAAAGATCGCGCTGACGAGGTCGGCAGCCCCGGCGAGGGCGAGCAGCGGCAGGCCCAGCCAGAGCGCACCGCCGGCGAGACCGAAGCCGGCGATTGCAACCCCCCAGACCAGGATCGCGATGACGACGGCCAGGCCCTGCCGCCTGACGCCGCGAACCCAGCCGGAGAGGAGCGAGGCGACCAGCGCGCCGGCGGCCGGCGCCGCGTAGAGAAGGCCGAGACCTCCGGCGCCGATCCGGAGCACGCTCAGGGCCAGCGCCGGGAAGACGGCGGTCGGCATCCCGAAGATCATCGCCACCAGGTCAGCCCCGAAGATGCCGAGCAGGACGCGATTTCGGCGAACGTGACGGAGGGCCTCCGCGGGAGCGCGCCAGCCGAGCACGACGCCGTGGGCCGCCAGCGGCGGCTGAGGCGCGAGCCGCAGGATGAGGGCCACGCCGGGCAGGAAGCAGGCGACATCGACGGCGTAGGCCCAGCTCGGCCCGGCACGGGCGAGGATCAGGCCCGCCAGGGCGGGACCGATGATGGAGGCGGCCTGGAAGAGCGCCTGGCTCAACGACATCGCCGACGGCAGCAGCTGGCGGGAGACCAGCCTCGGCACCGAAGCCGAGCGAGCCGATTGATCGATCGTCGATGCCGCGGCGGCGAACGCAACGACCAGGTAGACGAACCAGACCGGGGCCCGCAGGTCGATCGCTCCGAGCGCGAGGACGACCGACGCCAGCGCGACCAGGCTCTTGCCGATCAGCTGCAGCCGGCGCCGATCGAAGCGGTCGGCGAGCGCCCCGCCATAGAGCCCGGCAGCCACGATCGGCACCGCCTGGAAGAGGCCCAGAAAGCCGACCGCCAACGAGGAATGGGTGAGCAGGTAGACCTGGTAGGGAACGGCCACGATGACGATCTGGCGGCCGCCCGTCGTCGCCAGCTGGGAGAGCCAGGTCAGCCGGAACTCACGGGACTCACGAAGCGGCGTGATGTCGACGAGGAGCCTGCCGCGAGCCACCGCCGGAAGGATCGCAGCAAGCAGACCGGCGGCGTCGCCGCCCGGGAAATCGAACTGAGCTTAGGCGCCGGCCGAGAAGGGAACCATCTGCACCTGGCGGTGTCCCCGGCCCGCGTCACAGGTCGGGCAATAGGCGACCGCGTCGAGGTTGGCGGGCAGCACCCCCGGGACCAGGATCATCCACGAACCCCGGTGAAGCAACCAGCAGCGGATGAACTCCATTTGCGATCGAGGCTAGGCAGGCCCGAGGCCAAAGCGGCGGCAAAGCTGTAAGCATTGCGCTCTTCGACCTACATGCGGACTATCACGTATTGCTATAGTTGATCTATCGCCATGATCGAGACGTCACCGCTCTCCGGTATCTCCTTGGACCGGGTCCGGGCGGCTGCGGTCCTGCGGCATCCGAACCTCCTCCCGATTGCCGCCGTCGACCTCGTCAACGGCGAGGTTCAAGCACGCTTCCAGCACGATGACGGCGTGACCCTCGACCGGCTCGGGGACCTGCCCCTTGACCGCGCCCGGGCGGCCACCCTCGGGATCGGTATCCTCGCCGGCCTCCAGGCCCTCCAACGGGCCGGGATCAACCACGGTTCCCTCGCCGCCTCCACGGTCTCGCTCTCGCCGCGCGGGCTGGTGCGACTCACCGGCTACGGCCTGCGCCCGTCCGACGCCCGAACCGACGTCGCAGCGGCGGGCCGCATCCTCTGCGAGTTGCTGGGGCTCGACCTCCAGCGGCGACCCCCGAGGCGGTCGCTGAGTGCGCTCGCCGCAGCCGCGCTCGACATCGCGACCGGCGGTGCCGGCGGCAGCGCGACCGCTGCCCTGATGGCGTTTGGGGACGCCGCCGGACGGATCGGTGGCGGGTTCCGGATCGAGCGCACCCAGGCCGGGATCGCCCGGCTCGCCCTCCCCGGCACGCCGGCGATGGCGGCGGCGGTCGACCGGGTCCTGACCCGGCCGAAGGTTCCGCAGCCCACGCCACTGCCTTCGCGGATCGTCGCCCGGCCTCCGGTCGCGGCCCCGCAGTCGGTCACCGCACCTCCGCCGCTGGTCGCTTCCCCCCTAGCCGCTGCGCCGCCAATCGTCGCTCCGCCGCCGGTCCCCGTCCCGGCGCCCGTCGCAACCGCGCCGCCCGAGGGGGCCGCGGCGTCCAACGCGGGCCGTCCCTTTGGTCCACCGCGGCGCCGCGGTGTCCTCGCCGGCCTCGCCGCCGCCGCGGTCCTGGTCGCTCTGCTCCTCGCCGTGGCGCCGGCGGTCGCCGGACGGCGCCCCGCTCCCCCCGTTACCCCCGCGACCACATGGGCCGCGGGCCGGACGCTGGCGGCGACCGGCGGGGTGAAGGCCGCGCCGCTGGCGGCGACCCCCGACGCGGTCGTCGTCAGCTTCTACGCCCTTGACCAGGAGAAGCGCTTCGACCAGGCGCTGGCGCTCTGGGACGACCACCTGAAGGCCGCCTACCCGCCCCAGGAGAACCTCTATCAGCGCTTCGCGGACACCACGGTCCTGACCGTCAACAAGGCTTCGGTGATTGAGCAGACGGACACCTTCGCGATCGTCGCGGCCGACCTGACCGAGGTCACCGACGGGGTGCAGCACCACTGGGTCGGACGTTGGCGCCTGGTCCGGTCCTAAAGTTCCTGGCTGCTCGACCAACCTGACTTCCAGGGCGCCTGAGGCGGCCGGCCCTAGCCGGGCCGGTTGATCATCGCCAGCGAGGCTGTCTCGAAGTACTCGAGGATGGCGTCCCTGACGCCCCGGGGCAGCTCGAGGGACTCCACCGCGACGCGCATCTGCCTGAACCACGCCTCCCTCTCGGCCGGCCCGATCGCGAAGGGCGCGTGGCGCATCCGGAGCCGGGGATGGCCCCGGAGCTCGCTGTAGGTCGATGGTCCGCCCCAGTACTGCATGAGGAAGAGGCGGAGTCGCTCGGCCGCGTTCGCGAGATCCTCCTCCGGATAGAGCGCCCGAAGCACCGGATCGCTCGCCACCCCGGTGTAGAAACGCTCCACCAGGAGGGTGAAGGTCGCCTCACCGCCGGCGGCCTCGTAGACGGTGCTGATCACCCTGGCCAGCGTACAGATGGCCCTCAGACCAGCGTGAAGAATTGGCAATCAAACCGAAAGCGAAAGAGAGGATTTGGCGGGACGGCCTGGTAATCACCCACACCACACCGGGACGCCCGTTTTCTATGACGCGGGGACCGTGCCAAGCTCAAGGTGGATCGACAGCCTCACTTAGTCCTTGTGAGGTTCGAGGTCGAGGGGAGGCGGCCCCCGCGGCCACCTCCCTTGCTAACCGCTCTACCGGCAGCTCACGTTGATGTGGCTGCCGTTAAATGTCCCATTAGGATTCACCGTGAACTGGGCCTCGGCGTGCATGCCCAGGCTCTGGCCTGCGGCGTTGGTGCCGTCGAAGTTGAATGTCGCGTGGAAGAGGCCGTTCGTAAGGTTGTCCGCAAATCCGACCCAGTCCATGACGTGACCCGTGAAGACTTCGCCGGCTTGAGGTCCTGCGCTCTGGACGATCGTTCCCTGCCCTTCGAACGTAGTTGTGAACCAAAAACCGGTCTTGTTGCCGTTGCCGTGTACGACGCCGTTGCCGGTCGCGTGGACTTCGGTATTCCCGGTGAACGGCCCGGCACACGTGACCGGGATGTTGTCGGTCAGGATATTGATGTGCGTCGTCGAGGTGAACCCGCCGGCGGCGGATTCAATCGGTCGACGCAACAAGGGGTTGACGGGGAGAGGCCGAGAGTAGCTGGTCGAGAGTCTGAGCCGGGGTGTCCCAACCGAGCGTTTTGCGTGGTCGACGGTTCATCTGGTCGGAGACGAACGTAAGGTAGTCGACCTGGTGTCCCGATAGGTCGGTGCCCTTGGGGAAGTACTGGCGAAGGAGGCCGTTGGTGTTCTCGTTCGAGCCGCGCTGCCACGGCTTGGAGGGGTCGCAGAAGTAGATGTCGAGGCCGGTGGCGACGCTGATCTCAGCATGGTTTCGCATCTCCCAGCCCTGGTCCCAGGTCAGGGACTTCCACAGCGTCTGGGGCAACCTCTGAGTGGCCGTGATCATGGCTTCTTGAACCTCGGCTGCGGCGAACCCGTCGGCCAGGTGGAGCAGGATCAGGAACCGAGATGAGCGCTCGACCACGGTCCCGATCGCCGACTTGCCGTTCTTGCCGAGGATGAGATCGCCCTCCCAGTGGCCAGGCACGGCCCTGTCCTCAACCTCGGCGGGACGCTCGCTGATGTTGACCATGCCCGGAATCCGTCCGCGGCGTTCCTGGCTACTCCGTCTGGGCTTTCGTATCGCTCGGCCGGTGCGCAGGCAGACCGCCAGCTCGCGCCGAAGTGCACCTCGGCCCTGAACGTAGATGGACTGGTAGATGGCCTCGTGTGACACCTACATCTCCGAGTCGTCGGGGAACTCACGGCGCAACTGGGCCGCAATCTGCTCAGGACTCAATCGCAGGACAAGTTTGGCCTGTACGAGCTCACGCAACGACAGATTGGTTGCGAGCCGTGCCCGCTTGGGACGTTCGTTGGCCACCAGTGCGGACTTTCACATGGCCACGCGCAGCTGCTGAGCCAGGCTGGGTCGGTAGTCCCAGGGTGCGGTCCTGTGCGCGTCCGCCTGGTGGTCGAGCCGCGAACGAGTCCGATACTGCTGCCGCATGTTCCGGCGTAGCTCGCGCAGCAAGGTTGAAGGCGAGCGGCCGAGGGCCCGCGCCATGGCGTTGATGGAATCGCCGCGCTCAACGCCGCCGAAGATCTCTTCGCGTTCCGCTATCGACAGGAACCGACCTCTGGGCAAGGCAAGGACATCTGAGGGGGCCACCCCGCCAGCCTGGCGGAACCACGCCCTGCCGGTGCCGGGATTGAGCCCCAGGTCCGCCGCGGCCTCCGTCCGCAACCGGCCGGCACGGATCGTAGATACCTTTCGAACATCCATCGGGGCCGGGTTTGCCTAACTCAGCGTTGCAGGTGCTCGAGCAATGCGCCGGGCTCCTGGATCGGAAGCTCGGGTGCCAGAACGAGCAGGTCACGATCGCCAGAGACGAGAACCGAGGCGCTCGCCTTAGCCAGTGCCAAGAGGTAGTCATCGCCAGGATCACGGGAGATGGGATCAGGGCGCTCCGCGCCGGCGACCATCGACGCCGTTGACCGCAGGAGTGCGATGAAGTCAGCCGCGTCCTCGGGGGAGATGTGTTCGCGCAGTTTTGGGTAGGCGAGTGCACGGCCGAGCTCCGCCAGCAACTCTTCCGAGACGACCAGCTCGAAAGCGCCCTCGAGCCACAGAGCTAGCAGGCGGCCAGGCGCTCCGGCCCTGGACAGGAGCGCCGAGACGAGCACGTTGACGTCGAGGACGACCCTCAACTAGCGCCGGCGGCGGGGCCTTGTCGAATGCTGCGCCTCAACCGCCAGCTGCAAGGCTTGATCCTCCGGCATCTGATTCTTGGACCACAGACGCTCCAGCAGCTCAAAGCCCAGGTCGCGGCGAAGCGAGTCCTCGATCACCTCGCTGTCACCCTTGCCCATCCGAGCTGCTCGGACCTTCACCCACTTCAGGACTTGCTCGTCCAGAGTTACTGTCGTTCGGATCTTTGGCATCTTTGCATCATAGCATCAAGATGACCTCATGAGGCGTGAACCTACGCGTAGCCAGGAGGAACCATTGGACGAAAGGGAGGACTACGGAGACAAGCGTGACCTCGAAGGGCATGTGAGGCTGCTCCACATCGGCCCCGGCGTCGCAACCCGCAATCTGGGCTGGCGGCCGCCGCCGATGCTCTTACTTGCCCCTGGGGCGGGCCAGCGCAGGATTCTGTGGGACGGGCAAGAGTGGCCGACGTGTTCTCGATTGGGATGCAGTTACCGCAGGTTGCGGTACGCATTTTGCGGTGAGTGGCGGGGTGTCGTGGACACTTTTCGAACTCCGTGCTGAACCTCGAACGCCAATC
>DAIRGV010000017.1:0-16159 GCA_036794405.1 Candidatus Dormiibacterota bacterium
ATGCGCAGTATTACGACTACGTTGTGACCAACGAGGATGCCCAGGTGGCCGCGGAGGACGTGATGGAGATCATCCGGCGAGAGCGGGCGCGGCGCCGCGGTGCGCAGTTGCCGGAGTGAGGAAGCTCGACCGTGCCGATCGATCCCGCTGAGGTCCCGATGGCGGTCCGCGGCCGGCGGGTCGCGGTCCTGGTGTCCGGGGGCATCGCGGCCTACAAGGTCGCCGACCTCGTCTCCCAGCTCGGCCAGGTGGGCTGCGAGGTGCGGGTGGCGATGACGGGTTCGGCGACCCGCTTTGTCGGCGCCGCGACCTTCAAGGGTCTCAGCGGTTACCCGGTCCAGGGCGACCTCTGGGCCAACGCCGGCGTGGCTGAGCCGCATGTGGCCCTGGGGGACTGGGCCCAGGTCGCGCTGGTCGCCCCGGCGACTGCGAACCTGATCGCCAGGCTCGCCGGCGGGCACGCCGATGACCTGGTGACCGCGACCGTGCTCGCCGCGCGCTGCCCCGTCGTCGTGGTCCCGGCGATGAACGACGCGATGTGGGCGAAACCGGCTGTGGTCGCCAACCTGGAGCTGCTCCGCGGGCGTGGGTTCACGATCGTTGAGCCCGAGTCGGGGCGGCTCGCCAGCGGCCACACCGGTGCCGGTCGCCTCGCCGGGACGGCGGCCATCTTCGCCGCGCTGGAGGCTGCGGTCAGGGCTCGCTTCGACCTCGCCGGCCGCCGGGTCGTCGTCACCGCGGGGGGGACCCGGGAGCCGATCGACCCGGTGCGCTTCATCTCCAACTACTCGAGCGGGAAGATGGGCCACGCGGTCGCCGAGGCCGCCGCGGACCGCGGCGCCGCGGTCGTCCTCGTCACCACGGCGCCCTTCCCGGGCCACGCCGGCGTCAAGGCCCGGCCGGTCGAGTCGGCCGACGACATGCTCGCCGCCGTCCGCGAGGAGCTTGTCGGAGCCCAGCTGCTGGTGATGGTCGCCGCCGTGGCGGACTTCCGGCCGGCTCGCGCGGCGACCGGCAAGATCCGGCGGGAGGACGTCGATTCGCTCGAGCTGAAGCTGGAGAAGAACGTGGACATCCTGGCCGAGCTGAGCCGCGACAGCCGGACCGAGGGGGTCTTCCGGGTCGGCTTCGCGGCGGAGGACGCCGATCTCGAGGCGCATGCGGCCGAGAAGCTGGCCCGCAAAAAGTTGGACGCGATCGTCGCCAACGACATCCGCGGGGGCGTCTTCGGCAGCGACGAGAATGCGGGCGTGATGTTCTTCCGGACCGGCGAACGGCTCGAGCTGGAACGGTCCAGCAAGCGGGCGATGGCGGACCGGATCCTGGATGCCGTGAAGGACCGGCTGCCCTGAGGCGGGCCCTGCTGCTCGGCTGCGCGACCGTTCTGCTCGTCGGTTGCGGCGGCGGGGACTCGTCCGACCTCGGGGCCGTCGCGGCGTCGATCCAGACCGTTGACCGGCAGGGCGCCGACTTCTCGATCACGGTCACCGAGACTGCCACCGGAGGCGACATTCCGAAGGGCAAGGTCGCCCGGGTGACATACCACTCCCGAGGCCAGGCGAAGGACGACAACGCGTCCCTCGTCCTCGGCGCGACCGACCCCGCGACGGCCCAGAACATCGACGCCTTCGACCTGGTCGTCAGCGACTCGGATGTCTACGTCCGTCCCCACGGGTCCAAGCGCGACTGGTACCTCAGCTGGACCTACGTGGCGGAGGAGTTCATCCCGGGTGTCAGGCTCAATCTGCTCCGGGAATCGGTGCTCCTGGCCACCCGCGTCAGCAAGTCGACCAGCTTCAGCAACGGGACCTTCTCGAACCAGTACACGATCACTCCGGCGCACAACCAGCTCGTCCAGCTGGTGGCCAACAGCGGCAGCGGCTTCCTCGTGGCCCACGTCGGCGCTGGTAATCGCCTGCAGCGGGTCGACGGCCACTTCACCGGCACCGATCCGGTGAGCGCCCACCACCTCGTGGTCAGCTCGTCGCTGACGTTCAGCAACGTCGGCCGCGCGGCCGAGCCGCAGATTCCGAAGACCGGTGTCCCGGTCCCGCCGGCAGACCTCTTCTCCACCGCCGCCGTCGAGAGCCAGTAGGAAACCCGGGCCTGGCCAGGTTTGCCGAGGTCGCGGTCGAGGCGGCGCGCGCACTCGATCGGGGCCACTACACCTACCGCGTCCCGCCCGCGATGGAGGTCGTCGCCGGCCATCGCGTTCTCGTGCCCTTTGGCCGCCGGACGGCGTGGGGGTACGTCGTCGGTCTCACCGACGAGGACCCGGGGATCGAGCTGAAGGAGATCGAGCGGGCCGACCGCGAGCCACTTCTCCTGCCCCACCAGCTGGAGCTCGCCCGCGACATGGCCGACCACTACTGGGCGCCCCTTCTGGAATGCATCCGCGCAATGGTCCCGCCGCGAATCCGGGTCGGCCGGTCGAGCGGGGCCGGACCATCCGACCGACAGCGGGTCCACAGCCGACTGCTCACCCTTGCGGCGGGGGATGGGGGAAGGGAGGCGTCGCGGCCTCTGACCGCCGACCAGCAGGCTGCGGTGACCGCCATCCGGGCCAGCCCCGAGGTGCTCCTCCACGGCGTCACCGGCAGCGGCAAGACCGAGGTCTACCTCGCCGCCGCCGAGGCGGCTCGGGTCGACGGCCTTCAGTCGCTGGTGCTGATCCCCGAGATCGCGCTCACGCCGCAGCTGGTCGAGCGGTTCGCTCGCCGGTTCGGCGGCCGGCTGGCGGTGCTCCACTCCCAGCTGACCGAGCTCGAGCGGGCCCAGCAATGGTGGCGAGCGAGGCGCGGCGAGGTCGACATCGTGGTCGGCTCCCGCTCGGCCGTGTTCGCACCCCTCCCGCGCCTCGGCCTCGTCTGCGTCGACGAGGAAGGCTCGTCGTCTTACAAGCAGGACCGAACCCCGCGCTACGACGCAACCTGGGTCGCGCGCCGCCTCGCCATCCTCACCGAAGCGCGTCTCGTGCTCGGCTCGGCGACCCCCTCCGTCGCAACCTACCGGGAGACCGAGACCGGCACCCTTGCCCTCGCCGAGCTCCCCCGGCGGGTGATCGGCTCGGTGCCCCAGATCGAGCTCGCCGACATGCGGGAGGAGGCGGAGGCGGGCAATCGGACCGCGATCAGCCGCCGCCTGAAAGAGGTCGTCGACGACGCGCTCTCGTCTCGGCAGCAGGCGATCCTCTTCCTCAACCGTCGGGGGATGGCCACCTTCGTGCTCTGCCGCGACTGCGGCAGGAGCGTGCAGTGCCCGAACTGCTCGGTGGCGCTGGTCCAGCACGCCGAGCTGAACGGCCTCGCCTGCCACTACTGCGGCTTCGCCGACGCCCTCCCCGCCCACTGCCCCTATTGCGGCTCCCGCCAGATCCGAGCCTTCGGAATCGGCACCCAACGGCTGGAGTCGCTTGCCCGCAAGCTCTGGCCGGAGGCCCGGGTCCTGCGCCTCGATAAGGACACCGCGGGCGGCGAGGAGGGCTACCTGGAGATCTTCGAGGCCTTCGCCTCCGGCCGCGCCGACCTGCTCATCGGCACCCAGCTCGTCGCCCGTGGCTTCGACCTGCCCGCGGTGAGCGCGGTCGGCGTCGTGGACGCGGACCTCCCGCTCCACTTCCCCGACTACCGCGCGGCGGAGAACACCTTCGCCCTCGTCACCCAGGTGGCGGGCCGGGCCGGCCGGGCCGGCCAGCCGGCTCGGGTTGTGGTCCAGACCTCCAACCCCGACCATTACGCCCTTCGCCGGGCCACAGCCAACGACTACCTCGGCTTCTACCGCGAGGAGCTGCCCTCGCGCGAGATCTTCGGCTTCCCGCCCTACGCCGAGCTCGCCGTGCTCACCTACTCGGACGCTGACGCCGACCGGGCCGCCGCGACCGCTCGCGACGGCGCCGAGTGGCTGGCGACAGGGATCGTCCGGGAGGGGCTGGCGGACGTCAAGCTGCTCGGCCCCTCGCCCGCCTTCATCCTCAAGCTCAGGGGTTCCTATCGCTGGCAGATCACGCTCAAGGGCAAGGCGCTGTCGCGCCTGTCCCACCTCGCACCCCGCGGCCGGGGCTGGAGCTACGACGTCGACCCGGTGATGTAGGCGGTTTACGGAAAAAGGGGTCTGACGGCCCTGCTGAGAACGCTCCGTGGAGCAGTCGCGGTTCCCGTGCTGCGCAATCGCGGTTTATATTTGGTCGCACTCCGTCGGCCTTCCTGAGAGGTGCCCACCATGTTCGGAACTGTCGCCAGGATGAAGTTCAAACCCGGTTCCTACGAGAAGATGCAGGAGCTGATGAAGGGGTTCGAGGAGCGGAAGGTGAAGGGCTTCCTGTTCAACGCGACCTATCGCAGCAAGTCCGACCCGGACGAGGTCTGGCTCGTGGTCGGTTTCGAGGACGAGGCCAGCTATCGCGCCAATTCGGACGACCCGCGGACCGACCAGATGGCGCAGCAGTACCAGCCGCTGATGGCGGCCCCACCGGAATGGCATGACGGTGAGATCGTGTCGATGACCCGCGCCGACTGACACCGCTGCAACCGGGCCGGCCGCGATCAGTCCCGGCCGAGGGCGTGGCGGATCTGGTCGACGTGGCTGTCCTCGTGCTCGACCATGTAGGGGATCGAGGCCCGGATCGTCCGGGCCGGCCATTCGGGCCAGCGAATCGACCGGTCCAGGTCCTCCTCGCGCAACGCGGTGAAGACCTCGACGAGGGTCGAGCGAGCGTCCTCCAGCTCCTCCCGGCAGCGGGCCAACGACCAGCCCGTGGTCTTCTCCCTCTCGTCCGCGTTGAAGCCATCGCGCGCGCCCGCGTCCTGGTGGATCAGGTCGCCCCGGGCGGCGGTGCGGATGAAGAACGCCTCCCCCAGCTCGGCGCTGGCGAGGTGGCCGAGGATGGCGCGGATCGACCAGTCGCTGCTGTCGTCGATGCGTTCCAGGTCCGCTTCGGACAGCGAGTCGAGCACCTTGAGGGTCTCCTCGCGCTGGCCGAGCAGCGGGGTCAGGAGGTCTCTGGGAGCCATTCCCTGGAGGCTAGATTACCGGTTCGGCTGGGTAGACTTGAGTTCCAATGGCAGTTCGCAAGATCTACGGCTTCGAGCACCCGACGCTGCGCGAGAAGGCGAAGAAGGCGCCCCGGGTCGACTCGTCGATCGTCAAGCTGATCGACGACCTCGCCGAGACGATGCTTGCCGCGCCCGGCGCCGGGCTCGCCGCCACCCAGATCGGAGTGCTGCTGCGGGTCTTCGTCGTCCGGGGGGATGAGAACCAGGTCGTGGGTCTGGTCAACCCCGAGCTGGTCCGCGGCGAGGGCATCCAGGTCGGCTACGAGGGCTGCCTCAGCTACCCCGGCTGGGTGGGCGAGGTCGCGCGTTACGAGGAGGTTGTGATCAAGGGTCGCAACCGGCACGGCAAGGAGGTCCGGATCAAGTCGTCCGGCTTCACCGCCCGCGCCTACCAGCACGAGCTCGACCACCTCGACGGCATCCTCTTCATCGACCGCCTGACGAGCCTCGACACCCTCCGCAAGCTCGAAGACCTCGAGGCCGAGGAGGACGAGGTCGCGGCCGCGGCGGTCGAGGCCTGACGGGGACCCGAGGCACCCCTCCCCTGCGCCTGGTCTTCGCCGGCACGGCGGAGTTCGCCGTACCCTCGCTCGACGCGCTGGTGGCGGCCGGCCATGAGCTGGCGCTGGTCATCACCCAGCCCGACCGCCCCGGCCACCGCAACAAGATCCTCCCGACGCCGGTCAAGCAGGCGGCTCTCAAGCGCGGCCTTCACGTCTACCAGCCGGACCGGGTCGGATCGCCGGAATCGGTGGCCCAGATCCGGTGGGCGGCGCCGGAGCTGATGATCGTCGTCGCCTACGGGCAGATCCTCCCGCCCGAGGTGCTCGAGATCCCGACCCGGGGGCCGCTGAACATCCATGCCTCGCTGCTGCCCCGCCATCGCGGAGCGGCGCCGATCGCCGGTGCGATCCTCGCCGGCGACGACGAGACCGGGGTTTCGATCATGAGGATGGACGAGCAACTCGACCACGGTGCCGTCCTCGCCACCCGGAGGCTCCCGATCGGACCGGAGTCGACGACCGCGTCCCTGACGCTCGAGCTGGCCGATATCGGCGCCGCGCTCCTGCTCGAGGTCTTGGCCGACCTCGACCGCCATCTGCCGGTCGAGCAGGATCACGGCGCCGCGACCACCTCTCCGCGGCTGCGCAAGCAGGATGGCGCCCTTGACTGGTCCCTTTCCGCAGCCGAGATCGATCGCCGGGTCCGAGCGCTCAACCCCTGGCCGGGGACGACCGCCACCCTCGCCGGCAAGGAGCTGAAGGTCCTGCGGGGGACGCCGGCGGAGGGGACTGGGAAACCGGGCGAGATCCTCCGGGCGAGCGCCGAGGGGCTCCTCGTCGCGACGGGGGATGGCGCCTACCAGGTGGAGGAGGTCCAGCTGCCGAGCCGGCGCCCGATGCCCGCCCGCCAGCTGCTTCCGTGACCGAGGCCAAGTCGACCTTCAAGGAGGTCGCTACCAACCGCCGGGCCTTCCACGACTACTTCGTCGACGAGAAGTACGAGGCCGGGATGCAACTCCTCGGGACCGAGGTCAAGTCCCTCCGGGGTGGGCGCGCCAACCTCCGCGACGGCTATGTTCGGATCGCCGGCAACGAGGCCTGGCTGGAGAACGTGCACATCTCGCCCTACGCGCAGGGCAACCTCCAGAACCACGAGCCGATGCGGTCCCGCAAGCTCCTTCTTCACCGGCAGGAGATCGCGTCCCTGATCGGGAAGGTGCGGCAGAAGGGCTACACGCTGATCCCGCTCCGGCTCTACTTCGTCCGCAACAAGGCCAAGGTCGAGGTCGGGCTGGCCCGCGGCAAGCGCCAATTCGACAAGCGCGAGGCGCTGGCCGAGGCCGACGCCAAGCGGGAGATGGCGCGCGCGATGCGCCGCGGGTAGACCTACGCCGCCAGGTTGATCCCGATCGCCTGGAGGCGCTTGGTGAGCGAGCTCATCGCGTACTGCATGACCTCGTCCTGGCTGCGGCCGAACTCGGTGTAGTAGCGCGGGTCGCCGTCGGGCGGCTCGAGCGTCCCGTCGATCAGAGGCAGGCACTCGACGAGCGTTCGCTGGACGATCGGGGCGAACCGGCCCGGGTCCTCGCGGATCGCCTCCTGGAGGAACTTGATGCCGAAGTTGACGTGGCGAGACTCGTCTCGAGCGACGGCGGTGAAGCCCCGGTAGAAGCCGAGATGGGTGTTACCCTCCCGGCGCATCTGGTCGAGCGTGAAACGCTGCCCGGTGAGGGCGAGCGTCGACTCGATGACGATGTGGTACATGGTCACTCCCTCGACCAGGGAGTCGAGGTCCTTCGGGTTCTCGGCCAGGCGCTGCGAGATGTTCGGCAGGCGGTCGTAGAAGAGCTCGTTGTAGCCACCGGCGACGGTGGGTCGGACCTCGTCGAGCAGGCTCGCCAGGTCGGTTCGCTCGGTGCCCGGGACGGCCCGCCACCAGGTCTCGAAGAAGATCGCGTGGCGCGCCTCGTCCACCATCTGGGTGCTGAGGAAGATCTCGATCTCGGGCGTCGGCGCCGCCCAGACGAAGGGGGCGAGGGTCGCGGTGACCCGTTCCTCGCCGTTGAAGAAGAGGCGCATGGTCCAGAGGGCGTACTTCCTCTCGTCCTCCGACATCGCCTGCCAGTTCTCGCGGTCGGGCCCGAAGTCGAGGTCGGCCACCGCCCATTGCTGGCGCTCCCAGCGGTTGTAGAGGTCCCGGTAGGAGGGCATCTGCTCGATGCCGCGGTCGATGAAGGCGAGGACGTCGTCGATCCGGATGTCGCCGAGCTCCTTCAGGTTGGCGGCCGCGATGCGATCGAGGTCGGCCGCCTCGGTTCGCTCGCCGAGCTCCATGCCGTGAACAATAAGCGCGGGCTCGGCTCGCGCGGTTGGAGACTGGCCGGCGGGGTAGAATTCAAAGCGAAGTTTCACTTCGACGTGGGGGCGTCCGGTCTCGACGGGGTAGTTGGGCTTCGGGATTGCGAGTCGAAGGCGTGAGCGTTACAGCGCAAACAACACAAGTGCCAACAAGCACAACCAGCTCGCCCTCGCTGCGTAAGTAGCCTGAGCTAGCTCCCGGGACACGATCCCGGGCGTGGCCCCCGGAAGCGCCGGCGAACCGGGACGCCACGTCAAACAGCCGGATCACCGCCCTGGAGGCGCCTCTGCTCCAGGGTGGGAAATTTCACCGGGGCTGGCCGCAAGGACCCCGTCGTGAGGGGCCCCAGGGCGAGATCAAAATCACGAACACACTCGTAGAGATCCCGAGGGACATTGCTTCGGACGCGGGTTCAACTCCCGCCGCCTCCACCAATTTCCGCATTCCGTGAGGGAGCCTTCGTTCCTGGGCTGAACGCTCCTGAGGGTCGTAGTGTTAAGCAGTCGCTAAGCGGATTCGCCAAGCCGGCGTCGAACCGGGGCGATCTCAACCAGAGGGGCGATCCCGACCTGGGACAGCCCCTCTGTTTTCTCCGTGACCGGGAATTACGGGTAGCTGATCACGCAGCCACCGGCGCCGGAGCTGAAGGCGTTGCTCCAGAGGGACTGCACCGCGAAGGTCCCCGTCGACAGGGTGATGTTCTGCGAGGCGCCCTGGCCGGACGAGATCCAGGCGCACTTGTCACCGTTCTCCTTGCCGTTGGCGTCCAGCCAGCCGGTGCTGGGGAACTGGTCGGTCTCGGTCTCGGCGAACTCGTGGCCGTCGACGATGGTGATGCCGTCAGTCACCTTGCCGACGAAATTAGCGCCGCAGCTGGCCCCGGCGTCGGTGATGTAGGGGAAGTTGGTGTAGGCGATGTTGCCGTAGGTCGAGGAGATCGAGCTGTGCCAGGCGCAGTATTGGGTGCCGAAGCCGCTCGAGCTGTTCCCGGTCGCGGTCGAGACCACGTACTGGGTGCTGACGTTGGACCCGACCGCCGTGTTCTTGAAATGGAGGGCGGCGGCGGTCGCCTCGGCCGCCAGCTGGGACTGCGTCGGTCGCGATGGTGCGGCTGCGGCGTTGTCAGACCAGACGCCCTTGAGAACGCTGGAAGGGTTGCTGGCGCGCTGGCCGGAGGTGCCGCAGAAGATGGTGCCGCTCGCGACGCCCTGGCAGTACTGGGTCACCGAGTTGTTCCAGGACGACCCGCCGACGCCGTTGAAGAATCCCTGCTGGATAGCCGCCTCGCCGGAGGGGTCGCTGCTCCACTGCGAGCCCCAGTAAACGATGTAGACGGCAGTCGCGGTTTCGACCCCGATACCGCCGGTGCCCCCGTGATAGGACAGGTTGGCGGAGCCACCACCACCGGGCTTGCCATGAGCGTCGTGGACGCGCATCACACCCATGGTGTGGAGCGGACCGTTGGCCCCAGCGCTCGCCGATGCCGACACGGGTGCCGAGAGGGAAAGGGTCGCCACCATCGCGAGGAGGACGAGAAGCCATCTGTTTCGCATCTTGCGGATCTTCTCCATGGGCCCGGTACGGGCGATACGCCCGGCGGCCATCAGCCGGACGTTGGCGTTATAGGGGCGCGGTCACCCGCTGTCAATAGGCGCGCAGCCCCGCTGCGGCGCGCTCGGTCAGAATTGATCGATGGCCAGCCGACCGCCCAAGGCGCCGACCCCGCCGCCGGCATCCCCCTTCGCCTCCTTCCGGAGCGTCCGCTTCTGGGTGACGCTGGGCATCGTCCTGCTCGCCAACGTGCTGATCAGCAACTACCTGTTCCAGCCCAGCCAGCCGAAGTCGGTGACGATCAGCTACACGACCTTCAAGGACCAGGTCTCCACCGACAACTTGGTCAGCATCACGAGCGTCGGACAGACCATCACCGGCACCTCCCGGCGGCCGGTGAAGGACGTCAATGGCAAGGACAGCGCCACGCGCTTCACCACCGAGCGCCCGGTGTATGCCGGTGTCGACCTCGAGCCGCTCCTGGACCAGCACCACGTGGTCGAGATCGCCAAGCCCCAGACCGATCAGACGCCGCTCTGGCAGACGCTGCTCTTCAGCTTCGGGCCGACCCTGCTCTTCCTCGGGCTCTTCCTCTACATCAGCCGCCGGCTGGCCGGAGGTGGGGCGGGGGCGGGCGGCATCCTCGGATCGTTCGGCCAGAGCCGGGCCAAGCTCTACGACTCCGAGAGCCCGCCGACGACCTTCGCCGACGTCGCCGGCATCGACGAGGTGAAGGAGGAGCTGCTGGAGGTCGTCGACTTCCTCCGCGAACCGGCGAAGTACGAGCGCCTGGGCGGCACCGTGCCCAAGGGCGTGCTGCTCGTCGGACCTCCCGGAACGGGCAAGACGCTGCTCGCCCGGGCCGTCGCCGGCGAGGCCAAGGTGCCCTTCTTCAGCCAGTCCGCCTCGGAGTTCGTGGAGGCGATCGTCGGTGTCGGAGCCTCCCGCGTCCGTGACCTCTTCGCCAAGGCCCGTGCCGCGGCGCCGGCGATCATCTTCATCGACGAGCTCGACGCGATCGGTCGCAGCCGCGGTGCCGCCCTCCGGATCGGCGGCAACGACGAGCAGGAGCAGACCCTGAACCAGATCCTGACCGAGATGGACGGGTTCAGCTCCCGGGTCGGCGTGATCGTGCTCGCCGCGACCAACCGCGCCGATGTCCTCGACCAGGCGCTGCTCCGCCCGGGCCGCTTCGACCGCCGGGTGATGGTGCAGCCACCGGACCGCCGGGGCCGCGCCGCGATCCTCAAGATCCACACCCGGAACGTGCCGCTCGACCCTGACGTCAACCTCGACGAGCTGGCGGCCCAGACCCCGGGCTCGGTCGGCGCTGACCTCCGCAACCTGGTCAACGAGGCCGCGCTCTACGCGGCTCGGAGGGGGTCGTCGGTCGTGACCATGGCCGACTTCACGGAGTCGATCGAGAAGACGCTGCTGGGCCCGGAGCGGAACATCCTGCTGTCGCCCCTCGACCGGGAGCGGATCGCCTACCACGAGTCCGGTCACGCCCTTCTCGGGCTGCTCATCCCGGGCGCCGACCCCGTCCGGAAGGTGACCATCATTCCCCGCGGGATGGCGCTTGGGGTCACCGTCCAGAGCCCGATCGACGACCGCTTCAACTACGGCGAGGACTATCTCCGGGCGCGGATCGTCGGGGCACTCGGAGGCCGCGCCGCCGAGAGCATCGTCTACGGCGTCGTCACCACCGGGGCGGAGAACGACCTCCAGCAGGTGACCCGGATCGCGCACGAGATGGTCGTCCGCTGGGGCATGAGCTCGCTCGTCGGCCCGCTCAACTACGCCAGCGAGGATGGCAACGCCTTCCAGAAGCCGTACAGCGATTCGACCGCCAAGCTGATCGACGACGAGGTCAAGCGGATCGCCGACGAATGCTTCCTGGAGGCCTGCCGCCTGCTCGAGCAGAACCGAGGCAAGCTCGACGACCTCGCCCACGCGCTGCTCGAGAGCGACTCGCTGAACGAGAAGCAGATCCTCGAGGTCACCGGCCTCACACCGCCGGCCAAGCCGCCGCTCGCCAGCCGGGCCTGACGACCGGGATGGCGTTCCTGGCCGAGATCGACCTCGAGGCGGAACCGTCCGACTCGGCTCTGGTCTTCGCCTTCCACGACGGCCGGCTGCTGGTCCGGCGCCAGGAGGTCGGGGCCGAGGCGGTGAGCTACGGCACCGTCGCCAGCGTCCTCGGAGACGCGATGGCCAGGATCTTCCTCGGCCGGCTCAACGGCCGGCCATGCTTCGCGATCGCGCTCGCGAGCGAGCCGCAGACGCCCCCCGGCTGCGCCTTCCTCGGCCTCCGAGAGCTCTTCGGCCAGCTCGAGGAGCCGATCCACGGCGCCGCCGGGCGCGCGTTCCAGATCGTCGAGTGGTACCTGTCACATGCCTTCTGTGGCCGCTGTGGAAGCCAGACCGAGCTGGTCGCGAGCGAGCGGGCGCGCGGCTGCCCGAGTTGCGGGGCGACCTACTTTCCGCGCATCAACCCGGCCGTGATCATGCTGGTCGAGCGCGACGGGAAGATGCTGCTGGCTCGCAACAAGCTCTTCCGCGGCCCTTTCTACAGCTGCCTCGCGGGGTTCGTCGAGCCCGGTGAGACGCTCGAGGAGGCGGTCGCCCGGGAGGTGCTCGAGGAGGTCGGGATCGAGGTCGAGGGGATCGCCTACCACGCCAGCCAGCCCTGGCCCTTCCCGAGCCAGCTGATGGTCGGATTCAACGCCCGCCATCGGTCGGGGGAGATCAAGGTCCAGGACTCCGAGATCGTCGACGCGGCCTGGTTCGAGCCCGGTGACCTGCCGCAGCTGCCGGGCCCATTCAGCCTCGCCCGCCATCTCGTGGACGGCTTCCTTGAGCGTCAGTCCCTGCTCCGGAGCCGCTCCACGTAGGCGCCGATCGAACTCAGCACCGCGGCCGACTTCCAGGTCGCGTCGACCTCCGCGTCGAAGTCCCTCGAGCGCGCCTCGAGCGCCTCCCAGAAGGGCGTCCGAAGCTCCCGCTTGGCGAGCTCGAAGCTGCGAGGCGGTATCGCCGCCAGGCCGCGCGCCACCTCCAGCGCGCGCTCCAGGACGGTGTCGGGCGGGGCCAGCTCGTCGACCAGGCCGAGCTCGAGCGCCTCCGGCGCCTCGAAGGTGGCGCCGCCGTAGACCAACCGGCCGAGTCCGCGGCCGGCCACGCCGAAGCGGAGGATCTCGAGAGCGTCGACGGGGAAGGGGACGCCCACCAGCAGCTCGGTCACGCCGATCCGGCCGGTGCCGGTCGTCATCACCCGGTGGTCGGCGGTCTCGACCAGGATGCAGCCGCCGGCGATGGCGTGGCCGTTGACGGCGGCCACCAGCGGTCGCGGGAACGCCATCAGGGCGTCGAAGGTGCGGCGCAGCACGGGCAGGAAGCGGTCGAGATACTCCGCCCCGCCGTCGACGACCTGGAAGAGGTCCACCCCGGCCGAGAAGATGTTGCCGGTCCCGGTGAGGACGACCGCGGGCGCCTCCCGGAGCCGTTCGAGCTCGGCGGCAAGCGCATTCAGGAGCTCGAGGTCGATCGCGTTCGCCTTGCCGTGCGCCAGCCGCACGATCGTCACCGGGCCGGCCTGATCGGAATGGAGGGACGTGCTCACGAGGTATCACACGATACGGTGGAGGAGTGAGCCGGCCCGCGTCTGACCTCGCCCGCGAGCCGGCAACCGGCATCCCCGGGCCGCCGGCCGCCGCACCCGCGGAGCGGGCGAGCGGACCTCAGCACAGCCGCCGGTACATTTTCACGGCGGCCTCCGTGGTCGCACTCGGGTCGACCGCCTCGATCCTCTCCAGCACCGTCGTCAACGTGGCCGTGCCGGCCCTTCAGTCGACCTTCCACAGCTCGATCACCGACGTCCAGTGGATTCTCACCGCCTACCTCCTCGGGCTCGCGGCGGTGATCCCGATCAGCGGCTACGTCTCCGACCGGTTCGGAACCAAGCGCGTCTACCTGGTCACCCTGGTCGCCTTCACCCTGGCCTCCGGACTCTGCGGGTTGGCCTGGAACCTGCAGTCGGAGATCGCCTTCCGGGTCATCCAGGGCCTTGCCGGCGGGATGGTGATGCCGGTCGGGATGACGATCATCATGCGGATGGCCCCGCCGGAGGAGCGCGGCCGGTTGATGTCGGTGCTCGGCATCCCGATGATGCTCGCGCCCGCTCTCGGGCCGACCGTCGGCGGCTGGCTGATCCAGGTCTTCGACTGGCGCTGGGTCTTCTGGGTGAACCTGCCGGCCGGGATCCTGGCACTGGTCCTCGGCTTCTTTCTTCTCGAAGCGGGCCGGATGCCGTGGGTAACGCGGAAGCTCGATGTGGTCGGCCTCTTTCTGGCGACCCCGGGCGTCACCCTGATCATCTACGGCCTGACCCAGGCCTCACTCCACGGCTGGGGCTCCTGGCAGGGGCTGGTGCCGCTCCTCGGCGGCCTGTTGCTGGTCGTCGGCTTTGTCGGCTGGGAGCTCCGCCAGGAGCACCCGCTGCTCGACATGCGGGTCTTCCGCGACGCTGGCTTCGCGGCCTCGATGGTGGTCGGGGTGATCATGGCCAGCGCGCTCTTCGGCGCGGTCTTCCTGATCCCCGTCTTCATGCAGGAGGTGCAGGGCAAGGACACCCTGCAGGCCGGGCTGCTGCTGGCGCCGCAGGGGCTCGCCGCGGCTGCGGCGATGACCATCTCGGGCACGCTCAGCGATCGCTTCGGCGCCCGTCCGGTGGTCTTCACCGGGTTGATCGCGCTGATCGCCGCGACCCTGCTCCTGACCCGGATCACGCCCGCGACCGACAACTGGACTTGGATCCTCATCACCTCCGCCCGGGGGATCGGGATGGGGTTTGCCATGATGCCCAACTTCGCCGCCGCCTACGTGACGCTTCCCGCGGCCGCGATCGCCCGGGCGACGGCTGTCAGCAACACCCTGCAGCGGGTCTCGTCGTCCTTCGGCATCGCGGCCTTCGCCACCATCGTGGAGTCGCGCATCACCGCCCATCTCTCCCCGCTGCGAGTCCTGGCCGGTGCGTCCCACGTCTCCCGGTTCGCGATCGCCGGCATCGTCCGCACGGCCTCGGCGAAGGGCTTCGACGACACCTTCTGGCTCGCGGCCGGGGTGGCGGCGCTCGCCCTGCCGGCCTCCCTGCTGCTCCGCCGGCCGATCCCCGAGGGCCGGCGCCTGCTCGCCGCCGAGGGAGGGCTGGAGTTGCGCCAGCCACCGCTCTCGCGGAGCGTCCGGGTCGCCGTCGGAGCGCTCTCGGCCCTGTCGCTCGCCTTCTTCGCCTGGACCGTCGGCAAGGCGCTCGGCGCCTACTGAGCCAGGCTGGTCACCTTCTCGAGCTGGGCCAGAGCGTCGTCCCTGCCCGTCGACGGCAGCCAGAAGACGAGTCGGTCGACCCCCAGCGCTCGGTAGTCCTCGACCGCCTCCGGGGTGGGCCGAGTGCCGTAGACGGTGACCGGCAGCGGCCCGCGGCCCGACTCCTCGCAGAGGCGGCGGAACTCGGGGATCTGGGAGGCGAGCTGTGGCCGCCTGCCGTTCGGGATCCAGCCGTCACCGAACTCCAACACCCGCTTGAGAGAGTTGTCGGTATTGCCCCCAACGTAGACCGGGAGCCGCTCTTGGAGCGGCTTCGGCCAGGACCAGAGCGGGCCGAAGTCCACCAGCTCGCCGTGGAACTCCGCCTCGTCTCGGGTCCAGATCTCGCGCATCGCCAGCACCCGCTCCCGGAGCAGCCGCCAGCGCAGCCTCGGGTCGGTGCCGTGGTTCTGCATCTCCTCCCGGTTCCAGCCGCCGCCGACCCCGAAGATCACCCGGCCGCCGGAGACGAGGTCGAGGCTGGCGACCGCCTTGGCGATGCTGATCGGGTCCCGCTCGACCATCAGGACGATCCCGAAGCCGAGGCGGAGCGTGGTGCTGTTGGTCGCGGCGACCGTCAGCGTGACGAAGGGATCGAGGGTCCGCCGGTAGTGGTCCGGCAGCTCGCCGCCGCCGGGGTAGGGCGAGAGCCGGCTGACGGGGATGTGGGTGTGCTCGGGCACCCAGAACGACTCGAAGCCACACGCCTCCACCTCGCGCACCAGCTCGGCGACCGCGATCGACCGGTCGGTGGCAAAGATCGCGATCCCGAACTTCATTGGCATGGGGCGCAAGTTAGCGTAAGCTGCGGCGCGAAATGGACCTGGCGATCCGCTGGCACCGCCTGTTGCGGGCCCTGGCATTCCTCGGCGGGCTCTTGCTCGGGCTCGGCGCGGCCGTCTTCATCTTCAGCAACCTGGCCCCGATCGACATCCACTGGCGCATCCCGTCCGCCGGCGGCTACGTCGTCAACGGGTCGCTCGCCGGCGTCAGCCTCTGGCTGCTCGCGATCATCCCGCTGCTGGTCGGCGCTGTCGCCGGATACTTCTACCAGACGCCGGCTCGCATGCACCATGTCCGCGAGGCAATGCGCCACCGGCATCGCGTCCACGAGCTTGAGCACGAGCTGAAGGAGGTCCGGACGAGCCTCGACCAGCTCCTCCTGATGCCCGAGGATGGCCGGCCCGCGATGCCCGCCAGGCTGATCTCGCTGGCCGAACCCGAGCACCCCACCGAGACCGTCCACGGGGTGGTCGTGGAGGAGGAGCCCGACCCGCGGCTGCCGGACCCGCCGCCCGCGGCCGAGCGGCTGGCGGAGAGCCACGACGCCGCCC
>DAIRGV010000017.1:16169-37084 GCA_036794405.1 Candidatus Dormiibacterota bacterium
GGGGCGGGCCGGCCCGCGCCGAAACCTGCTGGGCGGCCTGAAACAGGAGCTGGCGAACGTCAAGCTGCCGGCGGCCCTGCCCGCCACGGTGGTTGCCATCCATCCCCGGAACGGCAAGTCCAGGTCTGCCTCCGAGCCGGTCGCGAAGGTCGCGAGCAAGGCGGACTCCAGGCCCCGAGCGGACGCCCCGAAGCCGAGCTGAGCTCGGCCGCGACGGCCGGCACAGCTAGGATGAGGTCGTTTCCCCCTCGATGAGCGAACGACGCCGCTCCGGCCGCACCCTGGTTCCTCGTTTGAAGCCGCTCGCCGACCAGGCCTTCCTGGAGCGGGACGGCCTCGATCAGCTCGTCTACCACTCCGACCCCTGGCGGGCGCTGCGGATCATGGCCGAGTTCGTCGAAGGATTCGACGCTCTGAGCCAGCTCGGCCCCGCGATCAGCATCTTCGGCTCCGCCCGAACGCCCAGAGACGATCCGTTCTACGCCGCCGCGGAGACGACCGGCCGCGCGATCGCCAAGCACGGCTTCGCGGTCATCACAGGCGGTGGCCCGGGGATCATGGAGGCTGCCAACAAGGGAGCCAAGGAGGCGGGAGGGATGTCAGTCGGCTGCAACATCGAGCTGCCCTCCGAGCAGGGGTTGAATGATTACGTCGACCTCGGCGTCGAGTTCCGCTACTTCTTCGCCCGCAAGACGATGTTCGTCAAGTACGCCCGTGGCTTCATCATCTTCCCCGGCGGATTCGGCACCCTCGACGAGCTCTTCGAGTCGCTGACCCTCGCTCAGACCGGCAAGATCGACCACTTTCCGATCGTCCTTTTCGGCCACGCCTACTGGGACGGGCTGCTCACCTGGATCCGCACCGAAGGTCTTCCCCGGGCCTACCTGCAGGCGGAGGACCTGGAGCTGGTCCAGGTCACCGACGACCCGGAAGAGGCCGCCGAGGCGGCGACTCGTGACCGGCCCGGACCGCGGCGCGGTCCTGACGCTCACCACTCCGCGTGACTCCGCCACCGATCGAGTTCGCCTCCCTCGAGGACGGCGGCCAGACCGCGGAAGGCACCGCCGCGATCCTCGCCGACTTCATCGCCGGCGCTCAGGCGACACTGGAGATCGCGATCTACGATCTCCGCCTCTCGGGGGCCGCGGCGCAGACGCTGCTCGACGCCGTCCGCGCCGCCCGCGCACGCGGCGTCGCTGTCCGCGTGGTCTTCAACCGGGACCATACGCGGCCGCGACCGATCCCTCCGCCGAGCGAGGTCGATTGGGACCTGCTGAAGCAGATGGAGGTCCCCTTCCACCCGGTCAGCGGCGTTCCCGACCTGATGCACCACAAGTACGCGATCCGCGATCAGAGCGCGCTCTGGACCGGCTCCACCAACTGGACGACCGATTCCTGGACGCGAGAGGAGAACGTCATCGTGCGCGTCGAGTCGGCCGAGATCGCGGCCGCCTACCGGACCGACTTCGAGGAGCTCTGGACAACCCGCGACGTTGCCGCTTCGGGCAAGTTCTCGCCGCCCTGGGTCGAGTTGCCGGGCATCCGGCTGCGGCCTTTTTTCTCGCCCGGTCGCGGCCAGAAGATGTCGCATGAGATCGCCAATCGGATCGCGGCGGCGACCCGTCGGGTCCGAATCGCCTCCCCGGTCATCACCTCGGGGCCGGTGCTGGGCACGCTCGCCGAGCTGATCAAGAGCCCGCGGTGTGATTTCGGCGGCATCTACGACCGCACCCAGATGGACGAGGTGCAGCGCCAGTGGTCGCAGAACCCGCTCTCGGGCTGGAAGCGGGAGGCGTTTGCGACCCTGGCGGCGAGCGGCCGCTTCGCCTCCAAGGTCACGACGCCCTACGCGATCGGGTCGGTCCACGACTTCATGCACGCGAAGATGACCGTCGCCGACGACACCGTCTTCGTGGGAAGCTACAACCTCTCTCACAGCGGAGAGATGAACGCCGAGAACGTGCTCGAGATCGAGAACGGGCCCCTCGCCGACCTCTGCGCCGCCTACATCAATCGGATCATGGAGAAGTACCGGGTGGCAGTCACCTCATGACCATGGAGGAGCGGCACGGCCGCCGGCCGGGAGATGTCCGGGTCGTCCTCACCCGTGGGCCCAAGCTGCCCCGCACGCTGGGCACGGGGGCGCTCTTCGCCGCCTGTTACGGCAACGTCGGCTCGAGCATCTACTACGCGCTCGGCGTCACCGCGGCGATCGCGCTCGGGCTGACGCCGCTCGCCTTCCTGCTCGCCGGCTGCATCTTCGTCACGACTGCCCTCAACTACGCCGAGGGCACCGCGGCCGTGCCCCAGGCGGGCGGCAGCTCCTCCTTCGCGCGGCGCGCCTTCAACGAGCCGACCGGCTTTCTGGTCGGCTGGATCCAGCTCCTCAACTACACCGCCACGGTGTCGATCTCGGCCTACACGGGGATCGCCTACCTGACCGTGTTCCCGATCTTCCACCGCCTCGCCGACCCGGCCGCGCACGGCGTCGCGACAGTCATCCTGATCACCGTCCTGGCCGCCGTGAACGTGGTCGGCATCCAAGAGTCGAGCGTGCTCAACCTGACCCTCGCGGTGCTTGACCTCGGTACCCAGGTGATCCTCGTCGTGCTCGGGATCGTCCTCCTCCTCGACTTCCAGACGGTGATCCGCAACATCCACTTTGGCGTCGCTCCGACCTGGGGCAACTTCCTCGCCAGCGTGTCGATCGCGATGGTCTCCTACACCGGCATCGAGACCATCTCCAACATGTCGGAGGAGGCCAAGAACCCGGGCCGGACTGTGCCCCGCGCGACCTTCTTCGTGATCGCGGCGGTGCTCTTCGTCTCCGCCTTCCTGCCGACGATCGGCATGAGCGTCTTCCCGGTTCACTACAGCGCCGCAAAGGGCATGTACTTCACCGAGCTGGGCACCACCTGGGCGCAGGACCCGGTCGCGGGCATCGTCACCAAGTTCCACCCCGAGGTCCTCGCTTTCTGGGCCGGGATCTGGGTCGCGATCCTCGCCTTCACCATCCTCGTCATCGCGACCAACGCGGGGCTCATCGGCATCTCCCGGCTGAGCTATTCGCTGGGGACCAACAAGCTGATCCCGAAGCAGTTCGCGAGCCTCCACCCGAAGTTCAAGACGCCCTATATCTCGATCGTCGTCTTCGGCGTCGCGGCGGCCATCCTGGTGCTGCCCGGCAAGCTCGACCTGCTCGCTGCGACCTACTCCCTGGCGGCCACGTTCGCCTTCTGCACCGCGCACCTCGCGGTGATGCGGCTCCGCTACGTTTCGCCGGAGCTCTACCGGCCCTACCAGATGCCGATCAACATTCCCTTCGGCCGAGCGTCGATCCCCGTCCTCTCGGTGGTCGGCGCGCTCGCCATCGGCGCCGTCTTCACCCAGCTCGTGGCGCAGGACATCTCCTACTCCTCCTACGTCTTCGCGAGCTGGGTGGTGCTGGGCGTGATCGCCTTCATCGTCTACCGGAACCACACCAAGCAGTTCCTCTGGGAGCCGCTGGCGGTACCGCCGCCGCGCGACCGCGAGGTGCAGCACCAGCCGCTCGTCATCCCGCACTCGGCCCGGGTCCGGCTCAAGCACCCGGAGCGGGTCCGCGACGAGCCGGTGCCGGCGGCCCCCGAGCACCAGCGCCACCTCGCCCGACGGCGGTTCCAGCTGATGGTGGAGCGGGCGGGGCGGCTACGGGTGATCCTCGGCCTGATGATCTGCTTCGCGGTCAGCCTCCTTGCCATCTACGCCGACCTCTCCCCGTACGACCCCTTCGGCCCCGGGATCGGCTGGTCGCCCGGGATCCTGGTGGTCACCTTCGCCTCCGCGTTCCTGCTCATCCGCGGCCGCTACGAGGACTAGGCAGGCGCATCTAGACTGGTCGGCGTGCTGACCGCACGCAGCTTCCGCGCGCTGGTCGGGATCACGGCGCTCTCTGGCTACCTGCAGATCACCCTCGGTGGCCTGGTGCGGGTGTCGGGGTCGGGACTGGGCTGCCCCGACTGGCCGACCTGCTACGGCCGGCCCTACCCGCCGCCGACCTTCCATGCCATCGTTGAGTACAGCCATCGCGCCAACGGAGCGCTCTTCGGCCTGCTGGTGATCCTGACCGTGGTCGCCGGGTTTTGGCTCTACCGCGGGCGCCGAACGGCGATCACCTGGCTGACGGTGGCGACCCTGGCAGCCGTGGTCGGGGAGGGGCTCCTCGGCTGGCAGGTGGTGGCCAACCTGCTGGCCCCGGTCCTGGTCCTCGTCCACCTCGCCATAGCGCTCGTCATCCTCGCCCTGATGGTCGCCCTCTACGTCCTCGCCGCTCCGCCGGCGGCTGCGTTTCCCAACCGCGGCTTCGGCCGGCTCGCGGCTGTGGCCGTGGGCCTCACCTATCTCCTCCTCTTGACCGGCTCGTCGGTCGTCGCCACCAACGCCGACCTGGTCTGCAAGTCCTGGCCGCTCTGCGGCGGCGGCTTCAGCTTCGATTTCAACGGCGTCGCGTTCTTCGCGCTGGTCCACCGGCTGACGGTGGGAGCCGTCTCCCTGCTCCTCCTCCACCTGCTGACCAAGGCGTTGCGCCGGTTCCGGGCTGTCCCGGGCGTCGCCCTCGTCGCCGGCCTCACCCTGGCGCTGCTCGTGCTCCAGGTCGGGGTCGGGGCGGTGGTGGCCGTCACCGACGACGTCGCGCTCTTCCAGGGGGCTCACATTGCCCTCGGCAGCGCCGTCTGGGCGGGTGTCGTGGCGCTGGCCGTGATCGCCATCCGGCCCGGCGCCGAAGGCGCCCGCGAAATCGGGGATGATTCCCGGGTGAGAGCCCAGCGGATGATCGAGGGCAGGCCGGCGTGAGCACCCTTCAGGCGACCCGGGAGCAGGTCTCGCTCCGCCGCCTGGCGGTTGACTACCTGAGCCTGACCAAGCCGAGCATCGTCGGCCTGCTGGTGGCCACGGCGCTGGCCGCGATGGTGGCAGCCGCGCACGGCCGGCCGCACCTCCTGGCGATGGTCGCCGTCATCCTCGGCGGCAGCCTCGCCGCCGGCGGGGCGCACGCGATCAACTGCTGGTACGACCGCGACATCGACCTCAAGATGGCGCGCACCCGGCGCCGGCCGATCCCCGACGGGCGGATCCCCGGCTGGCATGCGCTGGTGATGGGGATCGCCTTCAACCTCATCGCCTTCGCCGTCCTCTGGGCCTGGGCGAACCTGCTCGCGGCGGCGCTGGCGATGCTGGCGACGCTGATCTACGTCTTCGTTTACACGATCTGGCTCAAGCGGTCGACGCCCCAGAACATCGTCATCGGCGGCGCTGCCGGAGCCATCCCGCCGCTGGTCGGCTGGGCGGCGGTGACGGGAAGCCTCGACCTGACCGCCCTCTCTCTCTTCGGAGTGATCTTCCTCTGGACGCCGCCCCACTTCTGGGCCCTGGCCCAGCTGCTCGCGCGGGATTACCGCCAGGCCGGGGTGCCGATGATGCCGGTGGTGGCTTCCACCGCATCCACCAAGCGGCAGAGCGTAGCCTACGCGGTCGCTACCGTAGCCGTCAGCCTGGTGCCGTACTTCACCGGCGACGCCGGGTGGGTCTACCTCGCCGGGGCGGTGCTGCTCGGGTTGGGTCTGGTCGGCGTCTCGATCCTCGACCTCCGTGGCCGCCGCTGGACGGTGCCACTCTTCGCCTACTCGATCGCTTACCTGGCGGCGCTTTTCACGGTCCTCGCCCTCGCCACGCTCTAGTTGCTGGAAGCCGATGGAGGTCGTCCGGCTCCACCTGGGACGGGTGAGCAACCGCAGCCGCCCGTTCGACGCCCCGGTCCACGGCTTCGTGCTCAAGCATCCGACGGCCGGGGCGATCCTGGTCGACACCGGGATCGGAGACCCGCCGGCGGGGATCATCCGTTACTGGGACATCGTCAATCAACAGATGGTGGCCGCCCTTGCCGAGCACGACCTCTCGCCCGGCGACGTGCGGATCGTCATCAACACCCACCTGCACTGGGACCATTGCGGCCAGAACGCGGTCTTCCGCCACGCGCCCTTCTACGTCCAGCGGCCGGAGCTGGAGCGAGCGCGCCGGGAGGAGACGCTGACCAGCCAGTGGTTTGACTTCACGGGCGCGCGCTTCGAGCTCGTCGATGGCGAGGCCGAGATCGCGCCCGGCGTCCGGGTGATTCCGACCCCGGGGCACACCGTCGGCCACCACAGCGTCGTCGTCGAGGGCGAGGCCGGCGAACAGGTCTTCATCGGCGACGCCGCCTACACGAGGGACATCTTCGAGGGCTTCGAACAACTGCAGGTCGAGAAGGTAACCGGCCAGGCTGCCGACGCCTCCGCCTGGCGGGAATCCCTTCGCCGGGTCACAGAGCGCAACCCGGAGACCATCCACTTCTGCCACGACACCCGGGTTGCGCACCCGGCCCCGGGGCACCGGCACTGAACCCGATGACCGCGGGCGAGAAGCTCTTCGAGATGGTCAGCGGGTATCGGGTCACCCAACTCGTCCGTACCGCCGCGCTGCTGGGCGTCTGCGACGAGCTCGCGGACCGTCCTCGGGAGGCGGCGGAGATGGCCGTCGCGGTCGGGGCCGACCCCGGCCTGCTGCGCCGCCTCCTCCGCGCGCTCGCCGGCTTTGGGGTGCTGGAGGAGGGGGAGGACGGAAGGTTCCGCAACACGGCCGTCGGCGAATTGCTTCGACGGGACGCGCCGGGAGGGCTCCGGGAGGTCGCAATGGCGCTCCCCGAAGATCGGTCGTGGGCGGCTTGGGGAGCCCTTCCGACCGCCCTCCGGGAGGGCGTCGTGCCCTTCGACCTTGCCAACGGTCGGTCCTTCTGGGAGGCTCTGGCCGCCGACCCCGGGGCGGCGTCCAGCTTCAACAGCTTCATGGTCGAGCAGACGGAGGTATTCGCTCCCCAGCTGCTCCAGGTCTTCGACTTCTCGACCTCCGCTCGGGTGGTCGACGTCGGGGGCGGCAAGGGGCGCTGATCGCGCACGTGCTGGCGGCCCATCCCGCCCTTCGCGCCGCGCTCTTCGACCTCGAGGCAGGCCTCGAGGGGGCCGACGCGTACCTCCGCGGCCGGGGCGTCCGGGACCGCTGTGACCTGGTCGTGGGCAACTTCTTCGAGGCGATACCGGTAGAGGCGGACGTCTACCTTCTCAAATACATCCTCCACGACTGGGACGACGGCCGGGCGGCCGAGATCCTCGCCGCCTGCCGGCGCTCGATGAGGCCCGGCGCCCGGCTCATCGTGATCGACCACATCCTGCCCGCCCGGGCCGTCGACCAGCCGCGGGAGCGGCGGGCGCTCATCATCGACATGCAGATGCACGTCCTCTTCGGGGCACGGGAGCGTACCGAGGCCGAGCTCCGCGCGATGCTCACCGAGGCTGAGTTCGAGGTCGAGAGGATGGAGCCGACGTCACCGCCGTCGACCATCGTCGCGAGGGCGGTCTAGAGGTCAGGCCGGTAGCTCATGGCAGTTTCGGCAGCGTGCCTCGTAGGCCTCCGCCGCGCCGATCAGGATCACCGGGCTCGACCGTGACGCCGGCTTCCCCTCGATCAGCCGCTGGGTCATCGAACCCTCTAGCGAACGGCACTTCATGCAGACGGCGCGGAGCTTCATCACGTCGTCGGCGAGCGCCATCAGCTCGGCCATCGGCCCGAACGGCTCGCCCTTGAAATTCCGGTCGAGGCCGGCCACGAAGACGGTGACTCCGTCCTCCACCAGCTGTGCGCAGACGCCCGTGAGGCCCTCGTCGAAGAACTGCGCCTCGTCGATGGCGATCACCTCGTAGCTGGTCGCCAGCAGGCCGATGCTGGCCGAGCTGCCGACCGGCTCCGCCTCGGCCGACTGGCCGCCGTGGGTCGAGATGTGCGCCACCCCCTCATAGCGGTCGTCGAGCGAGTGCTTGAAGATCCCGACCCGGCGGTCGGCGATGCGGTGGACGGTGGCGAGCCGGATCAGCTCGCCGCTCTTGTTGGAGAACATCGGCCCGGAGATGACAGTCAACGAGCCCTTCGCCATGCGCTGCAAGATTCTAGGGCTCGACCAGGACCGCTCCCGGCGTGGCCAGCGTCGGCTTCCCCGAGCCGCCGAAGCGCTTCTCCTCGGTATGGAAGAGAATCCTGCCGTCGGGGATCCGAGCGGCCGCGTCGCCGGTGAGCGTGGCCGCCAGCAGCCGGCGGCGCCGACCCGCCGTCCGCTCGACCATGACGACCGATCCCTCCGCCCAGGCCCGGGTCGCCTCGCGGTCGGGGCGCTTCAGCACGGGGTCGTTGAGGCGGAGCCAGAAGAGCTCGTCGTAGAGCCTGACCGCCCAGATGTTCCGCCTCTGCTCGGAGCGGTTGAGCCGCGAGCGGCGAAACGTCTCCTCCGCCTGCGGATCAGGGAGGAGCTCGGGGTTGTCGCGGAACTCGGCGAAACCCGCGAACTCCCTCCGCCGGCCCTCGGTCACGTGCCGGCCGAGCTCCTGGTGGTGGTCGGTGAAGTAGAGGAAGGTGCCCTGGCTGGCGAACTCCTGGCCCTGGAAGAGCATGGCCCGCTCCGGCGAGAGGAGGAGCAGGGTCGAGGCGACCCGGTACTGGGCCGGTGTCACCAGCCCGGCGAGGTGCAGCCCCCGGCCGCGGTTGCCGACCTGGTCGTGGTTCTCGAGGCAGAAGACGAAGGCGCCGGCGGGAAGGCCGGTGGTTGGGGTTCCGGGGCCCGCGTCGCCCTGCCGCTGGCCCTGGTGGATCCAGCCGTCCTGAATCGCCCTCGCGATCTCCTCCGCCCCGCCCCCGTAGTCGGCGAAGTAGAACCCCTTCTCTCCGGTCAGGCTCACCCGCAGCGCGTGGTGGAAATCGTCGGCGAGGATCGCGTCGAGGTTCTCGCGGAGCACCAGCCCGGCCTCGTTGCGGTGGTCCTCGGCGACGATGTAAGCGGAGGAATAGGCGAGGCGGGCGCTCGTCGCCAGCTCGGCGAGGATGTGCGTCCCGCTCTGGTCGAAGATGGCATGGGTCGCGTCGAGCCGGAGGCCGTCGAAGCCGTACTGCTGGATCCACCAGCGCGCCGCGTCCGCGACCGTGCGCCGGACCTCCGGCCGGTGGTAGTCGATGGCCCAGCCCCAGGGCGTCATCCGGAAGTCGGTGAAGAAGCTCGGAGCGAAGCGATAGATGTAGGCGCCGTCCGGCCCGAGGTGGTTGTAGACCACGTCGAGAAGGACCGCCAGCCCCTCGCGGTGTGCCTCCGCGACGAAGGCGCGGAGCTCGTCCGGCGTTCCGTAGGCACGGGTCGGGGCGTGGAAGTAGGCGCCGTCGTAGCCCCAGTTCCAGCGTCCGGCGAACTCGGCGACAGGCATTGCCTGGACGGTGTCGATCCCCATCCTCTTGAGGCGCGGGAGATCCTTGACCGCACCGAGGTAGGTGCCGGGCTGGCTGAAAGTGCCGAAATGAAATTCGTAGGTGGCCTGGGCAACCCGGGCGGGCACGGCCCGGTGCGTCAGCGCACGGACCGGTCGGACGAGAGCGCTGGGGCCGTGGGCTCCCTCCGGCTGCCAGCGCGACCAGGGGTCGGGGAAGGGTCCCTCGCCGTCGAGGGCGATCCGGTAGCGGTCGCCCGCCGAGAGCCCGGCGACAGTCGCCGTGTGGGTATCGTCGACGTGCCGGCGCATGCGCACCGTCCTGCCGTCGAGATGGATCTCCGCCCTCTTCGTGGTCGGCGCCCAGATCCTGAACTCCACGCGCCCGTCGGCCCTCCAGGAGGGGCCGAAGAACGGTTGCCACGGCAGGGGGGCCACTGCCCCAGTCTGCAAGAATCGGGCCGATGAGCAGTTTCGGCCCCCTTGTCAGTGGCGCCTGGTTGAAGGAGCACCTCGCCGCGGAGGACCTCCGAGTGATCGACCTCCGCTGGTACCTGGACGGCCGCTCCGGCCGCGACGCCCACCGGGCGGGCCACATCCCGGGTGCCGCCTTCGTCGACCTCGAGCGGGAGATCACCGCGCCCGATGGTCCCGGGCGTCACCCGATCCCCCCGCCCTCCCGGTTCGAGGCCGCGATGCGCCGGGCGGGCGTCGGCCGCTCGACCCGGGTCGTGGTCTACGACGACCAGGGTGGCTACAGCGCCGCTCGTCTCTGGTGGCTTCTCCGCTACCACCGCCACCTGGCCGTGGCCGTCCTCGACGGCGGCCTCGTTGCCTGGGAGGGCCCGCTCGAGAGGGGAGAGACCGTCGCTCCGCCGGGCGACTTCGATGCCGGCGAGCCAGACCTTTCGATGATCGTCGACCGGGAGGCCGTCCAGCGGGAGGCTGGCGCCGTCCTCTTTGACGCCCGTGCGGCCGAGCGCTACCGCGGCGAGGTGGAGCCGATCGATGCCAGGGCGGGGCACATCCCGGGTGCTCGCAACGTGCCCTGGCGGTCCAACCTGGGCGAAGACTGGCGCTTTCTTTCGCCGGCCGAGCTGCGGGCGCGCTACGCCGCCGCGGAGGGCCGCGAGGTCATCGCCTACTGCGGCTCGGGCGTCAGCGCAGCGGTCGACCTCCTGGCGTTGGAGCTGGCCGGGATCCGGGGAGCCAGGCTCTACGAGGGCTCCTGGTCCGACTGGTCGGCGCAGGAGCTCCCGATCGCCACCGGCGAGGAGCCGTAACCCGGCTCCCTGTCCCGGCCTACCCTATGCGGGATGGGTGAGCTGCTGAAGGGGAAAAAGTTGCTGGTCACCGGCGTCCTGACGCGGCAATCGATCGCGTTCGCGATCGCCGACACCGCCCAGAAGGAAGGGGCCGAGATCGTCCTGACCAGCTTCGGCCGGGTCCGCAACATCACCGAGATGTCGGCCAAGCGGCTGAACCCGGTTCCTCCAATTCTTGAGCTCGACGTCAACCAGCCGAATGACATCGAGGCGGTCAGAGAGGATCTCGGCAAACGCTGGGGGCGTCTCGACGGCATCGTCCACGCCATCGCCTACGCACCGGCCGACGCCCTCGGCGGCAATTTCCTCAACACTCCCTGGGAAAGCGCGATGACGGCCTACCGGACGAGCGCCTTCTCACTCAAGGAGCTGACGGTCGGGATGCTGCCGCTGATGCGTGAGCACGGCGGCGCGGTGGTGACCCTGGACTTCGACAACAGCACCCAGGCCTGGCCCTCCTACGACTGGATGGGGGTCTCCAAGGCCGCCCTGGAGTCGATCGTCCGCTACCTCGCCCGCGACCTCGGCAAGTACCAGATCCGCGTCAACGCCCTCGGCGCCGGTCCGCTCTCGACGATCGCGGCCAAGGGAGTCCCCGGCTTCAAGCAGGTCGAGGACAGCTGGGACCGGCGGGCGCCGCTCGGCTGGAACAGCAAATCGGCGTTCGCGGTGGCGGGAACCGCCTGCGCGATGCTCTCCGACTACATGTCGGCGACGACCGGTGAGCTGATCCACGTCGATGGTGGCTACCACGCGATCGGCGCCGAGTCGCCCGGCGAGGACGCCCCGGACTAGAAGCGCCCGAGCCTGAGCTCGGCCAGCTCGGGCACGTCGTCGCCGTCGACGATCGCCTTCGCCAGCCAGCCGGCGGTGGCCGGCGCGGTCATCATCCCGATCGAGCCGTGGCCGCCATGGAGCCAGAGGCCGAGGGGCCCCGCGGGACCGGCCAGTGGCATTCCGTCGGGCGTCATCGGCCGCAGACCGTACCAGGCGGAGGTGATCGGGAGATCGCTCAGGCCGGGCGCGGCTGCGATCGCTCGGGCGGCGATCCGCCGCGGCATGTCCAGACCCTCGTAGGGCTCGCGCAGGGAGGGGGAGAGGGAGGTCCCGATGAGCGCGTCGCCACCCGGCTGCTGGGCGATGACGAAGGCCTGCACGACGGGGTCGTCGTGCCCCGCGGCAACCTCGGCGAGCGTCGGCGGGCGGGCCACCCGGCCGAGCTGGTCCTGGTCCGGCCAGCTGGTGTCCTCGACGATCCAGGGAAGCTCGAAACCGAGCTTGCCGGTGCGCAGCAGCCAGCCGCGGCCGACGCTCACCGGCGCCGGCCGAAAGAGCTCCGGCAGCCAGGGCCCGGCCTCCAGCACGACGGCGTCGAGCGCGATCCGGCCCGCGTCAGTGATCAAGCCGCGCACTCTTCCGCCCGACGTGATCACCTGCGTCACGCTGGTCGAGGTAGCGATCACGGCGCCCGCCTCACGGGCGGCCTGCGCGAAGGCGATGGTCGCCGGTGCCGGGTCGAGAGCCCAGGCGTTTCCAACCACGTGGCCGCCGCGGAAACCGGGCCCGAGCGCGCGAAAGTGCCGGCGAATTTCGGAGCTGTCGAGCGCTGTCACCTGCATCCCGACGGCGCGCATCTCCCAGGCCCGCCTGCCCATCGCCTCGAACTGGCTCTCGTCTGCCGCGATGATCAGCTGGGGCACCTCGCGCAGCTGGAAGTCGACCTCGCCGGAGGCCAGTTCGCGGTAGACCTCGAGCGATCTCTGCATGATCCGGATCACGCCGGGCTCGGTCTGGTTCAGGAGCAGCCCCATGTTCCGGCCGGAGGCCTCGCCGGCGATCGAGCCCCGCTCGAAAAGCGTCACCCGGGCGCCGCGCCGCGCCAGCTCGTAGGCGATCGTGGTACCGGCTATCCCGCCCCCGACGATCCCGACCTCGCTCACCGCCATCGCTCCCGGAGTGTAGGCGGGCAGGCCCGGGCGGCAACCTGTTGATCACATTTTGTCCACATCTTGGGGAAAAACCATCCAGAACCCCTACATGATGTTAGACTCCCGCGCAAGGCGACCCGGTTCGCCAATACCCACGGCTGGAGGAATGCCGCTTGCGAGAGTGCCTCATCATCTACGTGGACGCCGCCCTGGACAGGAGTGGCCAAGCCGGTTGCGGCGTGGCCGTCTTCATCCGGGGGCGCGCTCTCTACACGGAGTCATTCGGCTTCACGCACCAGGGCGGCTCCGCGCAGCTGGAGGCGCACGTCTGCGCCGCGGCCCTCGAGCTGGCTGCCCACCGATGGCCTTTTCACAGGGTCATCGTGCGGACGGATTGCGCCCCGGTGGTGCGCAGTCGCACTCCGTCGAGCGAGACATTCCGGGACGCTGTGCACGAGGTGCGCGAGCGCTGCCGGCGCGGGTATCGCGTCGTCCGATATGTGAGCCGCAAGGCGAATCCCGCGCACGAACTCGCGCGCGAAGGTTTGAAGAGCGTGACGCGGCCGCGCGTCGAGCTCGCCGCCTGAATCAGTTGGAGCCAACGCATCGCGTTCTATACTTCCGCCACACAGGTTCGCATTTGAATGCGGCGGCAAGGAGAAATAATGGCTGAAGAAATTAGCGCCGATTCCGCGCCCAAGCGGCGCACGCGCCGCACAGCGGGCGGGCGATCAACGCGAGCAACCCGCACCACCACGGCGACTCGGCGGCGTGCCGGAGCCGGCAGTGAACTGGTCGAGAATCTCAACTCCATGGTCGACGAACTGATCAAGGAGAACCGCAAGCTGAAGCGACAGCTCGACCGCGTGACCGCGAAAGGAACGGCTGCCGCGAGTACCGGCATCGAGCGCGGTTTGAAGTCGATCCAAAGGCGCGTTCAGAAGGCGCTGGCCGGGGCGACCTCTCCTCGCCGCCGCACGACCCGGACGGCGCGCGCCACCACCGGCACCGCCCGGCGGACCACGGCTCGGCGAACCACGACGACGCGGCGCCGCAAGACCACGACGGGCGGCGACAGCGCCAGCAGCTGACACCGGCAGTTCGACGGGGGTGGCGCCTGGCGCCGCCCCCGTTTTTGTTTCTCGAGGAGGCCACCGAGGTGGGAGTCGCGATCGACCACGTGCTGCTCGCGGTCGCCGACCTGGAGGCGAGCGCGCGGGAGATGCGTCGTCACTACGGGTTGACCGCCCTGCCGGGCGGCCGCCACCCGGCGGCAGGGACGGCCAACATGATCGTTCCCCTCGGTCCCGACTACCTTGAGCTGATCGCCGTCGTCGACGCGGACGAGGCCGCGGCGAACCCGCTCAGCCGGCGCGTCACCCTGGCCCTCGAGCGCGGCTCGACGTTCGCGACCTGGGCCGTGCGGGTCGATGACCTGACGGCGGTCGCGCGGCGCCTGACGGCGGCGGGCCTGACTGTGATCGGTCCCCGGGAGGGGTCCCGCCGGCGACCAGATGGGTACGTCCTCCACTGGCGCACCCTGCACCTGGCGGCCGGCCTCGACCCCGCGATCCCCTTCTTCATCGAGTGGGCCGTCGCGCCGGCGGACCACCCGGGTGCACGGGTGGTGTCGCATCCGGCGGGCGCGGTGTCGCTCAGGCGGCTGCTCCTGACCTCGCCCGACCCACCGGGACTCGAGCGGCGGTTACGGAGCATCCTCAACGGCGAGGTCCCCGTCGCCATCAGCGTCGCCGAGCGCGAGGAGCCCGTCGCGCTCGTCCTCGAAGCGGACGGGCGGGAGATCGAGATCCGCTAGCTAGACGAACTCCGCTTCGATTCGCTTCGCCTCGTTGTAGGCGTCGTAGATCTGGTACGTGTAGAGGCCGATCCCGCCGACCCCGAGGGGCACTCCGAGTAGGCCCCCGATGACGGTGAGATCGAAGTCGAAACCGACGAACTCGAGGCCCCCGCAGGCGAGCAGAAAGAAGAGGCCCTTCAGGTTGTGGCCGAGGTAGACGTGACCCATGCCGGGCACGATGGCGAGCGCCGCGGCGAGGGCGGGATTCTTGCGCGAACGCGCCGCGTGGCGGGTCGCGTAGCCGTGCGAGGGCGACGCGCCACATTTGGGGCAGGTTGCCGACGGACTGGGCAGCGGCGACCCGCACCGGCCGCAGAGGGTTGTGCTTGCCATGATCCTGCAGAGTTATTCCCCTGCGCGAGGGGGGCAAAACCGGGCGGCTTTTTCGGGTGCTCGCGCTTGCTGTTAGTCTCCAGCCATGGACTTGAAGTTCACGGCTGAGGACGAGGCATTCCGCGCTGAGGTCAGGAGCTGGCTCGACGCCAACCTGCCCGCCGACTGGCGCCACCGGGGCGTCGGCGGCTACCGCGAGGACGAGGACGAGGACATCCAGCGAGGCTGGCAGAAGCAGCTCCACGAGGGCGGCTGGCTGAAGCTGGCCTGGCCCATCGAGTCGGGTGGCCGCGGCGCGACCCCTGTCCAGCAGGCCATCTTCCAGGAGGAGCTGGCTGCGGCCGGCGCTCCTCCCATCCTGGGACGTCTCGGCGTCAGCCTGGCCGCTCCGACGATCAACGTCTGGGGCAGCCAGTGGCAGAAGGACACCTACATCGAGAAGATCCTCGCCGGTGACGAGGTCTGGGCCCAGGGCTTCAGCGAGCCTAACGCCGGCAGCGACCTCGCCGGCCTCAGGACGCGCGCGGTGAAGGACGGAGACCGCTGGATCCTCAACGGCCAGAAGGTGTGGTCCTCCGGCGCCCACTATTCGGATCGCAGCTTCCTGCTCGCGCGCACCGACCCCGAGGCGCCGCCGCACAAGGGCATCGGCTTTTTCATCGTCGACCTGAAGCAACCGGGTATCGAGGTCCGCCGGATCCGCCAGCTGACCGGCGGCGGCGAGTTCTGCGAGATCTTTTTGAACGACGCCGTGGTCGAGGACAGGGACCTCGTCGGCCTGCCAGGCGACGGCTGGAAGGCGGCGATGACGACCTTCGGCTTCGAGCGCGGCGGGCTTGCCAACGCGTCGCGCTTCGAGAGCGCCGTGACGAGCCTCGCCGCCCTCGCCCGCGACCTCGGCCAGGGTTCCGACCCGATCGTCCGGCAGCGGGTCGCCCAGGCGAAGATCGAGGCCCACACCTTCCGGATGAACGGTCTTCGCGCCCTCACCAAGGCCCAGCAGGGAGCGGCGCCCGGGCCCGAGGCCAGCCTCACCAAGCTCTACTGGAGCGAGATGGACAAGCGCATCCAGGAGACGGCGGTGGCGGTCCAGGGCCAATACGGCGCGCTCGCCCCGGACGAGCCCTGGGCGATCGAGGACGGCCGCTGGCAGTTCGGCTGGATGTGGTCGCAGGCGGAGACGATCTACGCCGGCAGCTCCGAGATCCAGCGCAACATCGTCGCGGAGCGCGTCCTCGGCCTACCCCGCGGCCGTTAGTGAGAGGGCGGCACCCTCTCCCATGTCCAGGCCGTAAGTCGGTTGTGCGTAGGCCGGGTTCACCCCGGCCGAATGGGTTGTCTCGCATCGACGCCCCCTCATCGCGCCGCGAGGGGGGATTTGGAAGGGATTGGATAGGGGGCCCCGCCGTCGCGGGGAATGCGGGCCTGTCCCCCCTTGCCCGTTAGATGCACAACATGGTTGATTACGAGGAGACGGTTCGGACCTTCAAGCTCGACGTCCCCGAGCACTTCAACTTCGCCCGCGAGGTTATCGGGCACTGGGCGAAGGACCCCGACAAGCTCGGCATGTGGTGGCTGTCCCACGACGGCCGGGAGCGCAAGGTCACCTTTGCGGAGTTCGCCGAGCGGTCCGACAAGTTCGCCGAGGTCCTTCAGAAGTCGGGCGTCAGGCCGGGCGATCGAGTCCTCGTCCAGCTGCCCCGGGTCCCGCAATGGTGGGAGGTGCTGCTCGGCTGCATGAAGGCCGGCGCGGTCGCCGTGCCGGGCACCGTGCTGCTGACCGCCAAGGACATCCTCTACCGGTCGGCGCTGAGCGACGGTGTCGCCTACGTCTGCGACGCCGACAACGCCGCCAAGGTGGAACAGGTTCGGGGCGAGCTGCCCCACCTGCGCGAGCTGTTCCTGGTCGGCGAGGGTGAGCGAGAGGGTTGGAGGAACTACGACCGCGAGGTGGAGGCCGCCTCCGGCCACCACCAGGAGGTTCTCACCCGGTCCTCGGATCCCTGCCTCATCTACTTCACCTCGGGCACGGTGGGGAACCCGAAGATGGTCCTTCACACCCACGCGTCCTACCCCATCGGGCACGTCGTCACCGGCCGCTTCTGGCTCGACCTCCAGCCCGATGACCTCCACCTGAACCTCTCCGAGACTGGCTGGGCCAAGGCGGCCTGGTCCAGCTTCCTGGGGCCCTGGAACATGGGCGCGGCGCTCTTCGTCCAGGACGCGCGGGGCAAGTTCAACGCCCCGGAGACGATGCAGCTGCTGGAGGACTACCCGATCACGACCTTCTGCGCGCCACCGACCGCCTACCGGATGTTGGTGCTGGAGGACCTGACGCGGTACCGGACGAGCCTCCGCCATTGCGTCGGCGCCGGTGAGCCGCTCAACCCGGAGGTGATCTCAACCTGGCAGAAGGGGACCGGGCAGCTGATCCGCGACGGGTACGGCCAGACCGAGACGATCCTCCTCTGCTGCAACTTCCCGCCCCTCGAGGTGCGCCCCGGGTCGATGGGCAAGCCCTCTCCGACGGTCGAGGTGGCGGTGATCGACGACGACGGCAACCCGCTGCCCTACGACAGCGAGGGTGACATCGCGGTGCGGGTCAAGCCGCAGCGTCCCGTCGGCCTCTTCCAGGAGTACTGGCGCAACCCCGAGGCGACTCGCAACTGCATGCGGGGCGACTGGTACGTGACCGGTGACCGCGCCTACGTCGACGGCGACGGCTATTTCTGGTTCGTCGGGCGAGCCGACGACGTGATCATCAGCGCCGGCTACCGGATCGGCCCCTTCGAGGTCGAGAGCGCCCTCATCGAGCACCCGGCGGTGGCTGAGGCGGCGGTCGTCGGCAAGGGCGACCCGATGCGGGGCACCATCGTCAAGGCCTACGTGATCCTCGCCCCGGGACGGCAGGGATCGCCGGAGCTGGCCGTCGAGCTGCAGGACCACGTCAAGAAGGTGACGGCGCCGTACAAGTACCCTCGAGAGGTGGAGTTCGTGCGCGAGCTGCCGAAGACGATTTCAGGCAAGATCCGCCGCGTCGAGCTGCGCGAGCAGTAACTTAACCGTCTTTTACTCTTCTTAACCGATAGGACAACAGGAACGGGGGCCTCGCACGTTAAGTTCCATTGAGTTGACTCCCCTTGTGGAATTGGTGGGTGTCGACCGCGTCTACGGGCAGGTGGTGGCGTTGGACGATTGCTTCTTCCGGCTGATGCCGGGGGAGCTGACGTTCCTCGTCGGGCCCAGCGGCGCGGGAAAGACGACCCTCCTGCGATTGATGAACCGGGAAATCAGGCCGTCGCGAGGCGAGGTCTGGGTGGACGGACTACCGGCCCACAACCTGCCCGTGAAACGGCTGGCCGAGTTGCGCCGGAAGGTCGGCGTCGTCTTCCAGGACTTCAAGCTCCTGCCTCGGCTCACCGCGATGGAGAACGTCGCCTTCGCGCTGCAGGTTACGGACCTGCGGATCTCGGACGATGAGGCCCACGATCGCGCCCTCGATGCGCTCGACGCCGTCGGCCTCCATGACCGGGCCGACCACTACCCGTTCCAGCTCTCGGGCGGGCAGCAGCAGCGCGTCGCGATCGCGCGCGCGGTCGTCAGCCAGCCGCCGTTGCTGATCGCGGACGAGCCGACCGGCAACCTCGACCAGGAGACGGCCTGGCAGATCACGACCCTGCTCGAGGACATCGCCCGGTTCGGGACCACAGTGCTTGTCGCAACCCACAACATGGAGATCGTCAACCGGCTGCAGCGGAGGGTCCTGACCCTCGTCGCGGGAAGGGTCGTCGACGACCAGCCCGCCGGCCACTCGGCCAAGGTGCTATGGCTGGCATCCTCGTAGGCCCCCGGCCTCCGCGCTGGCGGACGGTCAAGGTGGTGGTTCGGAACACCGGCCGCTACCTTTTTGGGAGCGCCTTCCGAAACTGGGTCCGTAACCTGGGCTCGACGGCCCCGGCGCTGGGCTCGATGACGCTGCTCCTCCTGCTCCTGGGGCTGGGCGTCCTCGGCGGCCTCGTCGGGCAGAACATCGCCTCGACCGAGGCGCGCGACGCGTCCATCCTCCACGTCTACCTCCGCGACGACGCCAGCAGCCAGGACATCAACGCCCTCGAGACCGAGCTCGGCGTCAATCCCGACGTCCAGAGCGTCACCTACATCAGCAAGGACCAGGCCCTCGCCCGGGCCCAACACCGGCCCGGCCTGCCCGAGCTCGCCACCGCCGCGGACAGCAACCCCTTCCCGGCCAGCCTCGATGTCCGGACCAAGTCGATCGACCGGGTCGGGCGCGTGGACGCGACCGTCCGGCGCGACGCGGCGGTCGACGCCGGGGTGCCGAGCTCCTACGACCCCAATGCCTACAAGCGCTTCCAGCAGGTCCTCTTCTGGGTCGCGGCGATCGGCATCGCCTTCATCCTCCTGCTCGCCTTCATCGCGGTCACGGTCACCGCCAACAGCATCCGGGCGGCGATCCTCGCTCGCGGCGATGAGATCAGCATCATGCAGCTGGTCGGGGCCCCGACCTGGATGATCCGCGGCCCCTTCGTGATCGAGGGCGCCCTCACCGGCGCCGTGGCGGGCGGGCTGGCCGGCATCCTCGCCCTCGTCGTCTGCCTCTTCGCCGTCCAGGCGGGCGCCTCCAGCTTCGCCCAGATCGCCCCCGGGCTGACCATCCAGGCCGGGATCGTGATCGGGCTGCTGTTGCTCGTGATCGGGCCGGTGCTGGGCTCGATCTCCTCGCTCGGCAGCGTTCGCAGGCACCTCGAATCGTGAGACTCCGGGTGCTGGTGGCGGCATTGCTGGCCCTGGTCCTGCTGCCCGCAGCCACCCCCGCCTCGGCTGCCACGGCGGGCGACCTGGCGGCCGCCCAGGCCCGGGCGCAGGTCATCGAGTCGGTCCGGGCCCAGCTCGGCTCCCAGCTGGCCACAGCTCTCCAGACCGAGGACCGGGTGGCCCAGGCGCTGCGCGACAACGCCGCCCAGCAGGACATGGTCCGGGGCGACATCGCCACCAGCGACGGAAAGATCGCCAAGCTGCAGGAGAACATCGCGGCGCTCGACACCGAGATCACGGACACCGACGCCCGGATCAACGACGAGAAGGCGCAGATCAAGTCGATCGCCCGGGCGATCTACGCCCAGCCCAGCTCGGTCCTCCTCCTCATGGTGGAGTCGCAGAGCCTCGGCGACATGATCACCCGGGTCAACGACCTCCGCTCCGCCGGCGGCCGAGCGCAGAGCCTGAAGGAGCGGCTCAAGCTCGACCTCGCCAAGCTCGACCTCGACCTCAAGCAGCAGCAGGCCGACCGCGACGCCCAGGTCAAGCTCCGCGACCAGAAGACTGCCGACCTGGCCAAGCTGACCGACCTCCAGGCCAAGCAGCAGAAGTCCCAGGCCGACCTCGCCGCCCAGATCGGGGCGACCCGATACGAGCTCTCCCGGGTCGACGGCCAGTCGGCCTCCCTCGCCCAGCAGATCGCCGACATCCTCCAGCAGCAGGAGGCGGACATCATCTCGGCCGCCGAGTCGGCCGTCTGGGCCCAGGTGGACACCCTCCATCCGATCGGCCTCACCTCCGTCGCCAGCGTCGGTCATTCGACCAAGTACCGGTTCATCTGGCCGCTGCCCACGGCAACGCAGACGCAGCCCTTCGGGCCCTCCTCGTTCTGGTTCGAGCCGCCCTACGGCGGCTTCGCGCACTTCCACACCGGCATCGACATGTCATCGCCGGAGGGAACCCCCGTGCTGGCGGCCGACGACGGGGTCGTCCTACTGGCCGGCGGGTCCTACGTGAACGGCGTCCTCGTCGGCTACGGCAACTACGTCGTGATCGCCCACACCGGCGGGCTGACCACGCTCTATGGGCACCTCCTGCGGGTCGCGGTGAAGGTAGGGGCCACCATCACCCAGGGCCAGGTCGTCGGCAGCGAGGGATCGACCGGCAACTCGACCGGTGCCCACCTCCACTTCGAGCTCCGGCAGGCCAACAACCCGATCGACCCGGCTCCCTTCCTGCCGCCGGGCGTGCCCTCCGACTACCACGCTTAGCCTCATCACCGCCGCGTCGAGGAGGCAGTAGGCGCCGGCGATCACCGACGGTGGATTGCCCTGGTGGAGGTGGCTGATCGGGGCGATCGCCTGCCAGGTCCAGTTCTGGA
>DAIRGV010000070.1:0-7784 GCA_036794405.1 Candidatus Dormiibacterota bacterium
CGAATGGGTGCTCAAGCGTGGGGTGCGCTGGATCGCAGTCGACGCCGGCAGCGCCGACCACCCGATGAACACGGTCATCCGGCGAATCCGCGCCGACGAGGCGGAGGAGGCGGAGGCCAAGCTCGGGCGCAGCCTCGACGAGATCTTCCCGAAGCGGGACTACCAGATCATGCACACCCTCCTCTTCCCGCACGACGTGGTCCACATCGAGAACCTCGGCGGGGAGATCGACAAGGTGCTTGACCGGAAGATCCAGTTCGGCTGCTTTCCCTGGCGGTTCCAGGGCGGCGAGGCCGCGTTCTGCCGGGCCGTCGCCTTCCTGGGCTGAGCCGTTGAAGCCGGCGACCTTCGAGTACCACGCGCCGGCCTCGGTTGCCGAGGCGGTCTCGCTCCTCGCGGAGCTCGAGGACGCCAAGATCCTCGCCGGTGGCCAGTCCCTGATCCCCCTGCTCAACTTCCGCCTGGCCCGGCCCGCCCACCTCGTCGACATCAACCGCCTCGCCGAGCTGACGAGGGTGTATGAGCGCGACGGCGGCCTCGCCGTGGGGGCGGTGGTGCGCCAGGCGGACGCCGAGAACCATCCCCTGGCAGCCACCCTCTGCCCTCTCCTCCCCCTCGCCCTCAAGCTCGTCGCCCACCCGGTGATCCGCAACCGCGGGACCGTCTGCGGCAGCCTCGCCCACGCCGACCCCGCCTCCGAGCTCTGCGCGACGCTGCTGGCGCTGGACGGCCGCGTCGTCGCGCGCTCCGCCCGCGGTGAACGCGAGATAGCCGCCGTCGACCTCTTCGTCGGGCCGATGGATTCCGCCCTGGAGCCGGACGAGCTGCTCACCGAGGCGTGGTTCCCGGCCTCGCCCGGCCCCTTCGCGATCGCCGAGGAGGCCCGCCGCCACGGCGACTTCGCGATGGCCGGGGCGGTCCGGGCGGGCGGCCGCCTCGCCCTCTTCGGGGTCGCGACCCGGCCGCTTCTCGCGGACCCCACGGACCCCACCCGGGGGCTGCAGCCGAGCGCCGACGCCGAGTGCAGCCCCGAGTTCCGCCTCCACCTGGTCCGCGAGATGGTCGCGCGGGTGATGAGCGCTTGAGGGTCAACGGCGCCGAGCTGCCCGACGCGACCGATTCGCGGCTGCTGCTCTCCGACCACCTGCGCCACCAGCTCGGCCTCACCGGCACCCACGTCGGCTGCGAGCACGGCGTCTGTGGCTGCTGCACGGTGCTGCTCGACGGCAGGCCGGTCCGATCCTGCCTGATGCTCGCCGTCCAGGCCCGCGACCACGAGGTGACGACGGTCGAGGGCCTGGCCGCCGACGCCGCCCCGCTGCACCCGGTCCAGCGGGCGTTCCACGAGTGCCACGGGCTCCAGTGCGGCTTCTGCACGCCTGGCTTCCTGATGGTCACGGCCGCCTTCGTCCGCGACCACCCCGACCCCTCCGACGCCGAGATCGACGAGGCGATCTCCGGCAACCTCTGCCGCTGCACGGGCTACGCGAACATCCGCCGCAGCGTCCGCCGAGCGGTCGAGCTCAGCCGGGAATGAGCACGCGGTTCTTTGGCGAGCCCGTCCAGCGGAAGGAGGACGACCGGCTCCTGCGCGGCCGCGGCCGCTTCACCGACGACATCGGGGAGGGCGCCCTCGAGTGTGCCTTCGTCCGCTCGCCGCACGCGCACGCCCGGATCCGGTCGATCGACGTCAGTGCGGCGCGCGCGCTGCCCGGCGTCGCCGCCGTCTACACCGCCGCCGACGTCCCTTTCGGCGACCGCGATCTGCCGCTCCTGATCCCTCATCCGCAGCTGACCCATCCCCGGACCCAGAAATGCCTGGCAAGCTCGATCGTCCGCTACGCGGGCGAGGCGGTCGCCTTCGTCGTCGCCGAGTCGCGCTACCTGGCGGAGGACGCCGCCGACCTGGTCGAGGTCGACTACGAGCCTCTTCCGGCCGTCGTCACGCCGGAGGTGAGCGCCCGGGCCGAGAACCTGGTCCACGAGGACGTGCCGGGCAATGTCGCGGCCGACGTCAGCCAGGTCGTGGGCGATCCCGAGGGTGCGTTGCGGGCGGCGCCGCACGTCCGCGAGCGGCGGCTGCGGATCGAGCGCAGCGCGGCCCAGCCGCTCGAGGCGCGGGCGGTCTGGGCGCGCTGGGACTCGGCCGAGGAGCGGCTCACAGTCTTCGACTCGACCCAGTCGCCGACTTCGATCCGCGGCGGCCTCGCGGTGTTCTTCGGCCTTCCCGAGACCTCGGTCGACGTCATCGCGCCGGACGTCGGTGGTGGTTTCGGGCCCAAGATCATGCTCTTCAACCCCGACGAGCTCCTGGTCCCCTACGCCGCCATGCAGCTCGGGCGGCCGGTCAAGTGGACGGAGGACCGGAGGGAGCACTTCACGGCGGTCAGCCACGAGCGGGCCCAGGTCCACGATGTCCGCTACGGCTACGACGATTTGGGAAAGCTGCTGGCCCTGGACGTCGACTTCCTCCACGACGGCGGCGCCTACACGCCCTACGGGCTGATCCTCCCGATCATCACCGCGGCCCAGCTGCCCGGACCCTACCGGGTGCCCAACTACCGGGTCCGGTTCCGCGACCTCTACACCAACTGCACCCCCACCTCGCCCTACCGCGGCGCGGGCCGCCCCCACGGCTGCTTCGTCATCGAGCGCGTCATGGACGCGATCGCGGCCGAGCTGGGGCTCGAGCGGGCCGAGGTGCGGCGGCGCAACCTCATCCAACCGGACCAGTTCCCCTACTCGGTCGGGACCATGTGGCAGGACGGCGGAACGACCGTCTACGACAGCGGCGACTACCCCGAGCTGCTCCGCCTCGCGCTCGAGGCGCTGGGACCGAAGCCGGCCGGCGAGGGCGTCGGGATGGGTCTGGCGATGTACGTCGAGGGCACAGGCGTCGGGCCCTACGAGGGTGCCCACGTCCAGGTCCTTGTCAGCGGCAAGGTCGTCGCCTCCACCGGCATCCCGAGCCAGGGCCAGGGCCACGCAACCGTGTTCGCCCAGGTCGTCGCCGACGAGCTCGGGGTGGGCGTCGAGGACGTCACCGTCACCACCGGGGACACGCGCCGCTTCCCCTGGGGCGTCGGCACCTTCGCGTCCCGAGGCGCGGTCATGAGCGGCAACGCGATGGCCAACGCGGCACGCGCGGTCGCCGAGAAGGCGAGGCGGATCGCCGCCGATCAGCTGGAGGTGGACCCGGCCGATCTCGAGCTGGCGGGTGGCCTGGTGCGTGTCAAGGGCAGCCCCGGCCGCGCCCTGCCCCTGGCCGCGGTGGCGATCCTCAGCAACCCGCTCCGCTACGCCTTCGGCGGGGGGGCCGAGATCGCGACCCAGTTCCAGGCCCGCGCGCGGTCCGGGCCGCCCCTGGCCGTGGGCGACGCGCCCGGGCTCGAGGCGACCGGCTATTTCAGTCCCGTGACGGGTTCGACCTGGGCGGCCGGCTGCCACGCCGCCTACATCCGGGTGGACCCGCGAACCTTCTCGCTGGAGTTCTTGAAATACGTCGTGGTGCACGACTGCGGGCGCGTCATCAACCCGATGGTCCTCGAGGGCCAGATCCAGGGCGGGGTCGCCCAGGGCATCGCCGGCTCCTTCTACGAGCGGCTCCTCTACGACCCCGAGGGGCAGCTTCGCAACGCCAGCTTCATGGAGTTCCTGATGCCCTACGCGACCGAGATCCCGGACGTCGAGATGCTCCACATCGAGACGCCGTCACCGCTCAACCCCCTTGGGCTGAAGGGTGCCGGGGAGGCGGGCACGATCCCGGTGGCGGCGATGCTGGCCGGAGCGATCGAGGATGCGATCGGGGTGCGGATCGACGAGATGCCGCTCTACCCGGACAAGCTTTACCGCCTGACGAACGCCGCCCGCCCGCCCGACCCCTAGGCCCGCTGGCGGCGCCTGTACCAGAACACGGCGGCGGCGATGACGACCAGCAGCACGATGCCTGCCAGGATCTTGTTCGGAGTGATCGCGGTCGAGATGAGGTAGCTCATTTCCATGAGCAGAGGATCCGGACTGAGGCCTTTCCTAGCTCCCCTGCTGGGCTGTGATCACGTTCGCGTAGGGCGGTTCGGGAAGCGTCGAACCGTGGTTTGATTGCACGCCCGCGTACCAGGCGATCCACCAGGCCGAGTAGCCGACGATCAGAAAGAGGAGCGCGCCGAAAAAGAAGCGGGCGATCATGTCAGTTCCTCGTCTGACGCTGCCGGACCCGAAAGCTGGTGAGCCTCGAGCCGCTCCCGCCCATCCTGGCGCAACCGGAGTCGGGACAGCGCTGCGGAGTCACGACCGGTCCTTCAAGCGCTCGTAGCCCGGGCCGCGATCGACAAAGGGACGGGGCTCACGCGGGCCGTCGCGGCGCAGTTCGGCGATCGAGCCGTCCCGGACCAAGACGCCGTAGTCCCGTTCCGCCGCCTCTTCTGAGACCCGCCCCTGGAGAACGTCACGGAGGACGAGCTCCGGCTCGCGCTCGAAGGGATCGCCCCAACCTCCCCCACCGGTCGTCCGCAGCCGCAGGAGCGACCCGGAGCGCAGGGGAACGTCGTCGTTCATCCCGGGCAGGGGTTTGCCGCCGTCGATGGTTGCCTGGTAGGGCAGCGCCGCCATGCCGCCGGCCAGGCCGTAGGGGCCGAGGATGGATCGATCGGCGGTGGACACGAAGAAGGCGTCGCGGAGCAGCCGGATGTGCTTGTCGTAACCCAGCCCACCCCGCCGCTTGCCCGGGCCCCCCGAGTCGGTCGCCAGCGCGAGCTTCTCGATCCGGACCGGGAAGCGGGTCTCGGTGAATTCGGCGGGGAGGTTCTTGGAGTCGGGCACGATATGAATCGCGTCGGAGCCGTCGGCGTACCAGCGGCCGCCGGACCCGCCCCCGAGTACCTCCCGCAGCAGGTACCAACGGCCGTCGCCGTCAACGCCGTGCACGCCCCAGTAGCGGATCGTCTCCTGGTCGGCGGGCATCCGGCCGCCGACGGCCTGGGCGAGGCAGCCGGCGAATACCCCGAGCAGGCGGAGGATCAGGAAAGAGCGGGCGTTGGTCGGCGCCGGGAAGACGGGCGTCACCAGCGACCCTTTGGGCGGGAAGACGATCTCGAGGACCTCGCAGACGCCCTCGTTGAGGTCGAGCTCGGCGGCACGCTCGGGCGTGTCGGCCAGGTTGCGCAGGATGCAGGCGATCCACTTCCGGAGGAAGAGGCCGTCGGCGTAGTCGCCGGCATGGTTGATCGGGCCCAGCGCCTGGGGCCCGGTCCCGGTCAGGTCGCAGACGATCTTGCCGGTGGACTTGGTCATCGCCATCCGGAGGACGTGGAGCCGCGGCTCGCCCACCCCATCGTGCTCGATGTAGTCCTCGAATTCGTAGGTCCCGTCCGGGATCTTGACCAGGACCTCCCGCCGGAAGCTCTCGGCGCAGCGATCGATGACCGCCTGGAAGCACGCCTCGAGGGTCTCCGCACCGTGCTTGTCGAACAGGCCGGCCAGCCGGCGCGCGCCCATCCGGCAGGCGGCGACCTCGCTGTCGAGGTCACCAGCGAACGACTCTGGCGTGCGCGAGTTTCGCACGATGACCCGGTAGAGGTCGTCGTTCCGGATCCCCTGGCGGAAGAGCCGGACGGGTGGGATCATGAGGCCTTCCTGGTAGGCGCTGGTCGCGTGGGCCGGCATCGAGCCGGGCACCATGCCGCCGATGTCGTCGTGGTGCCCGAAGGCCTGTACGAAGGCCACCACCCGGCCCCGGTGGAAGACTGGCACCGTCGTCGTCAGGTCGGGCAGGTGGCCGACCGAACCCTCCGAGAGGTAGACGTCGTTGTGGTAGAAGACGTCGCCCTCCCGCATGGTTTCGAGCGGGAAGTCGCGCACCACCGGCTGCACCATGGCGCTGTACGACCGGCCGGTCAGCTTCCGGCAGCGGGCATCGTGGATGCCGGCCCGGTAGTCGTGCTGGTCGCGGATCATCGGCGAGCGCGCGGTCCGCTCGATCGCCGCCTCGACCTCGGCCTCGATCGAGGCCAGGGTGCCCTCGACGACCTGGAGGAGGATCGGGTCGACGCTGGTGATCACCGGCGCAGCACCAGGTTGCCGAAGCCGTCGACCTCGAAGCCGAAGCCGCTGTCGACCGCGGTCGTGGAACCATATTCCTCGACGATGGCCGGACCGGCGGCTCGGAAGCCGGCAGGGAGAGCCTCCCTTCGGTAAAGCGCGTAGCCGCCGCGGGTTCCAGTCGAACTGGCCGATTCGGAGCCGGCCGCTGCCACCAGCTCGAGGCTGGGTCGGTCGATCAGCCCGACGCCGGTCACCTTCCAGTTGACGAACTCGATCGTTTCGCCGGAGCGGTAGGCATAGCCGTAGGAGCGCTCGTGGGCGTCGTGGAAGGCGGCCGCCGCCGCGGCCGGGTCGAAGGCGCCCGCGACCGGAAGGGACAGCTCGTGGGCCTCGCCCAGGTAGCGAGCCTCGACCGACCGGACGAGGGCGATCCGTTCGGGCGCCACCCCCTGCTCGGCCAGCGAGTCGCCGGCGGCCGCGTCCAGCTTCCGGTAGAGGGCGTCGATGGCGGCCAGGTCGACGTAGTCATCGCGCTGCACGAGCGTCGTGATGTAGTCGTCCTTCAGGTCCACCGCCAGCAGCCCGAAGGCGGAGACGTTGCCCGGGCTCGGTGGTATCACCACTGTCGTGAGGCCGAGGATCTCGGCGATCCGCGCCGCCTGCAGCGGGCCGGCGCCGCCAAAAGCGACCAGCGCGTCGCCGCTCGGGTCGACGCCGCGCCTGACGGTCAGCTGGGTCACCGCGTTGGCCTGGTTGTGGGCGCTCAGCTCGAGGATGCCCTTCGCCAACCGATGACGGCTCAGGCCGAGCTGGGCGGCAAGAGGATCGAGGCCCACCTCGGCGAGGTCGCGGCGGAGCCGGATGCTGCCGCCGGCGAGCTCCTCCGGCAAGAGGCCGAGGACCAGGGCGGCGTCGGTCACCGTCGGCTGCTCGCCACCTCGGCCGTAGGCGATCGGGCCCGGTGCGGCGCCGGCTGAGCGCGGCCCGACTCGGAGGCCGCCATCGGGGCCGGCCCAGGCGATCGAGCCGCCCCCGGTCCCGACCGAGACGATGTCGATCATGGGCAGGCGGACCGGGAACTGGCCGATCCGGCCCTCTTTGGTCAGCCTCGGCTCGGCGCCCTCGACCAGGCAGACGTCGGTCGAGGTCCCGCCGGTGTCGATCGTGATAACCCGTTCGAAGCCGGCCTGGCGAGCGAGCCAGGAGGCGCCCAGCGCTCCCGCGGCCGGGCCGCTCAGCGCGGTGGCGATGGGGCGCCGGAGCACGGCGGCGGCCGGCAGCACACCGCCGTTTGACTTCATTATCAGCAGCGGCGCGCCCGGCGCCTGCTCCCGCAGCCGTGCCGCCGCGCGCTCCACATAGCCGCTCACGAGCGGCTTGACGAAGGCATCGACCAGCGTCGTCACCGTGCGCTCGTACTCCCGGTACTCAGGCCACACCTCGCTCGAGATCGAGACAACGCAGGACGGGTGCTCCTCGAGCAGGATCTCCCGCACCCGGCGCTCGTGCCCGCCGTCGGCGTAGGAGTGCAGGAAGCAGATACCGACGACCGCGATGCCGGCGTCCCGCGCCCACCGGGCGGCAAGGCGCGCGTCATCCTCGTCGAGGGGCGTCACGACGGACCCACGAAAGTCCAGGCGCTCGGTCACCTCGCGCACCCGCTCGAGGGGGACGATCCGGTCCGGCTTGACCCAGAAGTAGGAGTTGCCGTAGCCGCTCGGCACGCTCTGGCGGGCGATCTCGAG
>DAIRGV010000071.1:0-7668 GCA_036794405.1 Candidatus Dormiibacterota bacterium
TGGCTCGCCGAGTGGACTGGCGGCTACCTGAAAGTTGTGGAGAACCAGTTCAACCGAAATGGCGGAGGAAGGCGATCAGCACCGGCCGCGCGGCTGCGTAGGACGCCAGCTCGACCGGCCGGCCGTCGCGGTCGAGAGCCGTCAGCCCCGCCGGGAGAGATCCTCCCGCCGACATTGCGTCGCTCGACTCTGCCACCCCGAACATGATAGCGAGACTATAAGATCGGACCGGCTGGCGGGAGAGCATCGGGTCTTTCCCAACGGCCGGTCAGGGACGACAGATGCCAGCTTTCTGGTATCGACGGAGGCGCGAACGAAATGCAGAGTGTGCCCACATGGAAACGCAACCGCGACCCCGAATCGTCCGGCTCCCGGAGGGCCGCGCCCTTCCCGGTGTGATCTTCAAGGTGATGTCCGCCGAAGCTGGAGGCGCGTTCTCCATCGTCGAGCACCCCTACCAGCCCCGCATTCTCATCCCGCCCCACGTCCACGCCCGCGTTGACCAGGTTACCTACGTCCTTGAGGGCCAGCTGGGGATACGCGTCGGCGACACCGTCTTCGACGCCGAGGTTGGATCCTACGTCGTGAAGCCGCATGGCATCCCTCACACCCACTGGAATCCCACTGATGCCCCGGCTCGGGTGATGGAGATCTCGGCTCCCGGCGACTTCGAGCGCTTCTTCGAAGAGATGGCGGACGCGATGGCGGCGGGCGACCGGGCAAAGCTGGTCGAGGTGGGGCGGCGGCACGACACCGAGTTCGTGCTCGACTGGGTGCCCGAGCTCAAGGCCCGCTACGGCGTGAAGCTGATGGGCGAGTAGGGCCGCGGGCTACTCGGAGAACCAGCCGGATGGCGCGAGCGGAGTGCCCCGGCGCGCCCGCGGTATGTACTGAGAGCCGAGCAGTTGAGCGGCCAGCTCACCGCGGCTGGAGCAGCCGGTCTTGGCGTAGATCGACTTGACGTGTTGCTGCACGGTCAACTCGCTGATCCCGAGCTCGGCGGCCAGCTGCTTGGTCGACCGCCCGCGTAGAACGTGGGAGGCCAGCTCCCTCTCGCGCTCGGTCAGCGCGTAGGCCCGCATGATCACCTCGGCCAGCTCGAGGGCTGGCGTCGCCGCCACGGTCACCGCGATCGGACCAGGGCAGCCCCCCTGCATCAGCCGCGAGGCCGAGACCGTCAGCCAGCGCCCGCTCGGAGCCCGCATCCGGGCCCGCGCCGGCGGGCCGGCGGCGTCGGCCTCCAGGCCCAGCAGCCGTCCGGCCACCGCCAGGACGGCCGAGGGCAGCTCGGCTCCCGGTCGCGCCTCGCCGGCCAGCTCGGCCAGCCAGGGCTCGGCACCGGCCGAGACGCCGGCGAGGGAGAGGTCGGGGTTGAGCAGGACGACGCCGACGTCGGCCTGTTCAGCGGCCGCGGCCTCGCTGAGCAACGAAACACGCAGCCCGGCCGCGATCGCCTGCGTCAGTGCATTCAGCGCTGCCACGTCGGCCGGCGCGAAGCTGCGGGCGCCCGCCTCGCGGTGGAGGCAGAGCAGGCCCCAGCACGCCCCGCCGGCGGCCATGACGCCCCGCAGCTCGTCCCCGAAGCCGAGCGGCTCGAGTATTTCGCGATATCGGTAGCTTTCGCTGAGGTCCCCTCCCGACGCGAGCTCCAGGGCGCCCGCGTTCAGAGGCGACCGGGCGAGGTCGATCCACTTGTTGAAATCGTCGCGAAGGAATTCGTCCTCAACGAAGCGTGGCGTGGACTCCGGTGGCATGTCTTGTCGCAGGCCGTCCGTGAAGAGCAGGGTGGCCGGGTCGCACATTGCGAAGAAGGCGGCATCGAAGGGGATCAGCCGCCGCAGACGCACGAGCGTCTGCTTGCGCAGGTTCCGCGAGTCGAGTCCGGCGTGGCCGAGCCGCACAAGGTCGAGCCGGGCTGCTTCGACAGCCCAGGGCGCCAGCATCAGATGTAGAAGAATAGGGCCTGGCCGCCGGGCGGGGCCCTACCGATTGGCTGGTGCCGGGTCCCACATGGCTTTCGTGGATCGGGCCCGAGCTTCGGCCCAGGACGGCCGGGCGGAGACGGGTTCGTATTGGGGGAAAAAAGGTGGAGCGAATGGGATTCGAACCCACGACCTCCTCCGTGCGAGGGAGGCGCTCTCCCAGCTGAGCTATCGCCCCGCCCGCCAGTATAGCCAGCCTCCTCGGGCCGTCCCTGGCGTCCGGCGCGGTAGGCTTCGCCTCTTCGAGATGAAGCGAGCGCTCGCCCTCCTGGCCTCCGCCGCCTTCCTCGGCACCGCCTGCCAGCCCGCCGGCGGCCCCGGCACCGCGGGGCCGTCAAGCCCGCTCGCGGCTGCCGACGCGAAGCTTTTCGCGGGCCACTACGACGCCGCCGAGGCCGACTACCGAAAGCTCGTGGATGGTGGCGACAGCGCCGCCCAGGCCCACTACGCGGTGCTGCTCGACTACGAGAATCGCTTTGGAGAGGCGGTCGGCCAGGCCCGCGCGGCGACCCGGACGCGGGCTGACTCGGCCACCCTCGCCCGCTTGACCCGGGCCCTCGACTGGTCGGAGGACCTGGCCGGGGCGCTCGCCGCGGGGAGGCAGGCGGTGACGGCCTCGCCGGTCGATCCCCTCGCGCACATCTACTACTCCGAGGCCCTGGCGGACGCGGGTTACTTCGCCGCCGCCCGCGCCGAGATCAGGGCCGGGGCCAACGCCGCCCGCGACCCCTATACGACCGCCGAGGTCGAGCGGGAGTGGTCGAACTACTACCGGGGCAAGGGAGACCCGCTCGAAGAGCTGAACCACCTGGAGCTGGCGGTCAGGGCAGAACCGGATTTCCCCGAGCGCGTGCTGGAGCTGGCGCGCTACCAGTACCTACTGAAGAGGACGGCGAGCGCACGCTCCCTTCTCCAGGGCCTTCGCCGGCAGCACCCGGGCGACTATGGGGTGATCGTCGCGGCGGCCGACAGCGCCTTTCTGAGCCAGGACCTGGCGACGGCCGAAGCGTTCTACACCCGCGCGCTCGAAATCCGTCCGAACGCGCCCGCGGCGAGCCTCGGGGAGGCCGAGCTCGAGGTGTCGTCGAAGCGCGACTTCAACGGCGCTCACGACCTGCTGCTCGGCGCGCTGCGCGCCAACCCAGCTTCGGCGGGGGTCTACAACTACCTCTATCACCTCGACCTGCTGGTGCTCAAGACCGACCCGGCGGCGGACCTGGCCCAGTTCGATACGGCTCGCCCGGCGCTCGCCGAAGCGCGCACGCAGGCGCTTCAACGCGCCAATGCCTACCGGCTGCCGCTGGGCCTGCCGCCGCTCAGCGAGTCGGCGCCGCTGGCCCAGGCCGCGCTCGCCCACGCCTACTTCTGGTTCTTCAACTTTGGCCAGGCCGCCCTCGCCGACGTGAAGATCCACGACGAGGACCCCACCCTGCCGGGCGCCTTCGGCAAGGATTCGCTCGCCCGCGCCCAGCACTTCGGCTACACCGGGCAGCGCTCGGCCGAAGTCATCTCCCACGTCTACCTGCCCAACGCCGCGGTCGACCACTGGGTCGACGCGGTGTTCCACCGCTACCCGCTCAGCGACCCCGAGACGTCGACCGCCGGCTACGGCGAAGCGCAGGTCGGGGCGCTCTCGATCCAGGTCTTCGACCTCGGGCAGGACACTGCCTCCAACCACCCGCCGGTCGTCTACCCGGTCGACGGCCAGGTCGGCGTGCCGGCCGCCTTCCTCGGTTCCGAGATCCCGGACCCCGCGCCCAACGCCCGCTACCCGAGCGGCTACCCGATCACGATCCAGGTCGGTTCCGCCTCGATCTTGAAGGTCACCGCCGCCGAGCTCATCGGCCCCGACGGGAAGGATCTCAACGGCTACGTGGTCGACCCCTCCGACGGCGTTCTCGCGGCCAACCAATGGGCGCTGCTGCCGCGCGAGCCGCTGCTCGCGGGTGGCAACTACACGATCCTTCTCCGCGGCATCATCGACGGCCAGGCCTTCGAGAAGCACTGGTCCTTCACCGCCGCTTCCTGACGACTGCGCCGCAGCTGCCGCTTCGTATACTCCGCCGGATGGGACTCTTCAGCCGGAATCGGATCCCCGAGGGAGTCGACCCGAAGCGAATCCCGCCCGGCCAGACCCTCACCGCCCCCGACAAGTGGCCGCTCCTCCACTTCGGGCCGGTGCCCAAGACCGACCTCGCCACCTGGAACCTCAAGATCTTCGGCGAGGTCGCCAACCCGGTGACGCTCGACCACGAGCAGTTCAAGCAGCTGCCGACCAGGGAGATCACCGCCGACATCCACTGCGTCACCGCTTGGAGCCGGCTCGGGGACAGCTGGACCGGCGTCCCGATCCAGGCCCTGCTCGAGCTGGTCAAGCCGACGCCCGAGGCGCATTACGTCATGGCCCACTGCGAATACGGCTACACGACCAGCGTGCCGCTCGAGGTGCTGGCCGACGACGACGTCCTCCTCTGCACCGGCTGGAACGGCGAGGACCTGAGCGTCGAGCACGGCTGGCCGCTGCGGCTGCTGGTGCCCAAGAAGTACCTCTGGAAGTCCGCCAAGTGGCTGCGGGGACTGGAGTTCATGACCAAGAACCGCCTCGGCTTCTGGGAGCAGCGCGGCTACCACGACGAGGCCGACCCCTTGAAGGAGACGCGCTACTGGTAGGTCCTCTGGTCACCCTGACCACAGACTTCGGGACCGGGTCCCCGTACGTCGCTGCGATGAAGGCGGCGGTGCTCAAGGTCTGTCCGGAGGCGCGTTTCGTCGACATCAACCACGAGATCCCCGCCTTCGACATCGCCGTCGCCGGCTTCGTGCTCTGGGCCGGCAGCCAAGGCTTTCCACCGGGCACGGTGCACCTCGCGGTGGTTGACCCCGGCGTCGGCAGTGACCGGCGGGCGCTGGCGCTGGCGGTCGGCCTCGCCTTCTTCGTGGGCCCGGACAACGGCCTCTTCTCCATGGTCGCCGCCAGGCGGAGGGACGTGAGGGCGGTCGCGCTGCCGTGCCCGGCGCCGGTGAGCGCGACCTTCGAGGGCCGCGATCTCTTCGCTCCGGCCGCCGGTCACCTGGCCTGTGGCAGGCCGCTGGCAGAGCTGGGGCGGCCGGTCGAGGACCTGGTCGTGTTGCCCGACGCCGGCCCCAGCGTGATCTGGGTCGACCGGTTTGGCAACCTGGTGACCAACCTCGTCCCGCCGGTCGGCCGGCTCTGGGTCGGCGACGCGGTCGTGGTGAAGAGCGCGCGGACCTACTCGGAAGGACCCGCGGGCGAGCCGTTCTGGTACGCCGGAAGCCTCGGATTGGTGGAGATCGGTGTCCGCGAAGGCCGGGCGGACGAGCTCCTCCGAGCCGGTCCTGGGACCAGGATCGTCGAGCTGCCGAGCCCTTAACGGGCAGGTTTCCTTCCGGATCCGGCGGCCCTCGACAATGCGTGGCCCATGACTCGCCTGGCCCTCTTGCTGGTGCTGCTTTCCACGACCTGCGGAGCCTCGTCGCCGGTGCCGGCAGATGCCGGTGGGCTCTGGCAGGACGGGCGCATCTTTGCCGCCGTCACCGGGCTGCTCGCCCAGGCGCGGTCGCGGGTCCTGGTCGAGATGTACGAGTTCGGGCGTGGCGACCTGGCGCGCGAGCTGGTCGCCGCTCGCACTCGCGGGGTCGATGTGCGGGTGGTACTCGACCCGACCGTCCCCGAGACGCTGCTGACCGGGCGGCGGCTACTGGCGGACGCGGTGCCGACCCGCTTCTACCCGGTCGACGACCACGCCCAGCAGATCGACCACGTCAAGCTGCTGGTCGCCGATGGCCAAGCCCTGGTCGGCGGGATGAACTGGGGCGCGACCAGCTACCGCAACCACGACTACGCGCTGCTCCTCCGGCGGCCGGCCGAGCTCGACCGGCTGACCGCCATCTTCGAGCAGGACTGGTCGCTCGCCGGCGGGGCCCCGCGTCCCCTCCCGCCAACCGACGGGGCGATCGCCCAGACCGCGCCCGGGGGCGAGATCCGCGCTCTTCTCGAGGCTGCGCTGACGGGAGCAAAGGAGCGGATCGAGGCCGAGGTCTTCGACTTGACCGATCCCGACCTCATCCTCCTGCTGCAGTCGGCGCGCCGTCGCGGTGTACGAGCCAGGGTCCTCCTCGACCCCGCCCAGGACGTGAACCGTCCGACCTTCGCCCTCCTGCGGCGGAGCCGAGGCGAGGTCCGCTGGTACCGGGTGCCTCTCGGGACCAAGCTCCACGCCAAAGTTGCCCTGGCGGATGGGCTGCTCGTGCTCGGCTCGGCGAACTGGAGCCGCCACGGGCTCGACGTCAACCACGAGCTCGACGTGGCGACCGCCGACCCGGCGGCGGTGGCTGCCTACGAAGCCAGGTTCGAGACGGACTGGGAAGCGGCTGCCTGAGCGGTCAGGCTACGCGTGCGCGCGACGCGCCCATCGCGTCTTCTTCAGCATTTTCTTGTGCTTGTGCTTACGCATCTTCTTGCGTCGCTTCTTGATTACCGAACCCAAACCAGCTCCCAGCTTCAGCTTTGAATGAAACGAAACAGCACCCGGGGCAGGAAAACTCACGGGGCCCCCGGCCGGAGGAATTCTAGCCGAAAGCCCCGGGCCGGCTCGGGAGCCGTCGCCACCGGCAGGCACGCAAGCGGTCGAAACTAGAATCACGGCGATGTACTTCACCGACGCGCACGAGGAGCTTCGGCTCCAGATCCGCCGCTTCCTCGAGAAAGAGGTTCAGCCCCACCTCGCCGAGTGGGAGGAGACGATGTTCCCCGACTCGATCTTCAAGAAGTTCGGCGACATGGGCCTACTCGGGCTTCGCTACGACCCCGAGTACGGCGGCCAGGGCGGTGACTACTTCAGCGCGATCGTGCTCGAGGAGGAGATGGCCAAGATCGGGTCCGGCGGACTCGGGATGGCGGTCGCGGTCCAGACCGAGATGGCGACCCCGCCGCTCAACAAGTTCGGCACCCCCGAGCAGAAGCGGAAGTGGTTGGCGCCGGCCATCAGCGGCGACGCGATCGCCGCCATCGCGATGACCGAGCCGGACGCCGGATCCGACCTCGCCAACATCCAGACCATCGCCCGCCGCGACGGCAATGAGTGGGTGATCAACGGGCGGAAGATATTCATCACCAATGGCGCCCGGGCCAGCTGGGTCCTCCTCGTGACCAAGGGCGACCGCGAGCGCGGCCACAAGGGTTACAACCTGATCTTGGTCGAGAGGGGCTCGCCCGGCTTCACCGTCACCCGGACCATGGAGAAGCTCGGGATGCACTCCTCCGACACCGCCGAGCTCCTCTTCGAAGATTGCCGGGTCCCGCTCGGCAACCTGATCGGTGAGGAGGGCGAGGGTTTCAAGCACCTCATGTGGGAGCTTCAGGGGGAGCGGCTGATCGCCTCCTGCGGGGCGGTGGCCGGGGCGCAGCGGACGTTCGAGTACGCGATGGACTACGCCAAGGAGCGGCGCGCCTTCGGGAAGCCGATCGCCGAGCACCAGGTGATCAAGCACAAGCTGGTCGACATGGCCACCAAGGTCAACATGGTCCGCGCCTTCGTCTACGAGTGCGCCACACGTTGGGATAAGGGCGAGTACCCGGTGCGCGAGATCTCGCAGGCGAAGTTGATGGCGACCCAGATCGCGGTCGAGGTCGCCGACGAGGCGATCCAGATCCTCGGCGGCCACG
>DAIRGV010000018.1:0-35765 GCA_036794405.1 Candidatus Dormiibacterota bacterium
TGGTGTTCCTCCTCGAGTGGGACCGCGCGACCGAGTTCCCCAAGCAGCTCGAGACGAAGGTCAGCGGGTACGTCACCCACTACCGTGGCCGCGAGCGCGCGGAGCTGAACAACGTGCTCTTCGTCGCGCCCGACGGCCGGCGCGAGGAAGCGATCCGGACCGCGATCCTAAAGCAGCGTCGGGCCGCTCGCGCCTTCCCCTGCTGCACCTTCTGGACGGCGAACGCCGCAGCGCTCGGCGCCGAAGGACCGCTCGCCGGACTGTGGCGAGGCGTCACCGCGACCGATGACCTGCCGCCGGCTCGCCTTGGCGAGATGCCGGCCCGGCCGCGGTCGGATCACGACATCGAAGACTGCATCGGCAAGCCCCGGTGGTGGGAGCGCCGGCCAGCCGGAGGATCGGGATGGTGAAGCCACGCCTTCGCGTGATTAGCGGAGGGGGCCGACGTCCGGCCCCCTCCCGACGCCGCCGGCCGAGGCTGGTGGTGCTCCGCGGCGGCCTGCTGGCTGCCCTCGTCCGTCGCCTGCGGCCGCGGCCTTGGAATCCGGATGGAGGTCGCGCGGCCTGATGCCCCAGTCGCAGCTGCGCACCGTCCCGGTCGATTCCATAGAGGCCTGCCCCTTCGTGGGCGCCGATTCGGCCGGCATCGACCACGACGTCGACCAGTTCCGGCGGGTCGCCAACGCCTGCGCCTGGGCCGAGGAGCTCATGTACAGGCTCGCTGCCGCGACGGGTCGTGGCGGACGACGCCATCGCGGCGCCGGCAATGGCTACCGCTGGTGCGGACCGATGCAATCGGGGCAGTTCGAGCAGGCGCAGAGGCTGAGCGAGCTGGCGAGCCGTTCAATCCGCTCCCTCGACCGGATCGAATTCCTGTCCCTCGACCTTGGGCTGAAGGAGACGCGTGATGCCTAACGCACCCCGGGAGCCTGCGTCGGCCGGCACCAATCCTCACAGCGAGTTGCGGCAGGCACAGGTCGACGAGGCCATCGCCTTCTGGGAGCCCCTCGCCGGCCGGAGAATCGGCGGGGAGGAGGGGCGGCAGATCATCGACAACATGACCATCTTCTTCAAGATCCTGATCGAGTGGGACGCCGCAGATCGCGCTCGTGGCCAGGAGGCCTCGCGGGACCGGCGCCCGGCCGATCTCGATGCCGCAGCCTGAAGAGCTACGATCTCCGAAACCATGACCACCCGCTCAAAGCCGCGCACCAGGACCGCGACGGCTGTGACCCCGGAAGCCGCGACCCAGGCCGTTATCTACGCCAGGGTCTCGAGTACCGAGCAGGAGCGGGAGGGGTTCTCCATCCCAGCTCAGCTCAGGCTGCTCAGGGACTATGCGACCAAGAACGAGCTGGTGGTAGCTCGGGAGTTCGTGGACGTCGAAACCGCCAAGCAGGCCGGGCGGACTCAGTTCGGCAAGATGCTCGACCACCTCGCCGAGACACCTGGGCTCCAGATCATCCTGGTCGAGAAGACCGACCGGCTCTACCGCAACTTCCGGGACTACGTGACCATCGACGACTTCGACCTCGAGATCCACCTGGTCAAGGAGAACGAAGTCGTCAGCCGGGACAGCCTGTCCCACCAGAAGTTCATCCACGGCATCAAGGTGCTGATGGCGAAGAACTACATCGACAACCTGTCCGAAGAGACGAAGAAGGGCATGGCCGAGAAGGTGGCGAACGGCGGATTCCCACACTTTGCGCCCGTCGGCTACAAGAACGACACGGCGACGCGGACCATCGCGGTCGATCCAGAGCGAGCACCCTACGTACGACGGATCTTCGAGTGGTACGCCACCGGCGAGTTCAGCATCGAAGACCTCCATGGCCGCTGCGTCGAGGACGGGCTCATGGCTCCAGGCCGCACTACCGCGATCGCCAAGAGCAAGGTCGAGTACGTGCTAAAGAATCCGTTCTACACGGGTCGCATTCGGTGGGCGGGGAAGCTCTACCCGGGCGCGCACGAGCCGATCGTGAGTCAGGAGCTGTTCGACCGAGTTCAGCAGCGCTTCGCATCGTTCGGCCGGCCGCGGGGCAAGTACCGCGTTCACGACTTCGCATTCGGCACGCTGCTGACATGCGGCGAGTGCGGCTATGCGTTGAGCGCCTTTCGCGTGAAGAAGCGGTACGTCTATTACAAGTGCACCAACCGCAAGTCGTGCCCAGGGGGTTACCACCGCAAGCAGGACCTGGAGCCGATGTTCCAGGAGATCGTGCACGGCGTGGCCCTCGCGCCGGTTGTGGTCGACTGGGTCAAGAACGCGCTACGGTCATCCCTCGCCGATGAGACGTCCTTCTACGAGGAGTCCGTCCGCGCCCTGACCGAGCAGCTCGAGAAGGTGAAGCGACGCATGAGGACCGCCTATCTCGACAAGGTCGACGGGAAGATTAGCGACGAGTTCTGGGCCGAGTGCTCGTCGCAGTGGCAGGCCGAGCAGGCCCGCCTCGAAGAGCGGCTGGCCAGGCACCGCAAGGCGGACGACGGCTACCTCGAGCAGGGCGTCACACTGCTCAGCCTGGCCGAGCGCGTCGAGGAGCTATACGCCAGCCGGGAGGATCCCAAGGAGCGCCAGCGGCTGCTCGCCACGATCCTCGAGAGCTGCACCATCAGGGCGGGCGTCCTGACCCCCACCTACCGGCCGCCCTGGGACACGATCGCGAAGATGGCGGCAGAGAAGGGTCCTCCGCCGCCGAGCCTCAAGGCGCGAGGCCGACCGAGTTCAAGAATCACGAGGTGGGGTGGCTGACGGGTCTCGAACCCGCGACCTCCGGCTCCACAGGCCAGCGCTCTACCGCTGAGCTACAGCCACCACGAGGCCGTTCCTAGCCCGGTGCTAGAGGCCCAGAGAAGCGATTGTACCGTGCGTACAATCTCAACCATGGCTACCGCGAACCAGGTCCGCTTTGACAACCTCCTCCAGAAGGGCGATCTCATCGAGACCGCCGCGGAGATGACTCCGGCCTACCTGAAGGAGCTCAAGCACACCCTTACCGTGAGCGGCGACACCGAGCTGATCTCGGCCCCGGCCTACTACCTGGCGGCCAAGCGGGCGCCCAGCATCAACGCCTTCATGACCGGCATCGCGATCATCCAGGACGAGCTGGCGCACGCCCACATCGCCTACCACATCCTCGAAGAGCTCGGCGAGGACGAGGAGCAGCTGATCTTCGAGCGCGACCCCAAGTCCTTCCGCTACCCATACGCCTTCGACGTGCCGCTGGAGTCCTGGACCGAGCTCGCGATCGCCAACGCGATGTATGACCAGGCCGGTTTCTGCCTCCTGGGCGACATCCACGACGCCTGTTCCTACGGCCCCTGGAAGCGAGGGCTGGTCAAGGTGATGGCGGAGGAGAACTTCCACCTCCGCAATGGCCAGAGCTGGATGAAGAAGATCAGCAAGGCGGGCGGCGAGGCGAAGGACGAGCTGCAGCGGAACGTCGACTGGATGTTCCCGTTGACGGTCGAGTGGTTCGGGTTGCCTGACGCTCTGAAGCAGCACCGCACCCAGATCGACTTCCGCCTGAAGGCCAAGACCAACGACCAGCTCCGGCAGTGGTGGCTCTCGGTCGTGGTGCCCTTCTGCGACTCGATCGGAGTCAAGGTGCCCGCGCACCGCGAGGGCGACGCCTACGTCCTCGATTACCCCTTCCCCTGCACCTTCGACGCCGAGGAGAAGCGCTGGGACTTCAAAGACCCCTGCAGCTGGGACCAGGTCCTCGAGCGCTGGCGCGCGCGCGGCCCGCGCAACGCCCAGATGGTGTCGGACCTGCAGGAGTCTTACTACAAGCTCCGAAAGTCACGCGAGCGGTGAGCTCGCCGCTCGAGGACCGCTGCTGGGCGGCCCTCGCCGAGATCCAGGACCCGGAGATGCCGATCAACCTGGTCGACCTCGGGCTCATCTACGCGGTCCGGGTCGATTCGAACCGGGTGACGGTCGACCTGACCTTCACCGCGATGGGGTGCCCGGCCCACGACTTCATCCTGGAAGACGTCCGGGAGCGGCTGCTGAAGGAGCCGGAAATCGAGAAGGTCGAGATCAACGTGGTCTGGGACCCGCCCTGGAGCAGTCGGCGCCTCACCGAGGATGGCCGCGATGCGCTGGAGATGTGGGGACTCGCCGTATGACAGGGATCACCGGGGGCGCGTCGTGACGATGACCCGGGTGCACCGGAATGTGCGCGAGTACGACGTCTTCGCCCGCAAGGCGCGGGTCGATCCGCTCCGCCACGTCGGCCGCGTGGTCGCCCCCGACGACGACCTCGCCCAGGCCTATGCCCGGGCGACCTACGACGAAGAGCGGTGGGTCGAGATGGTGATCGTGCCCCGCACGGCTGTCATCACGGTCACCGCGCCAGGCGAGGAATAGCCTCCCGATGGCCGAGAGCGTCAGCGACCTCGTCCTCTCGCTGGCCGATTGCAAGCTTTTGCTCGGGCTCCGCTACGCCGAGTGGTGCAGCGCCACCCCGACGCTGGAGGCCGACATCGCGGCCGCGGCGATGGGCCTCGACGATCTCGGCCACAGCCGAGTCCTGACCGGCTGCCTGACCGAGCTCGGCCCCGACCCGCGCGGCGCCGAACGGGAGACCGATCCCGGCGCCTACCGCAACGTCGCCTTTCTCGACGACACCTGGACCGAGTGGGACCAGTTCGTGGCGGCCAACGCGATCCTTGACACCGCCTTCACGGTAATGCTCGAATCCCTCGTCGAGGGCGACGTGGAGGTGCTTCGGACGCGGCTTCGCAAGATGCTCGGCGAGGAGCGGTACCACTTCCTCCACGGCCGCAGCTGGCTCAACGAGCTCGGCGCGAGCGCCGCGACGGAGCGGGCGTGGCAGGAGGCCGTGGAGTGGTTCGGCCCCGATGGCGGCGAGCATCGAAAACGGCTGGCCGAGAAACTCGAACGGCCGGAGCCAAAACTGGAGATCGACTGGTCGAAGTGGGATCCCGTCCGGCGCCGGACCCGCCCCGGCGCAATCGATCGCCAAACCTTCGACATGCTTCGCGGCCTCGAGGAGCGGCGCTACGGCGTCGTCCGTGCATCCGATGCGGAAACCCCGGCCCGAGGCTGAGACGCCGCGAGGGGCTCCCCGCTGTCCCTTCTGCGCCAGCCACCGGAACGAGGTCATCTCGCTCTTCGGCACCCAGGCGATGACCCTGCAGTACCGGTGCGGCGACTGTGGCTCGCTCTACGAAGCCATCAAGTACGACGGCGCGGAGGAGCCCCCGGCTCGTCCTGACCGTCGTTCTGGCCGCCGCCCGGCCGGCGGCGCATGACCACCGCCAGCGGCACGCCGGCGAGGATCACGATCAGGATCGCCACCGTGGCGGAAATCTATCGAGTGGCCGGTTCCCGCTCCGGGAGGGGATCGTTGACGACCGTGTGGAACACCTTGACGAGGTCCGCATCCCACTGCGTGCCAGCGCCACGGTCGAGCGTGGCGAGCGCTTCCGAGTGGCTCAGACCGGGCCGGTAGGGCCGGTCGCTGATGAGGGCGTCGTACGCATCGCAGATGGCGACGATCCGCGCCAGAAGTGGGATGGCGTCCGCCGCCAGGCCGTCCGGATAGCCGCTGCCGTCAACCCGCTCGTGGTGGTGGCGGATGATCGGTAGGAGGTCGTGGGCCGAGCGGAGCGGCCCGGCGATCTCCTCACCGATGAAGACGTGGCGCTTGATCGTCTCGAACTCCTCCACGTTCAGCGGGCCCGCCTTGAGGAGGATCGAGTCCGGGATCCCGATCTTGCCGATGTCATGGATGACGCCGCCCCAGAGAAGGTCGTCGATCGCCTCCTCATCAAGGCCCAGGGCCTCGCCGACGCGACGCGCGTTCATCCCGACCCGCTGGGTGTGGTCCTCTAACGAGTGGTCTTTGGCCTCGACCGCCCGGGCGAGCGCAAAGATCGTGCGCTGGGCGTCGTCGAGCCTGTCGTAGAGCTGCTTGACCCGCAGCAGCGAGCGCACCCGCGCCACCAGCTCGACCCGCTCGATCGGCTTGACGATGAAGTCGTCGGCGCCCACCTCGAGGCCGCGCACGCGATCCGCGATCTGGCCGAGGGCGGTGACCATGACAACCGGGAGAAGCTTCCCCTCGGGGGACTCCTTCAGCCGCTGGCAGACCTCGTAGCCGTCCATCCGGGGCATCATCACGTCGAGCAGGACGAGGTCCGGGCTGTCCTTCTTGACCAGCTCCAATGCCTCGATCCCATCGGTGGCGGTGATGACGCGGCATTCGACGTCCGCCAGGCACCCCTCGATCAGCTCGAGGTTGAGGGGGTGGTCGTCGACGACCAGTACCACCTGCTCCCGCTTGGCTCGCTCAGTCACGGACCAGGATTCCCGGTTGTAGGGCCACTGCGGCTGACAGTATGGGCAATGCGTGCGTTCTCGGGTGATCCCGGAGGGCCTCCCGAAGCCAATCCTCGTCTGACTCGGAGAGCGAGTCGCCGACAACGATGCCGGCCAGCCTCCGTCGGCGGGCGATGATGGCCGCCTCCCGTGCGGTGCCCGTCGCCATCACGCGGTAGTTGCCGGACTCCAGCTGGGAGAGCAACTCGGGATCTGCAGCGGGACCGTGAACCACCAGCAGCAGCGGGCGTGCATCGGCGACCTCGCCCGGCCGGATCCGGGGCATCGTGACGGTGAAGGTGCTGCCGCTGCCCTCCTCGCTGGCAAGGCTGATGCTGCCGCGCATCAACTGCAGAAGGCGGCGGGTGAGGGCGAGCCCGAGCCCCGTGCCCTCAGCGGTCTCGCCCCTGCCGTCGACCTGGGTGAATTCCTCGAAGATGCGCTGCTGCTCGGCGGGATGGATTCCGATCCCGGTGTCGATGACGGCGATCTCGGCGCTCCGGCCGGCGCGGACGGCGCTCACCCGGATGAGGCCGCCGGCAGGGGTGAACTTGATGGCGTTGGAGAGCAGGTTCAGCATCACCTGCAGGAACCGGCGCCGGTCGGCGCGGATCCAGATCGGAGTGTCCTGCTCGAGCAGGAGCTCAAGCGGCTTTGCGTCGGCCATCGGGCGAAGCTGGTTCATCGCCTCCTCGAGCAGGGGCTGGAGCTCGATCGCCTCCAACTCCACCTCCATCTGGCCGGCCTCGACCTTGCTCAGGTCGAGTACGTCGTTGATCAAAGCCAGCAGGTGGCGCCCGCTCGACTCGATGTGTCCGACATAGCGCTGCTGGCGCTCGTTCAAGGCGCCGGGGCCGGAGCCGGCCAGCAGCTGGGAGAACCCGAGGATGGAGTTGAGGGGTGTCCGCAGCTCGTGGCTCATGGCAGCCACGAACCGCGATTTGGCCTCGCTCTCCTGCCGGCTGGTCTCGGCCTGGACCCGCTCGCTCAGGTCGCGGATCGAGGCCGAGAACATCGGCTTGCCGTCCTGGAGGAAGGCCGCAACCGAGACCTCGATCGGGAACTGGACGCCGTCCGAGCGCAGCCCGGTTGACTCGAGACGGCGGCCGCCCCAGTCGGCACGGGTGCGCAGGATCGCCTGCATGTCCGCCACATGGCCGGCGCGCAGCCGTTCCGGCACGACCGTCGCCCAGATCTCCTTGCCGAGCACTTCCTCGCGGCTCAGGCGGAAAGTTCGCTCAGCGGCGGGGTTGAACTCGACGATCCGGCCGTATCCGTCGGTGGCGACGATGCAGTCGAGAGCCGACCCGACGATCGCGCTCTTCCGCGCCTCGTTCTCCCGGAGTGCGTCCTCGGACCGCCTCCGCTCGGTGATGTCGTCGAAGATCGCGTAGAGGAAATCGGCGTCACCGGCCGGGTTGTGAACGGCGGTCAGGGTGAGCTGGGCGAGAAAGCTCCCACCCCCCCGGCGTCTGATCGACCGCTCGAAGCGGAGCTGCTGGATGCGGCCCGCCACGAGGTCGGCAACCTGGCCCGGGAGGTCCTCGGCGCCGATCAGGCTGAGCGCGACCGGCTTCTTGACCAGGCCGCTCGCACGGTAGCCGGTCAGCTCCTCGGCCCGCCGGTTGAGCTCGAGGATGCGGAGGTCGAGGTCGAGTCTCGCGATGCCCACCGGCGCGGTGTCGAAGATGGCCCGGGTGCTCCGGGTGGAGGCGACGAGGTCGGCATGGAGGCGGGCCGCCTCGAGCGAGGGCGCCACCACCGCCGCAAGCAGCGTCAAGAGCTGAATGTCGTCGGCGCTGTAGGTGCGCCGGGTGGCGGAGGCTACGGCGACGGTGCCGGCCGGGCGGTCGCGGACCAGGAGGGGGACGACGAGGGCGCTCTTGACGCGGCCAACCTGTGGGCGCACCACGCGCTCGGCCTTGTCATAGTCGGGAACCACCACCGGGCGTCCGGTCTCGAACGCCACGGCGCCGGCCCCGCCCTCGGCGAGGCTGAGGACGGTGTTCGCCGGGAACAGGTTCGACGTGTCGGCGAGGACCCGCAGGCCCTGGGCCTCGTCGTCCCACCAGGTGAGCCCGGAACTGGTCGACCCGAGGAGCTCGCGGGCCTTCTCGGCGGCAATCCGAGCCAGCTGGTTCGGCTCGAGGACGCCCGCCGCCGCGAGAGCCACCGCGTTGAGGGCGCGAAAGGTCTCTGCCTGGGCCTCGCTCTCCCGGGCGGCGGCGGCCGTCTGCAGAGCCGGTCCGATCTGGGCGGCAACCAGCGAGAGGATCTGGATCTCATTCTCCGACCACGCCCGCGGGGTGCGGCCCCAGACGCCGATCACGCCGACCGCGCGGTCGCCGGCCACCAGCGGGTAGCTCAGGCCCGCGGCCAGGCCGCGGTTGCTTGGTCCCGGCAGCCGGTGCTCCCAGGTCGCATAGTCACCCACCGCGTATGGCTTCCGGTTGGTGAAGGCGAGCCCGATCGCGCCCTCGCCGGGCCGAACCACCTGGTCAACGACCTCCCTTATCGTCTCGTGGAGAGGTTGCAGGTTGCCGCTCTGGCGGTCGTAGTGGAAGATCACGGTTCCGTCGACCTCGAGGAGGTCGCGACAACACTCGACCGCGGTCCGGGCCAGCTCCTGGGGTTCGAGGATGCCACCAGCGGCGACCGCCAGCTCATGGAGGGTCTTGAAGAGACGGGCCTGCTTCTCTCGCTCGGCCGAGAGGAAGGCGGCCTGGAGGGCGGGCGCAACCTGGGCGGCGAGCAAGGTGAGCACGTTGCGTGGCTCGGCAAGGAAGAACCCGAGCTCACGGGAGCGAACGAGGAGACAGCCGACCGGCTCATCCTGAACTTTGAGGGGGATGCCGATCATGCTCCGGATGCCGCCATCGATCGCCCACTGATAGGCATGCTCCCAGGCGGGGTAGTCATCGACGACGATCATCTCGCCGGTCTCGCGGATCTGGCCGGTCATGCCCTGCCCCGTTGGCAACCCCTGGGCTGGGAACGCGACGGGGTGGTTGTCGGCCAGCACGCGAACCTCGTCCTCGGGCTCGAACCAGACCAGCGTGGCGCTCCAGCCGCCGACGAGGTCGCGGGCGTGGTCGCTCGCCAGTCGCGAGAGCTCCGCCGGGTCGAGGACGCCGCTGGCCGCAAGTGCCACCTCGTGCAGGGCCCGAAAGATCCGGGCCTGGGCGGCGGCCTCGCTCGGTCGCGCCATGGCAGGCCCCATCAGAGCCATGAGATTGTCACGGGCCAAGAGATAGGGCAAGCCCCCATCGGCTGAGATGCATCCCAGCTACGTCGCACCAACGTTGCGCGAACGAGTTCAGGTTCTCTCGGGAGGCGAGTTCGCAGGGAGGTTCGCCTCCGGCAATCAGGGGCTGGCTAATCAGCGTCCGCCTTCCGCTGGATGCGCTCCGCGCGGGGGGTCAACGGCTGCTCGACGTCCGCCGTCTGGAGGGTGAAGCCGCGCCACCAGGTCGCGCGTTCGGGCGCGAAGCGAAGTCCGAGACCGCTCGGGGGGGCGTCCAGCGCATAGCGGCCAGCGACTTCCCCCTTGGCCTCGGCGTCGGCGCTGAAGCGGCCGCGGAGGTAGGCGCCGATCATCCTCGTCGCCCGGTAGGCGTGGTGCGACTCGATCGCGAGCCCTCCCGCCGCCCGCCGGTCGATGCCGAGAAAGCCGGCGACGCCGATCACCAGCGAGATGTGCCCGTTGGCCGTCCAGATCGCCGGCGCCATCAGCGGCACCCCATCGACCAGGGTGCAGACGTAGGCGACCGGGACGCGGGTCAGCGCCCGCCTTACTCCCGCCGGCACCCCGGGGACGGCCGCCGGCGCGGCCGGGGGCGAGGAGACCGAGGGCAGGGACCAGGCGCGGGAGATCCGCAGCCGGACCAGAGCTCTGTTCTGGGGCCACCATTCGCCCGGGATGCCCGCCAGGTCGCGCAGGTAGCCACCGATGAAGGCGGCATTCTTGAGCGCGTAGCCGGCCACGCTCAGGTAGAGGTCGGGGCCGCCGAGGAAGGCCCGCACCATCCCGGGCGCGGAACGGGGGTCGTAGATCTCAGCGTCGCCCTCGAGCAGCAGGCAATGGCTTCCGCCGTCGACCAGGAAGGTGCATGCGGGCCGTTTCCGCGCCAGGGAGACCTTGACGGCGTGGCGGGAGGTTGTCAGCCAGATCGAACCGCCGCTGAAGTGGAAGGCGGCCGGGTTGACCAGCGGGTAGTGGCCACCGTTGAGGGCGAGCATCCCGATCCGGGCCCTGCTGAGCAGCGCCCTGGCATCGGCGTCGAGGTTCACCCGTCAACCGTACCGAAGCGCGCCGGCGCTAACGGCCGGCTTCGTAGCTCCAGACGGCTGCCGAGATCTGAGCGATGACCGGCCAGGCCAGGTTGCCGTCGGGCCCATCGGTCATCACGGCCAGCACGTAGGGGCCGCTGGGTCCACCACTGACGATGGCCGCATCGTCCACGACCGGGGCAAGCTCTCCCGTCTTGTGGATGACGAGGGCGCCGGCCGGCACGCCGGCTGGGATTCCCTCCTCGAAGTGGGTCCGGGTGAGCTGCGGGTAGAGCCAGGCCTGGGCGTTGGCGCCCCCGGCGCCGCCAGTGGCTTCGACCGTCATCAACCGGGCAAGATCGTCGGCAGTCGTCAGGTTGCTGTCGAAGAAGGTCGAGTGCAGCGCCCCCAGCGAGGCGGCATAGGCGTTCAGCGCCTTCGAGCCGCCGAGGTCACGAACGAGCATGTGACCCGCCGTGTTGTCGGAGTAGATGCCTGCCCGCTGAGCGAGCTCGCTCCGGCTATAGCAGAGCCCGGACGAGTAGTCGTCGAACCAGCCGTCCTCCCAGTCGCCGTCGGTGAAACAGACCTGACCGGCTGGGTTACGGGCGCCCTGGGCGACGAGCTGCGCCTCGTCGATCAGCGCTGGCAGCTTGTAGGTGCTCGCGGCGTCGATCTGGGTCGACCCGCCGTCGCTCCAGGTGCTCGGCGCCACACCCCCCAGTTCGACCAAGCTGACGCCGACCGGACCGCCGGAGTCGGCGATGATCGCGTCGACCTTCCGGGCAAGGGCGTCGAAGGTGGGATGAGCCGGGGCCGGCGTTGGCGTTGCCGCCGGCGTCGGCGGCCCCGCGGTATCGGCCGCGACGCTCATCTCGGCCGCCGGGCTCAAGCTGGCGCCAGGCTTCGGGGCGGGTTCCGAGGCGCGGGCGTCGGCGAGGACGAAACCGACCGAGAAGCTCATCATCCCGATGATCAAGATCGCCAGCCCGGTTGCGCGCCACATGTCCGAACCAGTAAGGCGCAGGGTCGTCAACGTCCTGTGAAGGAACCTGTGAAGAATCTGTAAGGATCCGCGATCAGTGCCCTCTCAGGCATTGACAGTCTTCCTCGCCGCGTTCACGACGCGGGCCGAGGAGGGCAGCCAAAAGTTCTCCATCGTGGCCGGCGGATAGGGCGTGTCGTAGGAGGCGACCCGGGCGATCGGCGCGTCGAGCGAGTAGAAGGCCTCCTCCTGGAGGGTCGCCACCACCTCGGCCCCGAATCCGGCCGAAAGCGGCGCCTCGTGAACGACGACGCAGCGGCCGGTCTTGACGACCGAGGCGACCATCGACTCGATGTCGAGCGGCACCAGCGAGCGGAGGTCGAGCACTTCGGCCGAGATGCCCTCCTCGGCCAGCTTGGCGGCGGCGTGCTCGCAGACCTCAACCGCGGCGCTCCACCCGATCAGGGTGACGTGCTCGCCCTCGCGAGCGACCCGCGCCTTGCCGAAGGGAACCGTGTACGCCTCGTCCGGCACCTCCGCCCGGCCTTTCCGATAGAGGCGCTCCGGCTCGATGAAGAGGACGGGGTCGGGGTCCCGGATGGCCTCGATCAGCATTCCCTTGGCGTCGTAGGGGTTGCTCGGCATCACGACCTTGATCGCCGGTGACTGCACGAACTGGGCCTCGATCGCATCCGGGTGGAACTCGGGCGTCTTCGTCCCGCCGCCCATCGGCGCTCGGACCGTCACCTGGAGAGGGAACCGGCCTCGCGAGCGGTACCGGTAGCGGCCTAGCTGCTGACCGAGCTGGTGGAAAGCCTGGTGGGTGAAGCCGAGGAACTGGATCTCGGCGACGGGGACCAGCCCCGAGATGGCAAGCCCGATGCTGGAACCGATGATCGACGCCTCCGCCAGCGGCGTGTCGAAGACCCGCTTGCGACCGAACTTCTCGATCATTCCGTCGGTGGTCCGGAAGACCCCGCCGAGCCGCCCGACGTCGAGGCCGAGGATCATCACCCGCTCGTCCTCCTCCATCTCATGGAGGATCGCGGCGCGGATCGCTTCGATGATCGTCAGCTGGGCCACTACTCCCCCAGGAGCTCGCGACGCTGGGCGGACTGGCGCGGGGTCAGCTCGGCGAAGACGTTCTCGAAGATCTGTGACGGCTCGGGTCGGGGCGCCTTCTGTGCCTCGACGAGCGCGTCCTCGATCTCCTGGGCGGCCGCCGCCCGGTACTCCTTCTCCTTCTCCTCGCTCCACATTCCGCGCTCACGGAGGTACGCCTCGACGCGCTCGATCGGGTCGCGCCCGCGCGCCTCCTCGAGGTCCTTGGGGTCCTGGTAGCGGCTCGGGTTATCCGTGGTGTTGTGGAAGGACATCCGGTACGTGATCGACTCGATCAAGGTCGGCCCCTCGCCGCGCCGGGCCCGATCGACCGCCTCCTTGGTCACCTCGTAGACGGCGAGCAGGTCGTTGCCATCGACAACGCGGCCGGGAAAGCCGTAACCGGCCGCGCGGTCGGCGAAGTAGCGGGCAGCGCTCTGGAAGGAGCGCGGGGTTGAGATCGCCCACTGGTTGTTCTGGAGGAAGAAGACGATCGGCGCCCCGGTCACCCCCGCCAGGTTGCAGCTCTCGTGGAAGTCGCCCTCGGAGGATGAGCCCTCACCGAAGTAGGTGACCACCACGCCCTCCTTGCCCTGGATCTGGAGACCCCAGGCGAGGCCCACAGCGTGCGGCAGCTGGGCGGCGAGCGACACCTGGGTCGGCAGCATCTTGAGACCGTCGGGGATCCGGCCGGCGACCGGGTTGCCGCTCAGGTTGAGGATGTGCTTGACGAGGGGGAAGCCCCACATCAGGTAGGCGGGCAGCTCGCGGTACTGCGGAACCAGCCAGTCGGTGCCGGGCTCGAAGGCCATCGCCGACCCCACGACCGAGGCTTCCTGCCCGAGGACCGGCGAGAACACCCCGAAGCGGCCCTGCCGCTGGAGGGCGGTGGCCTTGGTGTCGAAGGCTCGACTCAGGAGCATCCAGCGGAGGCCCTCGAGGACGAACTCGTCGTCGAGCATGGGCTTGGCACCCTCCCGCAGCCTGCCGGAGGGCTCCAGCACCTGGTAGACGCCGTTGTCGGCCAAGAGCTTGATTATCCGACGGCCAGCAGCAGCTTGCCGATGGTGGCACGGCTTCCCAGCAGGCGGTGCGCCTGCGCCGCCTCCGCCAGCGGCAGGACCTGGCCGACCGGCGGCCGAAGCGCGCCGGAGCGGATCAGCTCGATGCCCTCCGCGCTCGTCTTCAGAAATTGCTCGGGGTGGCGCGCCCGGAACGCACCCATGCTGAAGGGCAGCACGCCGACGCCGCGGATGCGCAGGTCGCCGACGCCGGGGATCCGCTGCGCCTCGCCCGAGCTGGCGCCGATGCAGACCATTCGCCCGAACGGAGCCATCGACTCCAGGGCGCGGCCGAAGACGTCACCGCCGACCGTGTCGACCATCACGTCGACGGGCCCCGGCAGCGGGTCCTCGTAGCCGACGGCCTCATCGGCGCCCATCTCGACCGCGCGGGACCGCTTCTCAGGGGTGCTCGCCACCCCGACCACGCGGCCCGCACCGAGCGCGCGCGCGACCTGGATCGTGGCGCTGCCAACACCACCGGCGGCAGCGGTGACGAGGACTGTCTCGCCGCGCTGCAACCGCCCGACGTGACGCAGCGCATAGAAGGCGGTGAGGCCGGTCAGCGCATACCCGGCCGCGTCATCGAGGTCAAGGCCGTCCGCGCTCCAGGTGAAGTCCGCGACGACTAGCTCGGCGTAGGCGCCGCTGGGGACGAGCGCGAACACCGGCCGGCCGGTCGCGACATCGTGGCCGGAGACCTCGAGACCGGGGATGAAGGGCGGCGGCGGAGCCTGGGCATACCTGCCCAGGGTCGAGGAGAGGTCGGCGAAGTTGACGCCGGCCCGGTGGACCCGGACCAAAACCCTTCCCGTCTCCGCCACTGGCGCCGGGACCTCCTGGAGTTCGAGTACCTCCGGGCCGCCGATCCGGGTGGCGACGATGGCCCGCATTCTTTACCTCAGTCGAGGAGGAGATGGGCCGCGATCGGGATCTCCCGGATCCGGACGCCGGTCGCGGAGGCGATGGCGTTGACCACCGCGGCAGGCCCGGGCACCGCCGGCGGCTCCCCGACGCCACGGGTTCCGAGTCCGGTCGAGGCGGTGACCTCGATGATCTGGACGTCGATCACCGGCACCTGGTCGACCGTGGGCAGCTCGTAGTCGAGGAAGCTCCCGGTCCGAAGCTGTCCACCGCTGTCGTAGACAAGCTGCTCCCCGAGGGCGCGGCCGAGACCCTGGACGGCGCCGCCGTGGATCTGGCCCTCGACTTCGGGCGGGTTGATCGCTCGGCCGACGTCCTGGATCGCCGCGTAGCCGGTCACCTGGTAGGCGCCCGTCTCGCGATCGACACGGACGCGGCAGATGTGCACTGTGAAGGCAGGCGACTGGCGCTCGATCCGGGTCCGGCCCTGGCCGAGCACGGGTGCGTGCGCCTCACCGCCCATCGCCAGCTCGCCGATCGTCAGCTTGCGGTCGGGGACTCCCTTGACTCGAACCGAGCCGTCGACGATCTCGAGGTCCTCGGGCGCGGCTTCCAGCTGCTCGGCGGCGATCTCCAGCACCTGGCGCTTGGCGTCGGCGGCCGCAGCGGCCACCGCGTAGCCGACCGTCCCGGTGGTGATGCTGCCCCCGGCGACCGGTCCCTGGGGTGCGCTGGCGGTGTCGCCGAGCTCGACCTGGACCTTGTCCAGCGGCACTCCGAACGCTTCGGCGGCGATCAGAGCGAGGCCGGTGCTGGAGCCGCTGATGTCGACTGTCCCGATCTGCACCGTCAGGCTGCCGTCGGGCTCCACCCGGCAGAGCGCGGCGGCGGCACCGTACGCCCCTCCCCAGCCGCCCACTGCGATTCCGAGGCCCTCGTCGGTCTCCCTCGGCTTCGTGTAGAGGGGGTGCCGAGCGGCGGCCTCGATCACCTCGACCAGCCCGATCCTGGCGGTCTGCCCGTCGGGGAGCTTCTCGCCCTCCCGCTTCGCGTTTTTCAGACGGAGCTCGAGCGGATCCATCTCCAGCTTGGTCGCCAGCTCGTCGAGGGCAGCCTCGAGGACGAAGAAGGCCTGGGTGCCGCCCGGGGCGCGGTAGGCGTCGGTCGGCGTCTTGTTGGTGGAGACCTCATAGGCGCTGAAGAGGAAGTTGGGCACGACGTAGGCGCTCCCGAAGAGCATCCCGGCCAGGTTCGCGTGCCAGCCGGAGGCGGCGCCGTTGTCCCAGACCATCCCGATCTCCAGGGCGGTGATGGTTCCGTCCCGGCGGGCGCCGAGCTTGATGTCGGTGTAGCTGGCGGGCGCGGGGCGGCCGACCTGGAACTCCTCGCTGCGGGTCAGCGCGATCTGGATCGGCCGGCGCAGCCGCTGGGCAAGGAGAGCGGCGAGCGGCTCGAGCAGCACGACCTTGCCACCGAACCCGCCTCCGACGGGCATCGAGACGACTCGCACCCGGGCCGCCGGCAGCTTGAGGACCTTGGCGACCTCGTCCCGTACGAAACGATGTCCCTGGGTGGGGCTCCAGATCGCGATGACCCCTCCCGGCTCGGGAGCGGCGACGGTGACGTGGGGCTCGATGAACCCCTGGTGCGCCCCCGGCATCGTGTAGCGGCCCTCGACCAGAACCTCGGCCTCCGCCAGCCCAGCGGCGATATCGCCGCGCTTCTGGCGAGCGACCGAGCTCACGTTGTTCGGCTTCACCTCGGGCTCGGTCTCGGTGTCGCCACCGCCGTGGATGGAGACGTCGTCGAAGCCCTCGGCGCGCTCGTCGAGGACCCTCGGCGCTCCTTCCTTCATCGCCTCGAAGGGATCGTTGACGGAGGGCAGCTCCTGGTAGTCGACCAGGACTCGCGATGCCCCGTCGGCGGCGGCCGCCTCGGAGGTCGCGGCAACTGCCGCCACCGGCTGGCCGACGTAGTAAACCCTGTCCACCGCCAGCGGCTGGTCGGGTCCGGCGACCTCGGCCGGGGCCAGGTCGTGGGAGGTGAGCACCGCCACCACACCCGATACCGCAAGCGCCTCGGTCGCGTCAACGCCGGTGATCCGGGCGCTCGGGTAGGAGCTCAGGACGAGCCTGATGTGGAGCAGGCCGTTGGGTTTCAGATCCTGGGTGAAGATGGTTTCGCCGCGAAGCTTGGGGATTCCATCGAGCCGGCGGGCTCCGCCCGCGATAACTGCCATTGCTCCTGGCATCATCGCAGTCCCGCCGCCTGGCACGTCGGGCAGTGGTACGTGAAGCGCGGCCGCTCCCCCTGGCGGCGACAGGCGAGCCGCGCCGAGCAGCGGGGACAGCTCCTGCCGGTCCTGCCATGGACGGCATGCGGCACCCGCCCCCGGAGCGCCGCTTGCATCAGCCCGCGAGCCTCGACGAAGAGAAGACCGAGCTGCTGATCCGAAAGCTCACGCGCCGGGCGCCAGGGATCCAGGCGGAGCCGCCAGAGGGCCTCGCATTTGTAAATGTTGCCGATGCCCGCCGCAACGCGCTGGTCAAGAAGCAGCTCGCCCAGCGGCTGCCGGTCGGTGGCGCGGGCCCGGCGGAGCACCTCTTCCAGGTCGAGCTCCCGCGCCAGGATGTCGGGGCCGAGGTGGGCCAGCTCCCGCGCCGCCTCGCGCTCCCGGAGCAGCTCGACCACCGGCGCGTTGAAGAGCACCGCCTCGGAGCTCTCGTTCGCCAGCACCAGCCTTGCCTGGCGCGCGGGCCTGCGCCAGGGCTCGCCGGGGCGGTAGAGGTGCCAGCTGCCGGTCATCCTGAGGTGGGTGTGAAGGACCAGCCCGGAGTCGAGATGGATCAGCAGGTGCTTTCCATTGGTGTCGATCGCGGTCACGGTCGCGCCGGCGAGGTGACTGAATCGTTCCGGGCCGACCTGGAGCAGGCGTTTGCCGACCAGCCTCGGGCGGAGGGCGTTCGCCGTCCGCCAGACGGTGTCGCCCTCAGGCAAAGCGGTCTCCACTCAGCAGGACCATTCCGCGCGGGCTCGACTTGAACCCGGCCTCGCGCAGCGCGGGTAGGAGCCCCGACTCGTGAACGCCGGCGCCATCGACCTTCAGAAGCTCGACCCGGCCCGCCGGCGCGCCGACCGCGGCGAGCGCGGCCAGGTGGCCGACGTCGACGGTGCCGAAGGTGAGCAGCGAACGCCCGCCGCGCTCCAGGAAGACCTTCAGCTCACCGGATTCGAGCACAACGTAGGCACCGGCGGCGCGGGCGGGCCGGCCGGCCGAGGCGGGCCAGGGGATGACCACTCCATAGGGGTTGGCGGGATCAGTGGCCGCCAGGGCGACGATCCTCCCGTCGGGCTCGCGCAGCGCCCGGAGGCGGTCTACCGCTCCTGGCAGGGCGAACTGGGAGGCGCCCAGGCCATCGATGAAGTAGCCGCGGCGGATCCGGCCCGACTCCTCCATGGCGCGCAGCACCGGGTAGACACCGGAGAAGCCGCCCGGCGTCCCCTCGGCGAGGACGGCCTCGCGCGTCACCACGCCGTGCCGCTGGAGCAGCGCGCCGGCGAGGGCGTGGAGACGTTCGGTAGGGGAGGATTCGACCGCCCGGAGGTCGGCGGTCAGCGACCAGCGACCGGCCGCGCGGGGCGGGCTGAGCCGCGGCAGTCGGACGCCGCGCAGCCGCTTTTTGGCGCTGGTGCCGATGAGGCGCAGCGGGGCGAAGGTGTCATTGGTCACCTCCCCTGCCCAGACCAGGTCCCAGAGCGCGTCCAGCACTGCCTCGACGTCGCCGCCGCCGGCTGCCGAGTAGAGCTCCTGGAAGAAGCTGGCGCCGCGCCGCTGTAGGTGCTCGCGAACCCGCGCGTGGAGCTCGCCTTCGGGTCTCTCCGACGGTTCCGGCACCAGCCGGTCCGCATCGCGCCGGAGGTAGAGGGCGACCCGGCCGTCCCGCGCGCCGAGGGAGCCGCGGCCCACCCAGACCACCTCGCCCATCGAGACCAGCTCATCCAGCAGGCGAGGCCGGTAGTCCCGAAGGCGGGCGCGCAGCACGTCCCGCTCGATCACCGAAGCCGGCAACGCGAGCCCCTGGAGCATGAAGATCGCGTCGGCCAGCCGGTCCAGGCCCGACGCCTCGGCGCCGATCCCGTGCCAGGCGGGCAAGAAACGGGCCAGGACCTCGACCGGCACCGGCTCGACCTCCCGTCGAAGGGCGGCGAGAGAGCGCCGGCGGAGGCTTCGGAGCACCTCGGGATGGCAGTATTCGCGGCCGGCATAACCGGGGCGAAACTCGCCTCCGAGGACCTCGCCCCGGGAGACCAATAGAGCCAGCGCCTGGTCCACGGCGCGGACTGGAAGGCCCCACCGGGCGGCGGGCTCGGAGCTCACGAAGGGCACGTGGGTCCGCGCCCAGCGAAGCAGCAGGGTCACCAGTGGCTCGACGGGCGGCCCGAGGAACACCTCCGGCAGGCCGGCCGGCAGGGCCACGCCGAAGGCGTCTCGATAGCGGGCGGCGTCCTCGACGGCGATCCAGCGCTCCTCGCCGGCCACCCGGACCGGGAGCGCCCGCCGCTCCGCGCCCAGGCTCGCCAGCCAAGCGCCGGGCACCCCGCGGGCGTCCGCCTCCGGCTCGCTCAGATCGCCCAGCCTCCGCAGGAGGTCGGCCGCCTCGTCGGCATCGCGCGGCCTTCGCCCCTCCGCCAGGCCCTGGAGCTCGAGCTCGATCGCCGCGATCGCCGCCGGGTCGAGGAGCTCGCGCAACTCCTCGATGCCGAGCAGCTCGGCAAGCAGCTCGCGATCGAGGGTCAACGCCTGGGCGCGCCGCTCGGCAAGCGGCGCATCACCCTCGTAGAGGTATTGGCCGAGGTAGTCGAAGAGCAGGCCGGAGGCAAAGGGCGAAGCGCGGTCGGTGTCGACGACAACCGCACGGACCTGGCGGGAGCGCACGTCGCGCATCAGCCCCGAGAGCGCGGCCAGGTCGAAGACGTCGCGCAGGCACTCCCGGTACGTCTCGATCAGGATCGGGAAGTCGGGGTGTCCGGCAGCGACCTGGAGGAGGTCGGCGCTCTTCTGTCGCTGCATCCAGAGCGGCGTCCGCTGCCCCGGCCGCCGGCGCGGCAGGAGTAGCGCGCGCGCCGCGTTCTCCCGGAAACGGGAGGCGAACAGGGCCGAGCCGTGGAGCTGGGCGGTGACCAGCTCGGTGACCTCATCCGGGTCGAGAAGGATGTCCTCCAGGTCGGGCGGCCGGTCGGCATCGGGAAAGCGGAGCGCGAAGCCGTCGTCGGTGTGGATCGACGTGACCTCCATCCCCGTCCGCTCCCGCAGTCGCGCCGCGGCGGCCAGCGCCCAGGGCGCGTGGACCTTCCCGCCGAGGGTCGTCAGGACGCACACGCGCCAGTCGCCGAGCTCGTCGCGGAAGCGCTCGACGACGATCGTCCGGTCGTCCGGCAGGGCTCCCGCCTGGGCCTGATCCTCGAGGTAGCGGAGGAGGTTCCGACTCGCCTTCTCGTCGAAGCCGGCGCGCTCTCGAAGGCGCTCGTCCGCCTCCGTCGGGGTGGCGGCACGCAGCTCGCGAATGAACGTCCCGAGGGCGCGACCGAGCTCGACCGGACGGCTCTCCGAGTCGCCCTTCCAGAAGGCCAGCTTGCCCGGCTCGCCGGGCGCCGGCACGACCAGCACCTGGGATGACGTGACCTCCATCACCCGCCAGGTGCTGGCGCCGAGGACGAAGTTCTCGCCCGGCCGCGTCTCGTAGACCATCTCCTCGTCGAGCTCGCCCACCCGACGGCCGTCTTCCAGCAGGTTGACCGTGAAGAGACCGCGGTCGGGGATCGTGCCGCCGCTGGTAACGGCCAGCCTCTGGGCGCCGGCCCGCCCCCGGAGGCCGCCCTCGAGCCGGTCCCAGACAATCCGCGGCCGGAGCTCGGCGAACTCGTCACTCGGATAGCGACCACTGAGCATGTCGAGTGTGGATTCGAAGGCGCGGGGACCCAGATCGCGGAAAGGATGGGCGCGGCGCACGAGGGCACCCAGCTCCTCGACGTCCCACTCCTGGAGGGCGCACATCGCGACCACCTGCTGGGCGAGGACGTCGAGCGGGTTCTGGGGGACGACGGTGGTCTCGATCTCGCCGGCGAGCATCCGCTCGACCACGACCGCAGTCTCCAGCAGGTCGCCCCGGTACTTGGGGAGGATCACGCCCTTGGAGACCTCGCCGACCGAGTGGCCGGAGCGGCCGATCCGCTGGATCCCTCCGGCGACGCTGGTCGGCGCTTCGACCTGGAGCACGAGGTCCACAGCGCCCATGTCGATCCCGAGCTCGAGGCTGCTGGTCGCGACCAGGCCGCGGAGCCGGCCTGCTTTCAGCTCGTCCTCGATCTGGCGCCGGTGATCCCTTGCGATCGAGCCATGGTGGGCCTTGACCAGGTCTTCACCCGCCAGCTCGTTAAGACGCGCCGCCAGGCGTTCGGCCAGCCGGCGACTGTTGACGAAGACGATCGTCGAGCGATGCTCGAGGATCAGCTCCAGGAGGCGGGGATAGATTGCCGGCCAGATGCTCCGCCGGCTGCCGTCCTGGGCACCACCGAGAGCCGCCGCCGGGCCACTGGGCAGATCTTCGCCCTCACCGAGGTTGGCCATGTCGTCGACCGGGACCTCGACGGTGATCGACAGCGTCTTGCGGCGGCCGGCATCGACGATGGCAACCTCCCGACCGGTCCCGCCGAGAAACCGGCCGACCTCCTCCAGCGGCCGCACCGTGGCGGAGAGGCCGATCCGCTGGGGTTCGGTCTGGGCGAGGGCGGAGAGCCGCTCGAGGCTGATCGCGAGGTGGGCGCCCCGCTTGTTGGGCGCCAGCGAGTGGATCTCATCGACGATCACCCAGCGCACACTCCGCAGCATCTCCCGGGCCTGGCTGGTGAGGAGCAGGAAGAGGGATTCCGGTGTCGTGATCAGGATGTCGGGCGGACGACGGTTAAGGTGCCGCCGCTCCTCGCTGCTGGTGTCACCGGTGCGGATGCCGACCGCGATGTCGGGCGGCGGGAGGCCGAGCCGCTCGGCGGCGTGGGCGATGCCGCTGAGGGGCGCGCGCAGGTTTCTCTCCACGTCCACGGTCAGGGCCTTGAGGGGCGAGACGTAGAGGACCCGGCAGCGCCGATCGGCGCTCGGCTGCGGCTCTCCCGCCAGCTGGTCGAGGCACCAGAAGAAGGCGGCCAGGGTCTTGCCGCTGCCGGTCGGCGCGGTCATCAGGGTGTGCCGGCCCGCCGCGACCTCCCGCCAGCCCTGCTCCTGGACCTCGGTCGGGGCGATGAACGCGGATTCAAACCAGGCTCGCGCGGGCGCTGAGAAGAGGTCGAGTGAGGGCATGTCTGCCCGCTAAGTATTGCCCCTCGACGGATCGTCAATCGGGGGCGGGGGCGGCGCCGGGGGCACCAAGGCAACCGGGGTCGCCGGCGCGTTTCCCCAGGCGAAGAAGTCGCCCTGCTCGGACCTCGTGCCGAAGCGCGAGCCGAGCGCGCCGCCGAGGGCGATCGAGCCGCCGAGAAGGCCGAGGGCGATACCGACCAGCGGGACCAGGGCGAGCAGCGCGAAGAGCGCTCCGCCGACGACCACGGCCAGCAGCGGCTGGACCCGTCGGTCGGCGGCGGCAAGCAGACGCCGTCCCGCCACCAGGTACACGGCGGCCCAGCCGAAGACCCAGGCCGTCAGCGTCGCAAGCGTCAGCAGAAGCGTGACCGGGAGCAGGATGACGGTGATCGCGCAGAGGGTCGCGATCGCGATCGCGGCAATGATTCCAAAGCAGCCGAGCCCGAAGCTGGCGATCGGCCGGGCCTCGACCAGGGCCGCGGTCACCGCAAGCTGGCGGGGAAAGACCGCCATCGCAAGGACAGCCACCAGCACCAGCACGGCGCTCGGGAAGAGGCCTCCCGGGTTGCCACCAAAACCCGAGAGATCAAGGCCGCCCGTGCCGGGCCAGCCAACTCCCGTCCGGTTCCGGCCGACAGCGGCGCCGGGGTCGACCGAGCTGCCACCACCGACCGCCGTGAGGTCGCGCCCCACGCTCGCCTTCGGCCCCAGGTGGAGGTAACCCCCAACATCGACGGCGTCCCGGCCGACGGGACCGAGGATGTCCGCGTTGCCGCCGACCACCACCAGATCGCGGGCGATGATCCCTTGCGAGATGACCGAGCAGCCGATGCAGACGACGTCCCGCACCGTCTCGCCAGCGGCGAGGTGGATGTCGGACCCGAAGGAAACCTGGTCGCGCGCGCCTTCGTCGAAGGCGGACGGCGAGGTAGCGCTGGAAGGGCTCGGCGAAGGCGAGGGGTCGAGGGCGGCAACGGGAAGCGCCGCCAGGAGAGCGAGCGCAGCGGCCCCGACGACCCCGAGCAGCGCGCGGCGGATCACCGTGCCAGCCTCCGCGCCGGACGGCCGATCTCGCGGTAGAGAAACCCGGCGACGGTCATCGCGAGGAGGGACAGACCGGCGAGCCCGACCAGGCCGGAGATGTTGTCGAGGAGAAGCTCACGGGGACCGGCGAACACACCAATCACCGGGCGCGAGTAATCGCCTGCCGTGACCAGCAGCGCCGGCTGGTAGGCCATGAGGGCGAATCCTGTGGCAGCGATGAGGACGGCAGCCGCCGCTCCGAGCAGCGTCGGAGTCACCCAGCGACGCCGAGCCGGCACCCAGCGGCGGAGCACGCTCTGACGGAGGCCGGCAGGGGCCGGCATGGCCTCGGGCCGGGCGGCCCGGAAGCGGGCGACTACCTTGTCCTCCGCCTCCAGCCAATCGCCGCAGGCGGCGCAGGCTTCGAGGTGGGCGTCCGCGGTCGGGTCGCCCGCGGCGAGCAGGGGACGGGCTTGCGTGCAGTTCATGCGCTGGTCTCCATTGTCGACAGCTGGCCCGCCAGGGCCCGGCGGGCGCGGTGGAGCGCGACCCGGGCTGCCCCCTGGCTGAGCCCAAACATCCCGGCGACCTCATCCAGCGGCCGGTCCTCCCAGTAGCGGAGGACGAGGAGCGCGCGGTCGCGCGCGGACAGCCGCGAGAGCGCGCGCCGCACGCCCTGGGCCTCCAGGTTGCGGATCGCATTCGTTTCCGTATCAGGCACGGCCGACGGCTGAACGGGGTAGGCGGCCGCGCCGCGTGACCGGCTCCGCAGGAGGTCGATGCAGCGATTGCGGACGATCCCGTGGAGCCAGGCGCCGAATGGCTCGCCGTCGCGGTAGAGGTCGATCCGGGTGAAGGCGCGGAGAAGCGCGTCCTGGGTGGCGTCCTGGGCAGCGGCCGGCTCGCCGAGCATTCGCAACGCCACGTTGTAGACCTCCTTCTGATGCAGCTCGAGCAGAGCTTCGACCCCCCTTCGGTCACCCGACTTCATGAGGACAAGCGCCTGCGGTTCATCCAACAGCTGTGACCGGTCTACGTCCACGGCAGGGAGGACGTTACGTGCTGTAACGCTCCGGGCCCTCCCCGCGTAGAGCGGGCATGGCCGACATCAACCTTCCCTCTTCGCCTCCGCTCCCGCCTCCCGCCCCGTCGCGGGTCCGGCGGCACCTCTTCTGGCCGGTGGCACTGATCGTGGTCGGCGTCAGCGCGCTCCTCGTCAACCTCGGACTGCTCGACTGGGAGCGCGTCGCCCGGCTGCTGAGCCTCTGGCCGTTGCTGCTGATCGCGCTCGGCCTCGCGATCATGCTCCGGGATCGGCTACCGGGCTGCCTGGCCGGGGCCTTTCTCGGAGCGGTCCTGGCGCTGCTTCTCGTCGCCGCTGCCGCGGGGCTGGCGGCGGTGCCCGGCCTTGTGGTCGGGATCTCCGCGCGTGCGGTGACCACCTCCTTCTCGGCGCCGGCCGGCGCGGTCACCGCACCGCGTCTGGACCTCTCGGCGGATGCGACCCGGTTCACGGTGCGCGCCGGGCCCACGGCCGGAGACCTCTATCGGGCGACCATCTCGGCTCCCTCTGACGAGAAGCCACGGGTCACCCTCGACGCCACCAGCGGTACCGTCAGGGTCGCCCTTCCCGGCCGGCAGGGCTTCCAGCTCGGAAGGACGAACGGAGCCCGGACGATCGAGTTGACGCTCGATGACCAACTGCCCTGGGTGATCGAGGTCACCTCGGGCGCATCGCAGGGCACCCTCGACCTTTCCGGCCTGAGGCTGTCCTCCGTTGGGCTCTCCTCGGGAGCGAGCACCGTCAACCTGACACTGCCCAAGCCCATCGGGACGGTGCCCGTCGCCATCCGCGGCGGCGCACTGCGCCTGGCCATCCACCGTCTGCCCGGGACCGCGCTCCGCGTCTCCAGCCGGGGCGGCGCCTCCAGCCTGAGCGTTGACGGCAGGGCCTTCGCGGGCCTCCTTCAGAGCGGCGAGGAATTCACCTCGGCGGAATACGCCGCTGCCAGCGATCGTTTCGACATCACGATCGAGAGTGGCGCGAGCAGCACGACCATCGACTGACGGGGCGCAGGCGGTCTTCACCTATCTGCCGATCGATGACGGCCGGGAAGTCCGCTAGGTGTTCGCCGCCTGGGGTCGCTTTGTATTCCACCGCAAATGGTGGGTGCTGGCCGCCAGCCTCCTGCTGCTGGGCGGCATCGCGGGCAGCGGCTTCAGCCTCAAGGGCCAGCTGACCAACTCCAGCCGCGTCCATGTCGAGTCGCAGCGGGCGGCCGACCTGATGACGGCGCAGCTGCCCAAGGCCACCAACACCGGCGGCTCGACCTTCGAAATCCTCTTCTCCAGCCCGTCTCTGCCCGTCTCCGACCCCTCCTACCGTTCGGCCGTGGAGAAGACCCTGGCGCCGCTGCGAGCCGACTCCCGGATTCGCGACATCGAGACCGCCTACAGCGTTCCGACGGCCGAGGCCGGTGGGCTGATTTCGAGGAATGGGGACGAGATGCTGGCGGTGGTCACCGTCAGAGACGGGTTCGGCAAGGCACGGGGCTACTTCACGCAGATCCGCGACGAGATCCATCCCAATGGCCCGGTCAGGACCTACGTCACCGGCAACCTGGCGATCAACAGCGACTTCGACGCCTACCTCGCCGACGACCTCACCCGCGCCGAGCTGGCCTCGATACCGCTGTCACTTATCTTCCTGCTGCTCGTCTTCGGCACCCTGGTGGCGGCGCTGCTGCCGATCGGGGTGGGCGGCGCCGCGGTGATCGCGGGAGTGGCCGGGACGCTGCTCCTGGCGCGCTTCACCGACGTCTCCACCTATGCGATCAACATCGTGACCCTGGTCGGCCTCGGGGTGGCGATCGACTACAGCCTGCTGATCGTCAACCGCTTCCGCGAGGAGCTGCTCGGCGGCGCCACCACCGAGTACGCCCTCGAGCGCGCGCTCGCGACCGCGGGCCGGGCGGTCGCCTTCTCCGGGATAACCGTGGCGATCGGCCTCGCCGGGATGCTCTTCTACCCGGGCACTTTCCTGGTTTCGATGGGCGTCGCCGGCTCGATCGTGGTCGCGATGGCGGTCGTCTTCGGGCTGTCCCTCCTCCCCGCCCTGCTCACCATTGCTGACGGCTGGGTCAACCGGCTGAAGCTGCCCTGGTTCGGCAATGTCGGCGGCGGTGGGTTCTGGAAGGAGCTGGCGAGCTGGGTGATGAAACGCCCACTCGTGGTGCTCCTGCCGACACTGGCCGTGATCCTGCTCGCCGCGTCACCCTTCGCGCAGATCCGGATCGCCAACGGGGACGAGCACATGCTCCCGCCCCAGGCCGGCTCGCGCCAGGGCGGCGACATCATCGCCCGGGACTTCCCCGGCCAGGACCAGAACACTTTCGTCGTCGTCGTCCACTACCCGGCCGGGCTGACCCTCACCAAGGACCGGGTTGGCCAGTTGTACGACTACGGCCGCCAGCTCCAGGACAAGCCGAACGTGATCCGGGTCGACAGCCCGGTGACCTACAGCTCCGACCTTGGCAAGCCGCAGTACGAGGCGCTGCTGAGCGCCTACGAGGCGAATCCCGCGAGCGTCGCGGCACTGCCGGAGGCTGCCCAGCAACTGCTGAAGCAGTCGCTCGGACGCAGCATCGTGGTCTTCTACGTGCGGACGAACCAGCCCACCCAGAGCAACGCCGCGATCGCAACCCTGAAGTCGATCCGCGACGGAGGCGCTCCTCCCGACAGCCGACTGCTGATCACGGGCGGGACGGCGTTCAACCAGGACTTCATCAACCTGATCCTGCAGGACTCGCCGGCGGCGATCGCGTTCGTGATCCTCGTGACCTACCTGGTGCTCTTCCTTCTCGTCGGCTCGGTCGTGCTGCCTTTGAAGGCGGTGCTGACCAACCTTCTGTCCATCTCGGCCAGCTTCGGGGTCCTGGTCTGGGTCTTCCAGCAGGGCCACCTGAGCGGGCTCCTCAACTTCACGCCCCAGGACATCGACCCGACGGTGCCGGTGATCATGTTCTGCATCGTCTTCGGCCTCTCGATGGACTACGAGGTGATGCTGCTGACCAGAATCCAGGAGGTCTACCGGAAGACCGGTGACAACGTCTCCGCCGTCGCCGAGGGCCTGGAGAAGAGTGGGCGCATCATCAGCGGCGCGGCCGCGATCATGATCGTCGTGTTCCTCGCCTTCGGCCTCGCCCAGGTCCTCCTCATCAAGGCGATCGGCATCGGCCTGGCGACCGCGGTCTTCATCGACGCCACCCTGATGCGGATGCTGATCGTGCCGTCGATCATGCGGCTCCTCGGCAACCTCAACTGGTGGGCGCCGGACCCGCTCGCAAGGCTCTACTCCTGGCTGCGCCTGGGTGACGTCGAGGGCAGCCCGCCGGTGCGGCCGCTGGTTCGCCCGGAGCCGGAGACGGCATGAGAATCCGCCCTGCGTCCGAGGCCGACCTCGATGTCATCGACGACCTGATCCGGGCGCTCGCGGCCTACGAGCGCATGAGCGACGAGGTCGTGATGGACGCCGCCCTGCTGCGCCGCAACCTCTTCGGCGAGCGGCGCTTCGCCGAGGTGCTGATCGCCGAGGAGAACGGCGAGCCGGCGGGCTTCGCGCTCTTCTTCCACAACTTCTCGACCTTCGTCGGGCGCCCCGGGATCTACCTCGAGGACCTCTTCGTCAAGCCCGAGCACCGCGGCAAGGGCTACGGCAGGGCGCTGCTGCGACGGCTGGCCGAGATCGCCGTCGAGCGCGAGTGCGGCCGGCTGGAGTGGGCCGTCCTGGACTGGAATGAGCCGGCGATCGGGTTCTACCGGAGCCTCGGTGCCCGCCCCAACAACGAGTGGACGGTGTATCGGCTGGCGGGCGACGCCCTGAAAACGCTGGCTGAGGCTCCGACTGAAATAACCTAAGAGCCATGGTCGGCTTCGAGATCATCCGCGCCAAGCACCGGCAGGCGGCGCAGCTGATGGAGCAGCACGGCATCGACACCTGGCTGATCGAGTTCGCTCGCGAGACCGGCCTGCGCCCCGACCCGCTCGGTTACCTGGTCGGCGGAAGCGTCACCTGGCCGTCGGCTTTCCTCCTCAACCGGGACGGCGCCACCGCCGCCATCGTCGGCTCCGGCGACACCGGCACCTTCGTGGCGAGCGGCCTCTGGACCGACCTGCGCGCGTTTCGCAACGGCCCTCGCGAAGATCTCGTCGACGTGCTCACGAAGTGGGGCCCGAAGACGCTCGGGGTCACCTGGTCGGAGAGCGACGACACCGCTGACGGAATCACCCACGGCATGTACCTGCTACTCACGAAGCTGCTCGCCGGCACTCCCTTTGCGGACCGGATCGTGCCGGCCGGCGAGCTGGCGGGCGACGTCCGGGGCATCAAGCTGCCCGAGGAGATCGCGGCCATCACCCGGACGGTGCAGCAGACCGAGCAGCTGCTGGAACGGATGGAGCAGCGACTGGAGCCCGGCCTCACCGAGCTCGAGCTGCAGCACGAGGTGCAGGGGTGGGTCCATGAGCGAGGCTGGAGGTTCTCCTGGGACGAGGACTACTGCCCGATGGTGAACTTTGGCCAGCCGGCATTCCTCGGCCATGCGGGGCCGACCGAGCGGGCGCTGCAGCCTGGCGATGTCATCCACGTCGACGTCGGGCTGATCATCGACGGCTTCGCCTCCGACCTCCAGCGGACCTGGTACTGGCGGCGGCCGGGCGAGGCAGATGCACCCGCCGACGTGCGCCGCACCTTTGACGCGGTTAGGGCTGCGATGGACGCCGGGGTGGCCGCGATCAAGCCCGGGGCAAAGGGATTCGAGGTCGACGCGGCGGTCCGGACGAAGGTCGAGGAGTGGGACTTCGAGGAGCCCGGTTTTGCCTTCGGCCACGGCTGCGGCCGCGTCGCCCACGATGGCTCGGGCGTCCTGGGGCCGGAGTGGGAACGCTACGGCGACCGACCGCGATTCGTGATCAAGCCGGGCAACGTTTTCGCAGTCGAGATGGACCTCGAAGTCCCCGGTTATGGCGGCGTGATCGGCCTCGAGGAGGAGGTAGTGGTCACCCCGGAGGGCGCCCACTACCTCTCCACCCCGCAGCGCGAGCTGAAGCTGCTGGGCTAGGCGGCCCGTCGGCTAGATCGCCCGGCGGACCTCGAAGGTCGCCGAGTCGGGGTGGCTCTTGGAGTCGCCGAGGTCGATCCGGGCCGGGTCGTCCTCGCGCCCGTTGTAGTCCATCGAGAAGCGCAGCGTCTCCTTTCGGGCCTCTGCCCCAGGCAGGCAGGCGCTGACCCGGAAGTTGAAGCCATCCACGCCGCGATAGGTGGTCAGGGCGTAGTGGAGGACGTTGTCCCCCGTTACCCAGAGACGGTCGTCCTTCTCGTTCCGCACCGGTGCGAATGCGGTGAAACGGGCGTCGGCGGAGACGGCGATGCTGCCGCTGTAGTGGTGAGCGCCGGGCGATGCGTCGGTCGTGCGGACGTGCCAGCCGGTGGAGTCGTGCCAGAGGTAGACAGCTCCCCGGTCCCCGGCGTCGATGCGATCCGGCCGGCCCTGGACGGAGCTGCCGTCGGGACCGAGCCAGCGACCATCGGCGCAGGTGGCGGATGCCGCCGGCGCGGCGGCGGTCGTGCCGGCCGGCGCGGTGGGCGCCGAGGCGTGGGGGAGATGGCCCGTCGCGCCGGGCAGCAGGCTCAGGGTGGAGGCCACGATGGCGGCGAGGGACGGAATGTGCATTTTGGTGGTGACACCTCCAATGGAGTGGGTTGGTGAGACCACCATCGGCGACGGATGTCAGACGGCCGTCACCAGTTTGCCAAGGTTCGGCAGCGTTGGGTAAGGCCTTTGTAATGCCGCAACCGTCATCAGAAGTGCTCGAGCAGCTGGCTGAACGTCTCGAGCACCAGCAGCCCATCACTCTCGTCCAGCTCCACCACCTCCAGCGACCAGGTCTGGGGATGAGGGATGAAGACTGCCCCCAGCCCTGCGGCGAGCGCGGGGTTGATGTCCGATTTGGGCGAGTTGCCGATCATCCAGGTTGACCGCTCGTCGAAGCCGTGCCGCTCGACCAGGCCGCGGTAGGCCGCGACATCCTTCTCCGGGGTGACCTCGACGCGGTCGAAGTACCCCTTCAGCCCGGAACGCTCCACCTTGAGGCTCTGCTCCTCGTGCTCGCCCTTCGTGAAAAGGGTCAGGTCGTGGCGGGCGGTGAGCCGCGCGAGCGTGTCCTCCACTCCGGGACGCAGATGCATCGGCTGGCTGACGACCGCCTGGCCGAGCTTTATCAGGTGATCGAGGTCCTCGGGGCGGACGTGACGCTCCGCCAGCCGCCCGTACGTCTCCTGCAGGTTCTTCCCGAAGGCGCCTGAGCCATATCCGTGGGTCGCCAGGTTCAGCCGCTCGACCTCGTCCAGCGCGGCCCGGACCTGTTCGCGCGTCAGGCTCGAGTGGGAGAGGAAGTCGATGAAAGCCTCCGCCGCCTCCTCGAAGAAGATGTTGTTCTCCCAGAGCGTGTCATCGCCGTCGATGACGAGGTACTTGCGATCTTTCATTGACCGGCCCGACGATATCGAATTCGGCAGGTGCGCTAGCCGGAGCCGGCCGGTTCCTGGTGCGACGCCCACCTTTCGCGGCGGCGGCGCAGCTCCTCGATCAGGCCCCGGAAGGGCTCGAGGTTGATTGCCTCGATCTCCCTGCGTGCCGGTTCGGAAAGCGAACTTTTGACCGACGGCGCGAAAGCGGAGAGCTAAAGGATCGTGATGATCTGCGCTGTGCCGGCGGCGACCTTGCGCAGCCCGAGCCGCGCCCGCCGGATCCGCCTCCCCAAGCGGCCCGGCAGTGTGTCGGCGGGGTAGGTGACCAGCTTTAACAGTCCGTCGAGCCAGGGGATCATTCGCTGTCTGCAACGTCTCCCGTGCCGGGCTGGTTACGGTGCGGTTCGACTCAGCCGGTCGACGAGCCCGAGCCAGTGATCGAGGCGCAGGCGAACGCGCTCAACCTCGCTGGTGAGCAGCGTCAGGTCCGGGATGTAGGAGTGCTGGGGCCCACGCATCGTGGTCGGCGCCGCCAACAGGGCCCGCATCCGGGCGAGGGCGGACTCGTCCGCGGCGAGCAACTCGCGGTGGAGGTTCATCCAGAACAGCGCCCGGCGGAGGGTGATGCCAGTCGGATCCACGCACCACCATCGCTCCGAGCGGCGTAACAAGCGCAGCAACAGGGCGCTTCCCGCTCGCAGAGCTCCAACCTGACGTCGGTTCGAGCGTCAGATCACGTCGGGATGACGGCGAGCTGTCATTTGCTATCGGCGGAGGCATAGCAATGAACCCCCAGCAAGCCCTCAGAAAGCGCCAACGGCCGAGCAGGCCAGACCTGCAGACTCAGCTGGAGTCGCTGCTCGACCAGGTCTGGCGATGCGAGGACTCCTGGCGGCTGGACGACCGGATCGCACTCGCGGTCAGGGTCGCCTCGACCCAGAACAACATCAAACCGCCCCGGTAGCCCACCCGCGGCGGATGAACCACCTGCTGGACCATTCGGCGGGTCAGATTCGGACCGCGTCGAGGATCAGGTCAAGGGCGCCGTCGGCCGTGAGGCAGGTCTGGAACTGGGCGGCCACGTCCGGTCGCGCGAGGCTCAGCCAACCGGAATTGCGGCGAAAGTCGCGCTTCGCGACAATCCGGAATCGGTTGGCGTTGCCACCGGCATCGAACCAGGTGATCTCCGCCGCGGCGTGCATGTGGAGGAGCGGTGAAAAGGCTCCCGGGCTGTGGCCGACGAAATAGGCGCGACCCGGGAAGCAGGAATCGAGGTCTGCATGGTCCGCGCTGATCGGCGACGCGCCCGTACAGTCGCCGTAGCTTCCGACCTGGAGGTCGAGCGTGCCATCGGCGCTGACGAGGCGGTTGGGTGCACCGCGCTGGGGGACTAAGGCCACAGGCGGCGGCGAGGGCGCGGGCGATGCCCGCTACACAATCCTCTCAGCGCGGGCGGAGGCGGGAGGCCGGTCGGCGATCGGGGCCGATGGGAGGAGGGCCGTCACGCCGGACGGCTGCGATGCACCCGGCCAGGGCAAGCGCGGCCATGACGAGCAGGAATCTGGTTCGAATGGCGGCCACTGTCGGCCAGTCGGGTGACTAATTCGAGGACGCCCATCCCCGATCGGAGCACGCGGGTGTCTTCAGACCGCTGGCCAGGCTGGCTTGCGCGGCTCACCGAGTCCCGAGCCGGAGGGCCTGCAGGGGCCCGAGGAGCGCGGGACCATCGGCCGCTGCGCTCAATACCGGCCGCCCTTAGGTTCGCTTCATGGAAACTCCCGCGGGCTCAGATCTCGCTGCGTCGATCCCCAGCCGGCTCCGCCCCCGGCACGGCCGACGCCACCGCATGCCGGGCTGGCTTGCGCTTCTTGTCTCCCTCGCCTTCACAGGAGGCGTCCTGGGCCTGAGCTTCGGCTATTCCCACAGCGGTGGGGCCGCCGCGACGGGCGTGACCACCCTGGCGGGCAGCTCGGGCGGAGGCACTGCCCCGACCACCAGCCATTCGGTGGCGGGAGTGGAGACCGGCTCCTCGGCGGCGGCGGTCGCGACGGCGGCGGTCGCCGGCAACATCGCGCGCGACGCCACCGATGTCGGGACGCCCATCACGCGAACCCAACCCACAACGGTGACCTTCGACCTCACCACCAAAGAAGTTCTTGGCCAGCTGGATGGAAAGACGACCTACCGCTTCTGGACCTTCAGCGGAACCGTGCCGGGCCCGATGCTGCGCGTGATGCAGGGCGATACCGTTGTCATCCACCTCCACAACGACTCGACATCCGTGATGCCACACTCGATCGATTTCCATGCCGCGAGCGGGCCGGGCGGCGGCGCAGGCGTAAGCCAAACCGTGCCCGGGCAGAACTCCACATTCAGCTTCAAGGCACTCCACCCCGGCCTCTACATCTACCACTGCGCCACGCAGCCTGTCGCCATGCACATCTCCGACGGGATGTACGGAATGCTGCTTGTGGAGCCGCCGGGTGGGCTGCCCAAGGTGGCCAAGGAGTTCTACATCGTGCAGTCCGAGTACTACGCGCAAGAGCCCAAGGGTACGGCCGGTGAAGTTCACTATTCGGCGGACAGCATGCTCGCGGAGCGTCCCACCTACTACGCTTTCAACGGCAGGGTCGGATCCATGGTTGGCGCAACCGCCCTCCACGCGAGTGTCGGGCAGACGATCCGAATGTTCGTCGGAGTGGGCTCCTTCGAGCCCTCGAACTTCCACGTGATCGGCAACGTCTTTGACCAGGTCTACGAGGAGGGCGCTCTCGGCAACATCCCTCTCCACAACGTCCAGACCACCGTCGTACCGGCGGGGGGCTCGACGATCGTCGAGTTCACGCCCCAGGAGCCCGGCACCTATGTGTTCGTCGACCACTCGATGTCGCACATGGACAAGGGCGCGATGGGTCAACTGGTCGTCGACGGACCCTCCAACCCCGACATCTTCAACGGCAACCCGACGGCCAATACCGACGAATCGAAGTAGGAGCCTGGTCGGGCGGGCGGGGGCTCTCCGTCAGCTGTCGACCCGTTCAGCGCACTCAGGCTCATTTTCGTGAGGGACGGCCACCGAGTCACAGAGGCAGTCAAAGGAGCCGCGGCCATGGAGCGCATCCGCGAGCTTCGACCGGAACTTGTCGTGACTGACATCATGATGCCGGTGATGAACGGTGCCGACCGGGCCGGCGCGACGGACGCAACCGTGGTCAAGCCATTCGAACCGAAGGGGCTGGTCGCAGTCGGCGCACGGGGCCGGAGCGCGCTTCGCTCACAGCAATCGCGACACACACTCCGCGTTCCGGCAGTCTGAGCCGCTGGTGCAGGCCGAACAGGTGGCAGGTCGGGTCGAGGAGAACTGGTTTCTCACCGGCCCTGAGCGAGGGAATGACGTCTCCGGCCTCGACCGACGACGCGCCAACGGAGATGCGTGGAGCGTCGGGAACACCGTCGAAACTCTGATCCACGGCGCGACGTACTTTGGACGCCTGTTGATTGCCATTGGTGAGTTGGCCTCGGGCGACGAGTTGTTCTTCACCGACTGGCGTGGCGACCCCGACCAACGCCTCGGCGACACCCCCGAGACCGAGATTGGCGCTGTGCTCTCAGCGGCGGCGCGTCGCGGCGTCAGCGTGAAGGGGCTTCTGTGGCGTTCTCACGCGGACAGGCTCGGGTTCAGCGCGAGGGAGAATCGTCACCTTGGCACCCTGGTTAACGCAGCCGGCGGCGAGATCCTCCTTGACCAACGCGTGCGGCTGGGAGGTTCCCACCACCAGAAGCTGGTGGTCATCCGCCATGCGGCCGCGCCCGTAACGGACGTGGCGTTCGTCGGCGGCATCGACCTCTGTCACAGCCGGCGCGACGATGACGGCCACGGCGGCGATCGCCAACACCAGACGATGGCGCCGATCTACGGACCGAGGCCTCCCTGGCACGATGTCCAGGTCGCGATAAAGGGCCCCGCGGTCGGTGACCTCGACTTCTCCTTCCGCGAAAGGTGGAACGATCAAAGCCCGCTCAGCCGCGACCCGGTCGGGATCCTCCACGACCTGCTGCGGCACTCGCATCGCAGGGCGACTCCTCTGCCGCCCATGGCGCCCGACCCGCCAGCATCCGGAACCCATGCCGTGCAGGTGCTGCGCACCTATGCGCACCGCCACGGTGGCTATCCGTTTGCTCCGGAGGGCGAGCACAGCGTCGCCCGCGGATTCCGCAAAGCAATCCGTCGAGCGCGCCGGTTGATTTACCTCGAAGATCAGTTCCTCTGGTCGACGGAGGTGGCTCGGATATTTGCCGAGGCTCTGGTGGCAAACCCTGAGCTGCACCTCATCGCAGTCGTGCCGAGGTTCTTCGACCAGGCCGGGACGCTCACCCTGCGCCCCAACCAGGTCGGACGGGAGCAGGCGGTGCAGGTCTTGCTTGACACGGCGGGCGAACGGGTCGCGATCTACGACATTGAGAATCTCGCCGGTGTGCCGGTCTACGTCCATGCCAAAGTCAGCGTGATCGACGACGTCTGGGCGTCCGTCGGATCAGACAACTTCAACCGAAGGTCGTGGAGTCACGACTCGGAGATCGCCTGCGCCGTGCTGGACGGCGCGCGCGACCCTCGAGAACCGACCGACCCGGCCGGTCTCGGGGACGGCGCCCGCACCTACGCCCGCAACCTGCGGCTGAGCCTGTGGCGCGAGCACCTCGGACGCCAGGACGGTGACGATCGCGACCTCCTCGATCCGGACTTAGCGTGGGCCAGGTTCCGGGAGACGGCGGAAGCTCTCGAAAACTGGCACCTGAGCGGCCGACTTGGCGTGCGGCCCCCGGCCGTGTGCGCCCGCACCCGCGGATCCGCCCGTCGCGCACGACGCGGCTCTGGGCCGGGCCCCTCTACCGGATCATCTACGACCCCGACGCACGGTCGCGGGCGATGCGATCGGCCGGCGAGTGGTGAAGCGGAGACGCGCTTTGCCTGACGAACATCCCGGCGAAATCGAGCGACCTGCTGGGACCCGGCGGCATTCACCTCGACTGCCGCCGGGTGCTGGGGATGAATCTGGGTGACATGATCCCGTTCGACTTATTGTTGAGGAAACGGGGTCAATACCGGTCCGACGGTCTTGCGCTCGACCGATTCCCGAGGCGTTCCCAGTCCGCGTCGCACAGGCTTCAGGGCGCGGCCGAAGTCGACATCCTTGGTCTCGACCGTCCCGGCCGTCCGCCCCGGCGCCGTC
>DAIRGV010000072.1:0-7545 GCA_036794405.1 Candidatus Dormiibacterota bacterium
AGCTCAGGGTGCGCGGCCTCCTGGGCCTCGACGGTGGCCGACTCGACCTCTCCGGCCTCGACCGTGTCGGTGGTGTCGGTGTCGGTGTCGCCGTTCACGTGGTCGGTGTCGGAGGCTTCGGTCGCCTCGACCGTGGCGCTCTCGACCTCCAGGTTCTCGAGCTCAGGGTGCGCGGCCTCCTGGGCCTCGACGGTGGCCGACTCGACCTCTCCGGTCTCCTCGGTGTCGGTGACCACGGTCACGTTGTCGCTGTCGGGGCCTTCCTTGGACTCGGTGTCGCTGGACTCGACCTCGGCGTTCTCCATCGCGGGATGGAGCTTCTCCTGGCTCTCAACGTCAGCCGACTCGACCTCGGCGGCCTCGGCCTTGTCAGTTGAATCGGTGTCGGTCTTGTCGGTGTCCTTGGAGTCGCAGGTGGTCGTCGTGTCGCCTGCCTGGCTGAAGTTCTTGGCCTGGTTGCCCTTTCCGTTGCCAGGGTCGCAGTTGTTGCCGACGCCGTTGTCGTGGTCCTTCTTGGACGGATCGTTGCCGCTGGGATTGTCTTGCTCGGTCGTCGCCGACTGGGTCGTCTTCGCTCCACCGTTTCCCGCGCTGCCCTTGGTGGTGTTGGCAGCGAAGGCGGCGGTGGAGAAGACCAGCAGCGCGCCCATTGCCAGCGCCAAGGGGGCGGGAAGCTTGTGAATTCGATACATCTGAGCTTATCTCCTACGAGTAATCCGGCATAACCCATGGCTGGGTTACATGACAGTGCTAATGTCTCTATTACCGGTACCCGCTTACTTGTCAATAGCGCTATGTCATGTCATGACTGCTTTGAGATCAGTGCACTCAATTTCTGGATCGGTCTGTGGTGGGCAAGGCCGCCCGAGCGGCCTCCTGCTGCGCTAGATCTCGGCTCGCCGCGCGAGCCTCAGGATCAAGGCCAGCAGCCCGATCGCGGCTCCGACCCCAACGACCAGCACCCAGCTGCCCGACACGGGCAGGATGGCGCCGAAGTCGAGCGCCAGCTCGGCGAGCGTCGACGCCGCCACCACCAGGACCAGGATCTCGAGCAACCGATGGGCGACCGAGCCGGAATCCGGGGTATTCGACAAGTCCAGCTCGAAGGACCAGTACCCGAGCTCCGCCAGGAGGAGCAGTGCCCCGGCGACCAGCGGAGACCAGGCCGACGCGGAGGACGGCTCGAGCTGGACGCGGAGCAGGAAGGCGGCGGCCAGCAGGGCGATTCCCCAGGCGAGGCCCCGTACCCACAGTGCGAGGAGGCCGAGGCAGAGAGAGGCGACGCCGGCTCCGGCGATCGCGACCAGGTAACCCTCGCCCCGGGCGAAGGGCCAGCTCGCCGCGATCCCAGCGCCCAGCGCGAGCCCGATCCCCAGGGAGCCGGAGGCCAACGCTAGGCGTGTGCGCGAGCGCCTTGTCGGCGGGATGACCGCACCTCCTCCAGGGCGGCCTCGAGCGGCCGCATCTCGTTCCAGGTCGCCACCGGGATCCCAGCCGCACGGAAGCGTTCGCGTAGAGCGTCACGCTGAAGCAGCCACAGACGGAAGGCGAGGGCGCCTCGCTGGTCCGGCCGCGGCACGACGAAGGGGACGGGGTCGAGCTCGATCACCGCCACGTCGAACCCACGGCCTCGAGCGTCGAACAGCGCAGCCACTGCCCTTACGTCCACCAGCGGGCTCAGGGCCACTAGGAGCGCCTTCGGCGGCAAGGTGCCGGCCGGGATGACGTCGATGTCCTTCCACGCGTAGCTGGCGACGGCGCGGGTATCCAGCAGCGAATCTATGAATCGGTAGAGCTGGGTCGTGCCCATCCCCGGCCGCAGCCAGCGGGTGATCCCGCCGAACCCGATCAGGCCGACCCGGTCCCGGTCGCGCAGGTAGTGAGCGGCGAGGCCGGCCGCACCCCGGATCGCCATGTCAAGCGTCGTCCGTCCCCTGTCCCCCACCTCGAGGAAGGTGTCGAGGAAGATGACGACGTCGGCGTTGCGCTCGGGATGGTGCTGGTTGACGTGGAGCTCCCCCCGCCGGGCGCTGACGCGCCAGTTGACATGGCGCACGCGGTCCCCGGCCACGAACTGGCGGACGTCGGCGAACTCGATGCCGTCGCCGCGCTCGCGGGACACGGTGTTCCCGGCGTGGACCTGGGTCTCAAGGGGAGCCAGCATCGCTCGCAGGGCCTCCGGACGGGGATAGACGCGGAGGGTCAGCGCGGCCACGAAGGTCCTCTCGAAGAGCAGCAACCCCCATCGGTCGCGCGCCCGCACCGTCAGCGACCCGACGTCGTGCGCGCCCCAGTGGGCGGCGTCCACCTGCAGCCTCAGCGTCCGCTCTTCCCCCGCCGCCAGCGAAACGGGCCCCGGGAGGTCATCGTCCGCCAGTGTCAGGCCCTCCGGGAGGCGCGGCACGAGCTCCAGAGCACTGGCCGCGGAGGTGGCCCGGAGGCGGATCGCGAGCACCGCCCGCTCGCCCTCCAGGACCCGGTCGCGGTCGAGCGAGGACTCGACCTCCAGCTGCGGCTCGTGAACCATCGCCAGCCCGAGGATCGCGACCAGCGCGAAGGGCAGGGCGAGAACTGCCGCCTCCGTCCGTGAAAAGAGGAGCGCGGTGAAGAACCCGGCCCCGGCCAGGGCCGCGTAGGCGCCCAGTTTCGGGGTGAGGAAACGCGTCACCGTCGGGCTGCGGCGGAGTCCTCGGCCGAGGGCGCGGGCACGCTGTCCAGGCAGTCGCGGACGACGTCCTCGGCCCTCACCTTCTGGACCCACAGCTCCGGCCGCAGGCTGATCCGGTGGGAGAGGGCCGGGACCGCGACCGCCTTGACGTCCTCGGGAATCACGAAGTCCCTCCCCTGGAGCGCGGCTCGGCCTCGCGACAGCTTCATCAGCGCCAGGGTGCCGCGCGGGCTGGAGCCGACCTGGACCCGGCCGTTACGCCGGGTCGCGCCGACGAGGTCGACCATGTAGAAGCCGACGCTCGAGGACACGTGAACCGTGTCCAGCGCCCCCTGCAGCTCCAGCAGCCGGTGGCGGTCGACGACCCGGGCCAGCTCCACCTCGTCGGAACGCCGCGCAAGGCGGTCCTCGACCATCCGCCACTCCTCGTCCCGCGTCGGGTAGCCGACACCGAGCCGGAGCAGGAAGCGGTCGAGCTGCGCTTCCGGCAGCGGGTAGGTGCCCTCGAACTCGAGGGGGTTCTGGGTGGCGAGAACGAGGAAGGGCGGGTCCAGCCGGTGGCGGCTGCCATCGGCGGTCACCTGGCGCTCCTGCATGGCTTCGAGCAGCGCCGCCTGGGTCTTGGCCGGCGCCCGGTTGATCTCGTCGGCGAGCAGGAGGTTGGCGAAGATCGGGCCGGGGCGGAACTCGAACTCCCCGGTGCGCTGGTTGAAGATCGCCGAGCCGGTGACGTCGCTCGGCATCAGGTCGGGGGTGAACTGGATCCTTTTGAAGTCGAGGTCGAGGACCTGCGCAAAGGAGCGGGCGATCAGGGTCTTGGCCAGGCCCGGGAAGTCCTCGATCAGGACGTGGCCGTCGGCGAGGATCGCCAGCAGGACCAGCTCGAGCGCCTCGCGCTTGCCGACGACCGCCTTCTCCACCTCCGAGAGGATGCCCTCGGATTCCGTCAGCACGTCCTTCAGCGTGACCACCGGCTAGAGGTCCTCCAGCCGGCCGAGCGCCTCGTCGAGCCCCTTCGGCTCAGCGCTCGGGGCGTCGCCGACCAGCGCCCAGGTCGTCTCGCCGAGCGCCAGGCGGGCGTCCGCGGGGTTGCGATCGAGGTCGATGCCGCGCCGGCTCAACAGCCGGTGCGCGGCAACCTCTCGGAGCAGCGGCAGCAGCCGCAGCCTGAGGTCGGACGGGTTCCAGGCGGCGAAGTCCACGGCGCGCTCGACCTCCTCCAGGCCGGCCGGGCGCAGCGCGATCGCGGTCGGGGCCGTCCGGAAGCGCACCGGGTGGACTCGGACCTGCCGGTACGGGGCCAGCGTCCCTCGCACGAGTGCCGCGGCCGCCAGCGCACCCACCGCCACCAGCCACATCCGGAAGGCGAGCCCGAAGGGAACCGGCCGGAAGACGATGACGACGCCGAGCACCACCGTCAGCACCGCCGCGGGAGCCGCGATGCCTCGCAGCTCCTTCAAGCCGGCACCGCCGGCCGGTCGACCGGTTCCGCCGATTCACGTCCACGAAGGTACTCTCGCAGCTCGACCAGCAGGGCGATCGCCTCCTGCTTCATCTCCTCCCCGATCGGATGGTCGCTGAACTTCGCCACCTGGAAGAGATCGGTCAACCGGCGGACGACGGCGCCCGGGGCGTCGAGCATCGTGAGCAGTCGGTCGAGGTACTCGAGGGAGGTTTCATGGCCCGACCGCGGCATGCCGACGCCTGCCAGCGAACGCTCCATCCGCGCGTAGGCGCCGATCACGGCGCGGCGCGGGTCGGGCTCTGCCTCCAGGCCCTCGAGGCTGTCGTCGACCGCCTCCTGGAGCTGAGCCGCAAGGCGAGCGAGCGGGGACCCGGGTCGGCGGAAGTGGATCCCGCGCAATCCATAAGCGACCCCCACAGCCAGGGCCGAAGCAACGATCGCCGCCGTGACCCATCCCCCGCCGGCGGCGGAGCCCGCCGGCCCGGCCGGGATGCTGGGCAGCGTCCGGACCAGCCCGAAGGCCGAGAGGATTCCCGCGCCACCGCCGATGAAGCGCCCGTGGTAGTAGACGTAGAGCCAGACCAGCACCAGCGCGGCCGCCGTCTGAAGGAAGCTGGCGAGGGCCAGCAGCAGCAGCTTGCCCCGGCTCTGGATCCGACGCCGCCGACCGGACGGCCACAGTGCCCAGCCGATCAGCACCAGCACGATCGCTTCCCCGATCGCGAACAGGATCACGATGGCGCGGATCACGGCGGCGCCCGTGTCCGGCGATGCCGCCGGCCCGGCGGGCCCCGTGTCACCGACCCTGCTGGCACCGGCGACCACCATGACCAGGAGGAGGGACCCGACCAAAAGGGCGGCCAGCCCGCCGGCGGGGAGCGGTTCGAGGCGTCGCGGCCGTCGCTCGTCCATGAGGCTGCGCCGAGCATACCCGTCATCCCGACCGCCGCAGCTCGGGCTGTGCCTGGCGGACGGGGTGGATGACGCCGATCGCCGATGAGGTGTCGGCGCCGAGCGGGTAGGGGCCGAGCCACTGCTCACCCGAGCGCCACCACCAGCTGATCCGGTAGCTGACCGTCGCTTTCACCGAAAAACCCGCCGCGCTCGCCGAGGCGAAGGTGTGGGCGACCGTTGAGGGTGCCGGATAGGGCGTTCCGAAATCACCGTCCGGGAGCTCGCTGCCGTCCCCGAAGTCCCAAGCGGCCGAAGGAGGTTCGGCGACGACACGGTAGTCGGTGCCGAACGCCGTCTCATAGGTGGTGACGGGGGTCGGCGTGGGGTCGAGCCAGAACCATGACGCAAGGCCGACCAGGCCCGTTGACGCCGGGTTGACGCGAATCGCCTTGCCCGCCGGGCGGGAGGCCGGGGAGGCGTCCCGGCCGGCCGGCCCCAGACCGAGCGCGGGCTGGTGGCGTTGTCAAGCCGGTCCAGGGCGACGACGTAAGCGCACACGGTTTTTTTTTGGGGGGGGCGGTCGCGAGCAGGACCAGCGGAAGAGCGCTGTCCCGGCGCTCGATCGGCGGTCCGCCGTCGATCGTGAGCCAGGACGTGTAGTGTCCCATGCCAACCGCGAAGTAGTCGGCCCCTGCCCCGTAGCCGCGATCGCTGACCGGGTCCCAGGTGAAGCTGATCGAAGCCGGCCCGACGGCGGCGATCCTCGGCTTCGGGTCGTCGGGTGGGACCGCGTCCACGTAGATGTCCAGCACCGGGTAGCCGTCGACGTCCGCCATGTAGGGGGCGGGCCAGGGCGAGCCCGGGTAACCCATGCCGCACCGGCCGCCGAAGGTCCAGTTGTAGTAGGCGATGTACTGTTTGAAGTGCCTCCGACTGGATATACAGCCACGGCGAACTCGAAACTGGCACCGAACATGTCCACCAGGACCCAGGGCGAGACGAGCAGATAGCCTGGGTCGCCGGACTGATCTCGGAGGACCCAGTACCCTCCGCTCCCCAAAAGAGATAGGCCCGGGTGGAAGGCTGCTCCGTAAATTTGTGATTGGGTCGGCGAAGGTTCAGCCTCACCGGCGCAGGAGGACGCCGACCCGGCCTACGTCACGCTCGGGTTCCGACGGCTCGGCAGAAGACGTGGGAAACAAAGGTCGACGGAGAGGTGAGTAGATGTTCGTACTCTTGGAGAGCCAGGTCGAGAGAGTTCGGCTGGACATATTTGCCGCGGACTAGATCCGTCCGAGTCTGGCGAATGATCTCACGGGCGCCTGACACGTACAGTCGCAGCGACTCAGGTTCATCCGCGGTCATGCTCCAAGCGAGCGTGCTTGCGTGGACTTCGAGCAAACCGCCCTCCCGGAAGAGTGCATAGAGCTTACGGCCCACCCGTGGGTCGACGCCTGTTGAGGCCTGGAAACGATATATGGCCCGCCACACCTCGAGCACGTTCGGGCAGTCGGGGTGCATGACGAGGGCATCCGGCTCCCACTCGAGGGCGCAAATCCAACCTCCGGGCCTGACCACCCTGGCCATTTCAGCCAATGCCAGAGAGGGATTGTGGAGGTGCTCGAGAAGGAACCGGCAGTAGGCGGCGTCGAAGCCACAATCCGGATAAGGAAGCTCCTCGGCACGTCCAAGCTGGAATGTCAGGTTGACGCCTCCATTGGCCGCAAGCTCTCGAGCCGCAGAGATCTGTTCTGGCTCCCGATCCAGCCCAACCACCTCACCTGGAGCCACACTGCTGGCGACCCGCCTCGCGATCGCGCCGGTTCCGCAGCCGACATCGATCACCCTCATCCCAGGAGTCACCGGGGGAAGGAAACTATCGCCGCCAAGAAGTTCAGCCTGAGCCTCGAGCCGACGTCTCTCACTGGCGCCAGAGCCGTGCAAGTAGCGTCGCTGTGCGTCCCCGCTAGTTTTCGTCACCGGTCGCCGATGAGCCTCCGGAGGCATGGGCACTGCGGCCGACTCAGGCGGTCGTCACTCGGACTCACATCGAACAAAGGCTAATGCTCGGTTGTTCCGAATGCTCCGACTGCCCCTTGGCGGGAGACAGCACCCAGCCCGGCCTGACCCGAGCAGCGGGTAGGGACGAGGCTGTGGCCTTCGCGTTCATCAAGCCGTGCACGAACGCGGTTGACCTCGAGTTCTGCTCGGATCCTCCGCGCCGGTTGTCGGACACGCCGACGTCCGCACAGCCATCGTCTGTGTGCCGCCCACCTGCCCCACCCTCCACTGATTAAGCGGAGTGACGACGGTACGCGCCAGCGCACGGTCCAGAGAGAGTCAGACTCCGTCCCCGGTAGGTAGAAGGCGATGACTTCCTTGAAGTGCCTCCGACTGGATATACAGCCACGGCGAACTCGAAATCCCACCCGGGTGGAGGTGGAAGGATGTCTTGACGTGGCTACTAGCAGCCCGTCCCGGTAAAGCCTGAATCGGGCGGTTCGCGCGCGCGGGCGCG
>DAIRGV010000001.1:0-120758 GCA_036794405.1 Candidatus Dormiibacterota bacterium
CCGCCCTTCACCCGTCCAAGCCGGTCGTTAGTCGGTTCTTCAACGCCCTGCTAGACGGGCGGGTCAGATTCTGACCCCCTCAGACACCTTGTGCACCTCCCGGTCGACGCTGCCACCAGCCTGAGCTCCCCACGCACGCGAGGACGTCCCGCGGCTGTCGGCGCATTGCGGGCAGCTCGGCGAGGCGGAGGCGTCGTCCGGACGCGGGCGGTCGCCATGTACGACCTCGATCATTCATGGGCTCCTTCGACGGCCTGGCGTAGAGCCAAATCCTCTCCAGCGGCCCCTCACTCTCAAGGAGAGGACGGTTGGTCAGCCAGAAGCGGCAGCAGCTGAGCGAGAAGTTCGGATATTCCTCGCCGATCATCGCCAACACCGCCTTCTCGCGGGCCAGATGCGGCAGCACGAAGAGCACGTGATGGAGCTCGGCATTGCGGCGGTTCTTGAAATAGCCGATGTAAGACCTGATCTTCAGTTCCAGGCGCTGCAGCGATTCTGTACCTCGGTCCCACTCGAGCTCGAAGATCACCTCACCGGACGGGGTCAGGATGTCAATGGCCAAGTGAAAGTCCCCACTTTTGGCCAACTGAAAGTCCCCACCCTGGGGTTCCAGCGGCTTCGAGGTTGAGCCTCCAGAAAACGAGCCTCTGAGAAGGCCGTAGCGGGCACCGACGGGGTGCGGGCGACTGAGGAGACCGGGCCTCGAAGGGCCTGGGGAGGCTCAATCCCTCTTGAGCAGAGCGCCTCCTCGGGCACGTGCCTCACGCATCCGGAAGGATTCGCCGTCGGTCACCACCACGACCGCGTGGTGGAGCAGGCGGTCGACGACCGACACCGCGGTGGTCTGCTCGGGAAGGAAGTGGCCCCACTCGTTGAAGGGCCAGTGGCTGGCGACGCCGAGGCTGCGGCGTTCGTAGGCGGCCGCGATGAAGCGGAAGAGCAGCTGGCTCCCGGTGGCGTCGAGCGGCGCGAAGCCGAGCTCATCGAGGATGACCAGGTCGCAGCGCAGGATGGTGTCGATGACGCGGCCGACGGAGTTGTCGGCGAAGCCTCGGTAGAGCGTCTCGACGAGGTCGGCGGCGGCGAAGTAACGGACCCGATGGCCAGCCTCGGAGGCGGCATGGCCGAGGGCGACCAGCAGGTGGGACTTACCGGTGCCGGCCGGTCCGATGATGCAGAGGTTCTCCTTGGCTCGGATCCACTCCAGGCCGGCGAGGTAGTTGAACGTCGCCTGCGGGACCGACGAGATCTGGACCTTGAATTCGTCCAGAGTCTTGCGCACCGGGAAGGCTGCCAGCTTGAGGCGGTCGCGCAGGTTGGACTCGTCGCGCGAGGCAATCTCGGCCTCGATGAGGGTGCGCAGGAACTCGTCCGGCGCCCAGCGCTGGGTCTTGGCGGTCTGACACACCTCGGCCCCGATGGCGCGAATGCGAGACAGCTTCAGACGGCGCAGACCGCTGACGAGATCTGGAGCGAGCTCGGGGGCGGGGGCGGTCATCGAATCGCCTCCAACGAATAGGCGCTGAGTGACCGCACCGGAGCCTGCGGCACGACCAGCTCGAGCGTCTTGCCGGCGGGGACCGGGTTCGGTGCCGACGGTCCCGCCTCGAGGATGGAGCGCAGGTCCTGGGCCCGGAAACGGCGAAACCGGGTGGCCCGCTCGAGGGCTGCGACCACCTGCTCGCGGCCCCAACTCGCCTCCAATCCCAGCATCTCGGCGAGCTCTCCAGCCAGGCGTGAGGTACCCGCGGCGGCTGCCGCCCGGAGGAAGGCCTCAGCCGCCGGGCCCAGCGCCATGAAGTCACGCTCGGTGGCGGTTCGAACTCGAATCGGCCGCGCCGGTGGTCGGGCCGGGCCGCTGTAGTGGTCGTCGTAGATGGATATCCCGCCCGGCGGCTGCAGCGTGTGCCGGGAGATCTCATTGCCGTTGAGCCCGATGACGACTTCGCCGTCCTGGACCAGGACCTCGAGCGTGTGGCCCACCCAGCGCGTCGGCACCGAGTAGCGCGCCGACCCGAAGCGAATGGTCTGTAGACGGCCAACCTTGCGCAGCTCGCCGCGGCAGAGCGGCGGCCGCAACGAGGGCAGCGGACGCATCAGGCCACGTTCCTCCAGCAACCGGGTGGCGGGCACCGCCTGGGTTTCGCTGTGAACTCGGCCGTTCACTTCCATGCCCCAGATCCTGGCCTGCCGGTTGGCCGCTTCGACGCGGCCACCGAAGCCGTCCGCGGGAACCACCAGGTCGACCTGGACATACCCCGCCAGGTGCTCCACGACTCCCTTCGATTCAGGGTCCGCGCTCTCACAGAAATCGGGCCGGAATCCGTAGTGAACGGCGAACCGGACATAGTCCGGATGCGGAACCACCACGTTCGCGACCACCCCATTCTTCAAACACGACATCCGGTCGCTGAGCACCACCGCCGACACCGCTCCCAACTCCTCGAAGCACTCGGCCAGGAGCGCCAGTGTCGTCTCCCGGGTCTCGTTGAGGGCGAAGCGGACGAAGCGGTAACGGCTCCAGGCCAGCACCGCACAGAAGATGTGCAGCCGGCCCTCGACCGTCCAGTCGATGACCAGGTGTCGACCCGGTGTCGGCACCCAGGGTCGGTACAGCCGCCGCTTCTGGCGATGGTCCGCTTTCATGGTCGAGACCACCCGCCGCAGGTTCCGAGCCGACCCTTCGTACCCTGCCGCCTTCGCCAATGGCAACAGCCGTTTGGTCGAGATTCGGCCATCGGTCGTCTTCACCCGCTCGGCGATGACCGAGAGGACGGGGTCGGTGTTGTGGGCGACCCTCCGCGGCCGCCGCGTCCACGGTCCGCCGGCCTCCTGTCGCTCGACCACCCGCCGCACTGTCTTGTGGGTGGTCCCGCACAACCGCGCCGCCGCCCGGTAACTGCCGAGTTCGTTGTACGCATCGATGATGTTCAAGTCGTCCCTCGTCGTCTTCAATGAGTGGGTCTCCCGGACGGGTTGGTGAAGCTGAAGCAACTCCACTGTGCCCGCTCCGGGGAACACCACTCGTGGTCAGGTCAGACGGTCGAGGGTGGGGACTTTTGTTGGCCACAGCCGGGTACTTTCACATGGCCACGCGCAGTCAGGAAACGGCCCCAGCCGTCCGACGCTGGCGCGCCTTCACCCAGCCGGCTTCGTCGCTTCCCGTTTCTGAACGCGATCCTCATCGCCGCTTCCCCCACCCAGTGGTAGAGGCCCTGGTCAGGGAGGTCACGGCTTGCCAGAGCCAGGTCGACGAAGAAGCCGTTGGCCTCCAGGTCGTGGGTCACGTTGAGGCAGTGCAGCTCAGCCATCCGCGCCTGCCGCACCAGGGACCTCGGATCCTCAGAACGAGAGGCGGCTAGCACCCTGGCCCCGCGTGGGGAGAGAAGGAAGACGGAGGGGCGGCGAGTGATACCAGGTGGTTCGATAACTTTCCAGCGTTGGAGGAGGCCGTGGTCTTTGAGCTGCTTGAGGCGGATCTGGGCCGAGCGAGAGCTGGGAAAGAAGAGCAGCTCCAGCTGGTGGAGATTGAGGTAGCGGTAAGCCTCGAGGCTCATGAGGATGGCGAGATCCCTTTGCGTGAGAGATCCGGCCAGTCTGGTGAGCTCTTGGAGGCTGAGTGCAGCGTTGGCCAGGGGGTTGTTTTCATGGAGTAGGAGAGGACGAGTAGATAGGGGAGTCCGTCCTGGGTCGTGAGGCGCCCTTTCTGAACTCGGGTCCCCTTTCGCGACTCGACTCGAAAGCCGAGGCGAAACCTTGATGCGAAAGGCCCCGATCTCCTGGGCGACCTCGCTCGGGTTGTTCGGCGGGCGCCCGCTGAGCTCGCTCATGCTGCCTGACTCCAGGCCGTGCTCGCGGGAGGTCCGCTGGTCATCGCCTTCTTGGTGAATCGGGCCTCGCGCCAGACCAGCTCAGAGTGGAAGCCGGCGATCTCGGCCAGGTGCGCCGCCCAGGCGCCCGTCAGAAAGGGCCCCACCTCGGCTGCTTCCTGCCGGGTCCGGCAGGGTCTTGGTCGGTCCGGCCCGTCGTGACCGTAGCTGAGGCCCAGGTAGTCGCACACGGCCAGCCGAAAAATGGCCAGCACCAGGTCGCGAGCGCCTTCAGCGCGTCCATCCATCAGCCGGCCTCCAGCAGCTGAGTGATTTCCTCGAGCACCGGGAGCCGGCTCAATGCCCGAGCCAGCCTGAACGCGGTCCTCGGCCGCACGCGCTTACCCCTTAGCGCTGCCTGGAGTGTCGGCCGCGAAATGCCGGCTGCCGACCGGAGCTCTTCGAGACTCAGGCCGCGGGCAGCGCACCCAGCGAGCAACTGCTCGCGGTTCATCACGACCACCAGGCCGGCCTTGCCGATCATCGGACGCGGGCTGTTTTCGTCCACGAGTGAGATCCTCCTGTTGGTTGGAGTGGCGGCGACCCAGTAGCGAGCGCCCCGGAACCCGTCCCTAATGACAGTCGCCCGTGCGCCATCAGATCAGGCTACGAACGAGGCGCCCGCTGACCGCCCGCTACGCCGGGTCACCCGGGCCGATCCAACAGGCGCGCCGATCTCAAGGCCGCCCGCCAGCCACCCGCTGACCACCCGCTGATCGCCCGGAGGCGATCGGAACTGCAGTTAGCCGGCTGTCAACGACCGATCGATGCTCTCTAGAAGGGGCTCCGAGTATTGATGTCCCTTGCCAGGTCGCCCTTGTCGAGGTGGACGTAGCGCATGACCATCAGGTAGGTGGTGTGGCCCAGGAGCCGCCGGAGGCGCTCGATGTCGCCGCCGTTCCGCAGGTACTCCGTCGCGAAGGTGTGCCGGAGCTTGTGTGCCCGAACGGCAAGGCCGGTCTTCGCACGGAGGCGACGAAATAGCTCAGAGACGGTGATCTCTCGGACCGGCCGGCCATTGGACATCACAAGAAGGCTCTTGCTGGAGCCGTCAGGTCGCCAGCGATTGAGGTATCGGTTGACCTCCCGCCTGAGGCGGTCGGACATGGGCGTTCGCCGGAACTTGGCGCCCTTGCCGTGCCGAATCTTCAGAAAGGCGGTGTCGCCGTCGTCCTCGATGTCATCGAGAGTCAGGGCCACCAGCTCGCCCAGGCGCATCCCCGTCCCGAGCAGGATCTGGACTGCCAGGCGCGGCCAACCCTGCGGAGCCGCCTCAAGAAGGTTGTCCACCTGTGGGTGGGTGAATGTCTCCATCTCCTTGTCGGCGACCTTCGGGGCCCGCACCAGGAGCAGCGCCGGGTCGACCGGGTAGCCCTCCCGGTGGGCCCAGTTACCCACGGCCTTAAGGACCTCGTAGGCGCCGTGGATCGTGTGGTCTGAGAGCTCACGCTCGCGGAGCTCGCCGATATACCGCTTGATCTCGAAGGCGGTCAGGTCCGACAGCCTGGTCACTGCGCTCTCCCGCAGGTACTGCTTCAGCTTCTGGTCGTAGAAGCCGATCGTTCGGGGACTCCGGCCCATGACCCGCAGCTCCAGAAGCCACTCGCGGGCCACGGCTGCCAACGTCACGTCCGCGTCGAAACGAGCCGCCGGCGTCCCTGCCGGCAACCCAACAGTCTGCTGACGACCCAACAGTTTCGGGGTTCCTTGGACCATTCTTCACGCTTCCTTTGCCCGATCCTAGAGCTGCCTTGGGGGCGCCCCGGGAAAAGGCGAAACCGGCCCTCAGGACCGGTTCCTGAATTCAGCGTAAGCCTCGAATGGCCTTTCAAAAAGTGTCTGGCGGGGATGGATGGGAATCGAACCCACCTGGGACGGCTATGCACCGCCCCACAGACAGTTTTGAAGACTGCGGAAGGCACCAGCCCCCGAACATCCCCCGCTCGCCGTCAAATGCTACCGAGAGTCGCTGAAGGGTCTGGTCAGGCGCCAGAAATTTCCCGGCGAGAAGAGGGGTCCGTCCGTGAGCAATGGCACCGACTGCGGCGCGCCGGTACCGACCCAGGCGGAGAAGGCGCCCACGGCCGCGCCGTCCACCAGCGGCGCGTGGGCGGCGGGCGCCTCGACCCGGCGGTGCAGGAGCAGGCCGGGCCAGGCGACTAGCGAGAGGTCCTTCTCGGCCACCAAGCCGGTCCGGCTACCCCAGGGCGCTCGGTACTCAGCGACCGCCTCCGACGCGGAGACCGCCGGGATCAACTGCAGGCCGGGGAGCACGGAGGAGATCAGCGCCTCGCTGGCTGCGAACGCGTCGTCGAGGGTCGGCTCGCCCATCACGGCGCCGACGACGATGACCGGCCGGCCGCCGACTTTGGTCGCCGAGGCGAAGAGGAAGCAGGCACCAGCCTTCGGCGCCGAACCCGTCTTGATCCCGACGATCCCCTGCCGCCCGAGGGCGTAGTCGACGTTGTAGACGGTCCCGGCGATGGGGAGGTCGACCTGGGCCTCCGACACGATCTGGGCCAGCACCGGCTGAGCCATCAATGCCTCGCCGGCGAGGATCAGGTCGGACGGCGTCCCCACCGTCTGCGCGGAGAAGCCGCTGGCATCGGCGAAGTGTGTCTTCTTCATGCCCAGGGCCACGGCCCGAGCATTCATCTTGGCGACGAACGCGTCGGTCGAGCCCGCATCCCAGCGGGCGAGAATGTCGGCGAGGTTGTTGCCGGAGGGGATCAACATGCCCTCGAGCAGCTGGCGCTCTCCGAGCGCCTCCCCCTGCTGGACGGGCACAACGGACTGCCCGTCTGCCTTCTCGCGCTGGTAGTTGGCGACGTCCTCATCGGTCACCATCACGGCGTCGCCTGGCTGGGTCAGGGTGAGTGGGTGGTCCTCGAGGACGATGAGGGCGGTAATCACCTTGGCGACGCTCGCCATCGGCTGCGGCGAGGAGTCGCCGTGGCTGCCGAGGTTGCCAAGCTCGCGGACGCCGACCGCGGAGGCGGCGCCGGACGGCCAGGCGATGGTTGGCGGCTGGCCCGGAACGCGGCCGACTGCGGCCTTCAGCGGCGACGCGGCGACGGCGTCGACCGGGCGCAGGTAGTTGAAGAGGACGAGGGCTCCGACCGCGACCAGGACCGCGACCAGGACACCGAACGCCCTGCCGAACAAGCCGGGTCCTAGATCAGGGCGGAGAGCTTGGCCTTGAGGTCGCCCTTCATCGTCGGCCGGTAGCCGACCTGGCGCTCGACCGGCTTCCCGTCCTTGAAGAGGATCACGGTCGGAATGCTCATGATGCCAAGGCTCTGCGGGGTTCGCGGATTGGCGTCGATGTCCATCTTGAGCACCTTGGCCTTCATCCCGAACTCGCCCGCGAGGTCCTCGACGATCGGCGCGATCATGCGGCAGGGACCGCACCAGTCGGCCCAGAAGTCGACCAGGACCGGCTGAACGGACTTGAGAACGGTCGCCTCGAAATCGGCGTCGGTAACGGCTTCCACGTTTGTCATCGCCTGCTTAGGATACCCCCTCTTTGGGAGCCGACTTGGACGGTGACGATGGCTTCGCGGCTGGTTTGGGCTCGCTTTTCGCATCGCCCTTGGGCTCGCTTTTCGCATCGCCCTTGGACTCGCTTTTCGCATCGCCCTTGGACTCGCTCTTCGCATCGCCCTTGGACTCGCTCTTCGCATCGCCCTTGGAGCCGCTCGCGGAGTCGCCGCCGGAAGAGGACGAGGCGGCCGCAGCGGCGTCCGAATCGCCATGCCGGGAGCCAGAGCCGGGGCTCTTGTAGTCCGTTGTGTAGTACCCGCTGCCCTTGAAGATGATGCCGGCGGGATAGATCATCTTGCGCAGCGGCCCCGTGCAGTTGGGGCAGACGCGCAATGGCTCCTCGGACATCGACTGGAGTACCTCGACCTCGTGGCCGCACTGTTCGCAACGGTATCCGTAGATGGGCATCTAATTAAGTCTAGGGCTCCGTTCGGTCGAGTCTGGCGAAGACCATGCCGCTCGGCGGCTTGGGGTGGAAGAAGGTGCTCTTCTGCGGTAGAACTCTCCCCTCCTGGGCGAGCTTCAAAACCACCCCCAGGTCGGGTGCCTCTAGAAAGAAGGCCTGCTGGCCCCGGCCCTCGTCGACCCAGCGAACAGCCTCCTCCGCGTCGCGCGTGTAAAGCAGGACGTCCTCCGCGCTCCGCTTGCCGAGGAGGTTGTCGATCACCTGGCGGTGCAGTTCGACCAGCGCCTGCTCGCCCTCCAGGGGCAGGACCTGGAACCGCCCGGCGGCATAATGGCCGGCGGCGCCGCGGCCGCGGATCCCGGCCAGGGCCTCCGCCAGCGATCCGACGGGGTCCCCGCCGACGACGGCAACGGGAGCGACGCGCATCACGCGGTGGGTCGGCAGCACGATCAGCCCCGGGTCGTCGATGTCGACCAGCAGGACCATCGCGAACCCGGCGGCCGACTTGTCAGCAGCGCCCACCTCACCCGCATAGGTGAGGGCCGTCTCGTAGCGGTGGTGGCCGTCGGCGATCAGCAGCGGCAGCTCCGCGAAGGCTCGGGTCACCCGCTCCTGCCAGTCGGCGTCGGTGACGGTCCAGACCCGATGCCCACCGCCGTCGTCGGTCGCGAAGGTCACCTCCGGCTCGGCAGCGAAACCTTCGTCGAGAAGGCCCGGGAGGTCACCGCCGGCGCCCCGGTAGACGAACCAGAGGGGCTCGAACGCCGTGGCGGTGGCGCGGTAGAGCTCGAGCCGGTCGGCCTTCGCACCGCCGTGGGTGCGCTCGTGGGGGAGGACCTTCCCCTCGCCGTAGGGCGATAGCCCGACGGCCCCGATCAGCCCTCGCCGAACCCGCCCTTCGAAGACGTGCTGGTGCAGGTAGTAGGCCCGCTGGCGGTCCTCGCGCAGGACTCCCGATTCGAGCCAGGAGCGCTCCAGGCGGGCGGCGCCGGCATAGTCGGCGCCGGGGCGCACCAGCCTGACAACGTTGTAGGGCGAGCGGGAACGGTAGTCCTCCAGCCGCTCGTCCGGGATCACGTCATAGGGCGGCGAGACGACCCGGCCGAGATCGGGGACCACCTCGGGGGAGTAGCGAGTGCCGTGGAAGGGCTCGACCCGGGCCATCGGAGGCTAGCCGGCCCCCAGCTCGACGTAACGGAGATCACTCATCCCGTGGACCTGGCGGAGCTCGCTGAGGACCTCTGCCGGAACCTGATCGTCGACCGCCAGCAGCATCATGGCCCGCCCCCGGGGGGCGTCCCGCCCCACCTGCATGGAGGCGATATTGATGTCGTGGGCGCCCAGGATGGTCCCGAAGCGGCCGACCACACCGGGGCGGTCCTCGTGCCGGCTGACGAGGAACCTACCCTCGGGTACGAGATCGACCCGGAAGGCGCCGATGCCGATGACGCGCGGCTCGCCGAAGAGGACGGTGCCGGCGGCCTCGAAGTCGCCCACCCGCAGCCGGACCACGCTCGGGTAGCTGCTCGTGCCCGACGCTGTCACCCTCCGCTCGACCAGGCGGAGACCGCGGCCGGCGGCCACCAGCCGCGCGTTGACGCTGTTGATCCGCTCCTCGGTGAAGGGCGCCAGCAGGCCCCGCACCGCGGCCGCGGTCAGCAGCGAGGGGTCCGCCTCCGCCACCTCGCCCTCGTAGACCATCTCCAGCGCGGCCACCCGGCCGCCCTCGAGCTGGACGTAGAGCGAGCCCATCCGTTCGGCCAGCTCGGCGAAGGGACGGAGGAAGGCGAGCTCCTCGGGCGGCAGGGCCGGCGCGTTGACGGTGTAGCGCGGCAGCTCGCCGGCAAGCACCGCGGCGACCTCCATCGCGACGTCGAAGGCGACCGAGGTCTGGGCCTCGGCGGTGGAGGCCGCGATGTGCGGGGTGGCGATGAAGTTCGGCAGCGCGAGCAGCGGGCTTTCGGCCGGCGGCTCGCGCTCGAAGACGTCGGCCGCCGCTCCAGCGATCACACCGTTCTCGAGAGCGGCGGCGAGCGCGGTCTCGTCGACGATCCCGCCTCGGGCGGCGTTGATGAGGCGAGCGGTTGGCTTCATGAGCTTCAGCCGCTCGGCGTCGATCAGGTTGCGGGTGCCGTCGACGAGCGGGACGTGGACCGTGACGAAGTCGGAGCGGCGAAGCAGCTCGTCGAGCGGCACCAGCTCGACGTTGAACTGCTCGGCGCGGTCCTCGGGCACCACGGGGTCGAACGCGATCACCTCCATCTCCAGGCCCTGGGCCCGCTTGGCAACCTCGGTCCCGATGTTGCCGAGACCGATCACCCCGAGAGTCTTGCCGCGGATCTCCACCCCGGTGTACTTGGACCGCTGCCACTCGCCGCGACGGACCGAGGCATCTGCCTGGGGGATCCAGCGAGCGGAGGCGAGGAGCAGGGCGATCGTGTGCTCGGCCGCGGCCGCGATGTTGCCGCGCGGCGCGTTGACGACCAGGATCCCCCGCTTGGTCGCCGCCGGCACATCGATGTTGTCGACGCCGACGCCGGCCCTGCCCACTACCTTGAGGCGCTTGCCGGCCTCCAGCACCGCCTCTGTGACCCGGGTCTGGGAGCGAACCACCAGCGCGTCGAAGGCGACGATCGCCTCCACCAGCGCGGCCTCCTCCAGCCCGATCCGAACCTCGACCTCGCCGAGCTCCCGGAGCCTGGCCAGACCGTCCTCGGCTAGCTGGTCGGCGACCAGGATCCGGTGCGTCAACGGCGTCTTACTGGCGAGAGCCGACGGCCTCCGAAGCGCCCTGCAGAACCTTCTGGGCAGCCGCGAGCGTGCGGCCGTCGGCGGGTGCGTGATCGAGCTCCTCGAGCACCTGCTCGATCGCCCAGAGGACCTGCACGACGTCGCCCTCGGTAACCGCCCCGAGGTGGCCGACCCGGACGATCCGCTCACTGATCTTGGCCGTGCCGCGACCACCGGCGATGACGACCCCGTGGCGGCTGCTGAGCAGCCGGCGCAGGTCCTCGACGGCGATTCCGTCGGGGACGACCGCGGCGGTGACGGTGGCCGACCGGTAGCCGTCACGGGCGAGCAACGTCATCCCCGCCGCCGCGAGCCCGGCGGCGGTCGCGTCGGCGATCCGGCGGTGGCGCCGGTACGCGTTGGCGAGTCCCTCCTCCCTGAGGATCCGGATTCCCTCCTGGACGGCAAAGAGCGTGCTCACGGCCGGCGTCGAAGGGGTGAAACCCTTCTCCGCCCAGGTCCGGTGCGACCTCCAGTCGAAATAGAAGCGCGGAGAACGCGAGCGCTCGACTGCCTCCCAGGCCCGCTCGGCGACCGCCGCGAAGGCGATGCCGGGAGGAGCCATCCAGCCCTTCTGGCTGCCGCTCAGGACCACGTCCAGCTGCCAGGCATCCATCTCCACGAGCATCGAGGAAGCGGATGAGATGGCGTCGACAACGACCAGCCGGCCGGCTTCGCGGGCGACCCGGGCCAACCTCTCGAGCGGGTTGGTGAGCCCGGTCGAGGTCTCGTTGTGAGTGAGGAAGACGATGCCCGCGTCGGCGTTGGCGGCGAGCAGGTCGGCCAGCGGCGAAGGCTCGACCGGCTGGCCCCAATCGACTGCCAGCTGCACGACCTCGGCGCCGAAGGCGCGGTTGATGTCGGCGAAGCGGTCGCCGAAGACGCCACCGGTGCAGACGACCACCTTGTCGCCCGGTGAGACCAGGTTGGCGACCGCCGACTCCATCGAGCCGGTACCCGAGGAGCTGAGGATCAACAGGTCAGCCTGGGCGGTACCGAAGACCTCCCGGACTCCCGCCGAGACCTCGCGGTGGATGGCCGCGAACTCGGGGCCGCGGTGGTCGATCATCGGCTGCCCCATGGCGCGGAGGACGCGCTCGGGCAGGGGTGTCGGTCCCGGGATTCGCAGCTGCTGGGTCATGGTCCGCTCCTAGCGGTGGTCCGAGGTGAACGGGAGAAGGGCGATCTGGCGGGCCCGCTTGAGGGCGACCGTCAGGGTTCGCTGATGGCGGGCGCAGGTGCCGGTCACCCGGCGGGGCAGGATCTTGCCCCGCTCGGAGATGAACCGGCGGAGGCGCGAGACCTCCTTGTAATCGATGTACTGGGCTTTCTCGACGCAGAAGCTGCAGACCTTGCGGTGCGCGCGCTTCGGCTTTCCATCTCTTGGCGGCATGTTTTCTTCCTGGCTCTCCTAGAAGGGGATCTCGTCGGGGTCGACGTCCCGCGGCATGTCCTCGGCCATCCCCGGCAGGTCGTCGACGGGCGAGGCCGCGACCCCGACCCCGGCGCCCGTACCTCCGCGCGGCTCGAGGAACTGGACGTCGTTGGCGACAACCTCGGTCGCACGCCGCTTCTGGCCGTCCTGGCCTTCCCAGGAGCGGGTCTGCAGGCGTCCCTCGACGTAGACGAGGGAGCCCTTGTGGAGGAAGTCGGCGACCTGCTGGGCGAGGTTTCGCTTGCCGATGTTCCAGGCGACGATGTTGTGGTAGTCGGTGAACTCCTTGCGCTCGCCGTCGGTACCCGACGAGTAGCGGTTGGTGGCGATCGAGAAAGAGGTGACCGGCTGGCCACTCGGCGTGTAGCGCATCTCCGGGTCCTTGGTCAGGCGCCCCATCAACATCACCTTGTTCAGGCTGGCCATTACTCCTCGTCCTCCTACTTGACCCCAGGTTGGCCTGGGGCATCAGCGCCGGCCGCCGCCGCGGTGGTGGGCTCGGGCTCGTCCGCCGCGCCTCCGCCGGGCTCGGTCGCCGCCGCGGTGGTGGGCTCGGGCTCGTCCGCCGCGCCTCCGCCGGGCTCAGTCGCCGCCGTCGCAGACCCCGCGCCGCCGGCCGCTTCGGCCTTGATGACCGGCTTGCGCACGATCAGGTGGCGGAAGACGGTGTCGGAGATCTTCAGGGTTGCCTCCATCTCGGGCACGCGGGCCGGCTCGATCTGGAAGTCGACCAGGACGTAATGACCCTCTTTGAGGTGGTCGACCTCGTAGGCGAGGCGCCTCTTGCCCCAGACGTTGGTGCGCTGGATGCTTCCGTCGAGGCTCTCGATGAGGGTCTCGACCCGCTTGGTGGCGTCGCCGAGATCGGTTTCCTCGACGTCCGGCCGGACGATGTACAGGATTTCGTAGTCGCGCTGCAAGATTGGGTGGATTCTCCTCTCCGTGGATCAGGCCCCGGGCGCAACGGAAACACTCCGGCCGGGACCAGAAAGGAACCTCGGTATTCTATCAGGGCACCGAATTGAGCAAGACCAAGCAGCGCAAGCCGGCCGGCCGGCGCTATGCCCGGGTCCAGACCCGCGACAGCTGGATGCACGACCTTCCCCTGCTACCGATCGTGGTGGGGGCTCTCCTGGTCGCGGGCGCCATCGGGCTGATCATCTTCACCGCGCTCAACGGCAACAAGACCAGCTCCGCCGACCCGGTCCGGGCCGGGATCCCCTGCGGGACCAGCGAGCAGCTCGCGGTCCACTACCACGCTCACCTGTCGATCCTTGTCAACGGCAGCGCGGCAGTGGTGCCGGCCGGGGTGGGCATCGACCAGGCGACCCAGTGCCTCTACTGGATCCACACCCACACCGCCGACGGGGTGATTCATATCGAGGCGCCCAAGTCCGCGGCGGCACGCAAGTTCACGCTGGGCGATTTCTTCACCGTCTGGCAGCAGCCGCTCGACACGACCCACATCGGGGCCACGACGCTCACCGGGGATGAGAAGCTGGCGATGTTCGTCGACGGCAAGCCCTACACGGGGGACCCGCGCAAGATCGTCGTCGGGCCGCACACCCTGGTCGTCCTCGCGGTCACGCCGCCCGCGCTGACCACGCCACCAGGCTTCAGCTTCCCCTCCGGCGAGTAGCCGGGCGGCGGCCTAGCCGCCGAGGAGGATCCGCGCCGCCCGAAAGTGCTCCAGTGCGGCTTCCCCGCGCCCGTCACGGAGCAGGGCGACGCCCAGCTCGGCATGGCCCTGGGCATCCAGCCGGTGGCTGCCGCCGGCGAGGGTCGCCTCGAGCCGCCGCTCGCGGTACTGGTCGCCGTGGGTGGTGATGGCCTCTCGCTGCTCCTCCAGGAGCCGGCGGCCCTCCTCCTGCCGGCCGAGCCCGAGCATGGCCTCGCCGGCGCAGAGCCGAGCGTCGACCCCGAGCGGCCACTCCTGCGCGTCGAGAGCCGGCTCGATCGCCGCCAGGCAGCGGCGGAAGTCGCCCCGGGCCAGCTCGACGCACGCCTTCTCAAGCGCGATCTCGCGGTCGAGGGTCGGCGTCGAACCGTCAAGCAGGTAGTCGACCGGGGCCCCGAGGCGATCGGCGATCACCCGCAGGACCCGGACCGACGGCCGGCTCTGGTTCAGCTCGACCTGGCTCAGAAAGGCCCGGCTGAAGTCGCCGCCGGCGACCCGGGCAAGGCTCATGCCCCGCTCCCTCCGGATCCGGCGGACTCGGTCGCCGAGGGTCTCCTCATCCCCATTGGGCTTACTCATGTCAACGCCTACTTTACGCCGAGCGAGGCTACATGTAGGCTCGGGGATCGAGGCTCCGGCTGATCGAGGTGAAATTGCGAAAGCCACCCGCGGTGACGATCCCGGTGTCCTCGACGCGGACCCCGCCCAGTCCCTCGAGGTAGAGGCCGGGCTCGACGGTGACGACGTCGCCCTCCTCGAGGGGGACGTCGGTCGGCCGCAGGTTGGGCAATTCGTGGACGTCGAGCCCGACTCCGTGACCCGTCGAGTGGATCATCATCGGCGTCCCGGCGGGAGCCTCGAAGCCCTTGTAGGAGGCCCCGAAGCCGCCCTCCTTGAGCACCCGGCAGACCTCCTCGTTGACCGCCCGCCCGGTGACTCCGGGGCGGATCATCGCGATCGCGGCGTCCAGCGCCTTGAGCACCACCTGGTACATCGCACGGACCCGCTCCGGCACCTCGCCGACCACGATCGTCCGCGTCAGGTCGCCGTGGTAGCGGGAGACCCGGCCCTGAGGGAAGATGTCGATTATCACCGGAGCGTTTGCGCGGATCGGACCCTCTCCGCGGTAATGCGGCATCCAGCAGTCCGGCGCCCCCGCCACGATCATGTCCGAGCACCCATAACCGATCTCGTTGAGCGCGGTCTGCGCGGCGGCCATCAGGCGCTCCGACGTCAGCGGCCGGCGGTCCAGCTCGAGGAGGCCGCCGACGATCTCCGACGACCCGAGGAGCGCCGCGACCTCGGCCACCGCCGCCTCGGCCGCCCGCTGCGCGCCGTGGATCCACTCGGCCTCCTCGGCGCTCTTGCGCCGGCGCTCGCGGACGAAGAGCTGCTTTTCCACGTCGACCGCGACGTCCTGGTTGCGCAGCTCCTCCAGGTAGCCGGACTCGAGCTTTGCGGACACGCGGACCCGGTCGACCCCGCGCTCCTTGAGCAGCCGGGCGGCGATCCTGGCCCAGGCGCGGTGGGTATCGGGGTCCTCCTCCCAGCCATGGTCGGCCCGGTCGACGACCTTCTTGGCCGAGCTGACCTGGCGACCACGCTCCAGCTCGAGGATATTGAGGACGAGGAGGTCGTCCGCCTCGCCGAAGCGGATATAGAGCGCCGGGTCGTGGGTGAGGAACTGGGTCGCGTAGTAGAAGTCGGAGTCCTCCCCCGAGTTGATCAGTACTAGCGGCGGTTCGTGTTCCACGTTTTACAACCTCACCTTCATCTGCTCGATGGCATTTGCGAAAAGCTGCGCCAGGGCCGCCGGGGCCGCCGACTCAACCCGCGCCTGAACCGCGTCGGCGAAATCCTCCGGGAAGCTGGAGCGAAGCAGGCGCAGCTGCTGCTCGTAGACGATCGGGAGAGCGTAGGTCCGGGGCGAGAAGGAGCCATCGAGGTTGAGCCGGCCCTGGAGCTGGTATCCGTCGAGATAGCCGAGCTCGAAACCGAGGCGCCGCAGCTCGTGGAGGTCACGCCGGAGCGTTCGCTCCGAGCCGCCGCACGTCGACGCCAGTTCGGAGGGGTGCTGACCGGGATGGCGGACCACCTCGGAGAGGATCGAGAGGAGCCGGTTGAACCGCAGCGCGCGGTTCATCGCTCGATGGCTTAACCGATCTCTTCCCAGGAAGGAGTCGGTCCGGCGTCGAAGTCGGGCTCGGCCTCGTCCTGGTTGGCATTGGTCTGGTGGAAGCGGTTGGCGATCACCTGATAGGCCATGGCCTTGGGGATCCCGAGCTTGGTGAGCGATTTCACCTCGTCCGCCATCACCTTGTCACGGGCGGCCTCGATCGCCGCCACGATCTCGTCAACTGTCGCCTGGCGCTTGGTCATGAACCGCTTGATCTTACCCCAGGCACCCCGCCGGCAAACCGCCCGGAGGGCGGCGAAGCGGTCGATCTAGACTTATCGATCGTGCCCAGGTACGGCCCCGACAAGATCCGCAACGTGGCGATCATGGGCCACTCGCACGACGGTAAGACCACCCTCGCCGAGGGGTTGCTCCACGCCACCGGGACGATCGACCGGATGGGCTCGACCGACGCCGGGACGTCAACCATGGACTTCGAGCCGGAGGAAGGCCGGCGCCGGATCTCGATCAGCCTCGGCGTCGCGGCGGTCGAGCACGCCGGCCACAAGGTGAATCTGGTCGACACTCCCGGCTTTTTCGACTTCGCCGGCCAGGTCGTCAGCGCGCTCCGGGCGGTCGAGGGCGCGCTGGTGGTCGTCAGCGCAAACGCGACCGTGGCGGTGGGGACCGAGATCGCCTGGGACCAGTGCAACCGCGAGCGCAAGGCGCGGCTCGTCGTCGTCAACAAGATGGACAAGGAGAACGCCGACTTCTTCGGCACCGTGGCCGCGTTGCGCGAGGTGCTGAGGCCGAAGCCGGTTCCGATCCAGGTGCCGATCGGCTCTGAGGCGTCGTTCAAGGGCGTGGTCGACCTCCTCCACATGAAGGCCTTCATCACTGGCGACGGCAAGGGCCAGGAGGTTCCGATCCCGGACGACCTCAGGGAGCGGGTCGACGAATACCGGGCCCAGATGATGGAGGCGGCCGCCGAGGGCGATGACGAGCTCCTCGAGAAGTACCTGGAGGAGGGCGAGCTCAACGAGGAGGAGATGCAAAAGGGCCTCCGCGAGGGCATCGTGGCGGGTACGGTGACCCCGGTCGTCTGCTGCTCCGCTGTCAAGCTGCTCGGGGTCCGGACCATCCTCAACGCCATCATCGACCTCTTGCCCGCGCCGGAGGCCGACGTCACCGGCCCCGCCCGTGCGATCGTCTTCAACACCACCGCCGACCCCTTCGTCGGGCGGGTGACGTACTTCAAGGTGCTCGCCGGCTGTATCGGCGGTGACCAGCACCTGCAGAACGTCAGCCGCAACCTGGACGAGCGGGTGGGAGGGCTCTTCTTCCCCCGCGGAAAAGAGCACATCAGCACGCCCGAGGTCTGCGCCGGCGACATTGGCGCGGTCGCCAAGCTCCAGCAGACCCTGACCGGGGACACCATCGGCGACCGGACGGCCAAGCCCGAGCCGGTGATCGAGCTGCCCCCGCCGGTCTACGCGCTGGCCATCTTCCCCCGGGCAAGGGGCGACGAGGAGAAGATCGGCAGCGGCCTCACCCGCCTGGCCGAGGAGGACCCGACCCTCCACATCGATCGGACCGAGGAGACGCACGAGCTCGTCATCGCGGGCCTGGGCGACGTCCACCTCGACGTCATCCTCGAGAAGCTGGGACGCAAGTACGGGGTGCAGGCGACCAGCCAGCTACCCAAGGTCGCCTACCGGGAGACGGTCGCCGGCTCGGCCAAGGTCGAGGGTCGCCATGTCAAGCAGTCCGGCGGCCACGGCCAGTACGCCGTCTGCACGATCGAGGTCGCGCCCACTGGCCGCGGTGAGGGTTTCCGGTGGGAGGACAAGATCTTCGGCGGGTCGATTCCCCACAATTTCCGCCCTTCGGTCGAGAAGGGCGTCATCGACACGATGGCCAGGGGAGCCGCGGCCGGCTATCCGATGGTGGACGTCCGGGTGGCCCTGATCGACGGCAAGTTCCACGCCGTCGACTCCTCCGACATGGCCTTCCAGCTGGCCGGTGGCCAGGCGATGCGGAAGGCCGCGATGGACGCCGGTCCGGTGATCCTGGAGCCGGTCATGGACGTGGAGGTCACAGTCCCCGAGCGCTACCTGGGCGACATCATGAGCGACCTCAACGGCAAGCGCGGCAAGATCGCCGGCACCGAGCCGGGCGACGGCACCCAGACCGTCCGCGCCCAGGTGCCGGAGTCGGAACTTCAGAAGTTCGCGCTCGACCTGCGGTCGATAACGCAGGGCCGGGGCACCTTCGTGAGGCGGTTCTCGCACTACGAGGAGATGCCGCAGAACCTGGCTCGGCCGCTGATCGAGGCCTTCCAGAAAGCCCGCACGGACCACGAATGACATCCAGCGCCCACGATGCCGTCGTCATCGGCGGCGGCATCACCGGGGCGGGCGTCGCCCGCGACCTCGCCCGACGCGGTGCCTCCGTGCTGCTGCTGGAGAAGGACGACTACGGCGGCGGCACCAGCGGCGCCTCGAGCTGGATGATCCATGGCGGCCCCCGCTACCTGGAGTTCGACTGGCGCACGACGCAGCTCAGCTGCGAGGACGCGGGCAAGATCGTCAACATCGCGCGCCACATGGTCCACCGGGTCGTCTTCCTGATCCCCGTGATGCCGGGCGACAAGCACAACATCGAGCGAATGGAGACGGCGATGGAGGTCTACGACCGCTTCCAGCCGCTGAAGCAGTCCAACCCCCACCTTCGCCTGACGCCGGCGGAGGCGCGCCGGCTGGAACCGGGGCTCAGCGACCGGATCGTCGGGGCCATGACGATGGAGGAGTGGGGAGTCGATCCCCACCGACTGACCTATGGCAACGTCCAGGACGCAATCGAGAACGGCGCCCGGGCGCTGAATCACGCCCGCGTCGTCGATCTCGTCCGCGATGGCGCGTCGGTGCTGGGGGTGCGCTACCGCGGTCCCGACGGCAGCCTGCACGAGGCGCGTGCGAAGGTGACCGTCAATGCCACCGGTCCCTGGTCGCCGATCCTCGGCCGCCTGGCCGGAGTGCCGATCGACCTCCGGCCGGCGAAGGGGATCCACCTCGTCTACGACCGCCGGGTGAGCAACTTCGCGATCAGCTGCGACGCGGTGGACGGCCGGGGCCTCCTGATGGTGCCCCATGGCAACTTCACCCTTGCGGGCACCACCGACGACGACTTCTACGGTGACCCCGACGACATCGAGGTCCACCCTGACGAGGTCGATTACATCCTCCAGGCGTTCGACCGCGTCATGCCGTCGCTGCGCCGGCACCGCGTCATCCGCTCGACAGCCGGGGTGCGGCCGACCATCTTCCGCTGGCGGAGCTATGAGGACGAGCTCTCCCGGCGCTACGAGATCGTCGACCACGCCACGGCACCGGGCCTGGTCAGCGTGATCGGCGGCAAGCTGTCGATGTACCGGCTGATGGCCGAGCAGGCGGCCGACCTCGTCTGCCGAAAGCTCGGCATCGACGCGCCGTGCACGACGGGGACCGCGCCGCTGCCCGGCAACGAGGTGGAGTCCGAGCCGCCCGCCGAGCTGGCTCGCCGGTATGGCATCTCAGCCCTGGCGGCGGCGCGTCTCCAGACGCGGCAGGGCTGTCGCGCTCCACGCGTGTTTGACGGCCGTCCCGAGCGCGGGCTGGTCTGCCGGTGCGAGCCACTGACCATCGCCGAGCTCGCCGCGGCAGCCCGCGGCGAGCAGGTCCGGACGCTCGCCGACGCCTTCCGCCGGGTCGGCCTCGGAGCCGGTCCCTGCTCCGGTGCCCTCTGCGTCGAGCGTGCAGCGGAGGTTGTCGGCCGGGAGCTGGGCTGGAGCCCCGGCCAGCGGCGGGAGGCCGCCGAAGACTTCCGGGCCGAGCTCTGGCTGGGCCGGGCGCCGGTGCTCGATCGCTCCGGCTGGGCCGAGCAGGAGTTGATTGCCGGGGCGAGAACGCGCTAGTGGCCCGACCCTAGGTGGCGAGCAGCCGCGACCGAGCCTCGGCGCTCAGCCGCCTCGCCGCCGCCTACGCCCGGCACCAGGTCAGGCGCTGGACCGGCCGCGGCAGCCGGGGCGGTGCCGGCGCTGCGGAGCGGTTTTACCGTCCCGAGCACTACGTCGCCCTGACCGCTGAAGAACGGGAGCTGATGCCCGCGATGTCGCGCTGCATCAACTGCGGCATCTGCGCGCTGGTGGCCGGCCGGTTGGGCGGTGCTTACCTGCCCGACCTCTCCTCCGCCTACCTCCGGCCGCTGCACCTGCTGCCGCTGGTGAAGCTCGACCTGGAGGAGGCTGCGGGAAGCGAAGCGGACCTCGAAGCTGCCGCGGCAGCCTGCCCGGTCGGGGTGCCGCTGCCCGCGCTGGCGGCCATCGTGAGGCGGCTGGCGGCTTCTTGACCCGGGCCGAACGCGCCCGCCGCAAAGCCATTGTCGAGCGGGCCCGGCTGCGGCTCCCGGACCTCCCGACCGCGGCCCTCTACCGGATCACAGCCCTCCTCGAGCGTGCTCTCGCCTCTGCCGAGCTGGAGTCCAACGCCTACGAGGAGCTGGAGCGGGCGCTCCGACGCCGGCGACCCACTCGGAAATAAGAAGACTTGTAAGTTATCCACATGATGTATACAGTCTGTGGAATCTACCCTACATCTAGTCCGAGTTGGACTCACCAATGATCCTGGGTCTCCTCTCCCTGCTGCGTGGATGGCAGGTCGTCGACCGGCTCATAACGAAGGTGGCCGGTCATTTCACGACCTGGCCCGCGGACGAGTTCGCTCGCTTCACGACGACGCCCATCGGCCAGCCGCCGCTGATGCCGGCTTATACCGCCCAGCCGCCGCCGCCCCGGCCCCAGCGCCCGCCGGAGCCGCTCTCGATCGCCCCCGGCGCTTTCGAGATCCGCTTCACCCAGCTCCAGCGCGAGGGACGCTATGAGCAGATGTGGGCGATGTTGGCGGAGGACGCGCAGCGCTCCTGGGGCAGCGAGGAGAGCTTCATCCGCGGCATGGAGCAGCAGGCCGCGGGCGCGGCCCAGGTCGTCGAGACGGAGATCGGCACGGTCGCGATCGTCCCCGAGTGGACCGACCTGCACCGGAACCGGACCTACCGAAACGTCGCTCGGCTTGCGGTTCGGTACCGGCTCAAGCAGGAGTGGCGGGAGCTGACGGTCTACCGCCAGGTGCACCTCGTCCCGGCCGCGGACGGCTGGCGAACCCTCTGTTACCCGCAGGCGAGCTAGGGCCGCTCCGGGGCGTCGAATCCAGGCTGTCGCCAGGGCCGATGCCGCAGGTATAGTGGCCTCAGGGCACGATGATCCAGCAGACCGCCGAAGAGCAGAGCCGCGCACTTTTCTGGCATCGCCGGAAGCAGCTCGGGACCAAACCCCGCAACCTGATGCGCGAGGCCGACGAGCTCCTCTACTGGCTCGAGGAATGTCTCAGCCAGGACGTCAAGCTGGTCCCCGGCTGGCTGCTGCCGCGGATCGCTCAAGTCGTCAACCACACCGACCGCGAACTCCAGGAGGAGCTCGGTCGTGACCGCCGCCCCGAACGGGTGATGGACATCGTCTTCCGGGCCCAGGAGGTCCTGATGAACGAGTCCGTCCGTTCCCGCACCGAGGCCAAGGTCATCCCCCTCTTCAAAAACCGGTAGTTGCCGGGCTCGCCGCTATGGAAGGTCGACTTCCACATGCACTCTCGCTTCTCCCATGACAGCAACACCGGTCTGGAGGAGCTGGTTGCCCGCGCCCGCGAGCTTGGTCTCGACCGCATCGCCCTGACCGACCACAACACGGCCCAGGGTTCGCTCCAGTTAGCGGAGATGGAGCCCGAGCTGGCAATCGCAGGCGAGGAGGTCAAGACGACCGACGGCGAGGTGATCGGGCTCTTCATCACCCGCACGCTGAAGGCCTGGCAGCGGCCGGAGGCGGTGATGGACGAGATCCATGAGATGGGCGGCCTCGTCTACGTCCCGCATCCCTTTGACCGCTGGCGCGCGAACTTCGCGCCGCACCGGCTGGTGGCCCTGGCCGACCGGATCGACATCATCGAGGGCTACAACCAATGGGCCGACCCGGGCGCCAACCAGGCGGCCGCCGACATCGCCCGCGACCTCGGCAAGTCGGTCGCCTACGGTAGCGATGCTCACTCCCCCGCCGAGCTCGGCCACAGCTGGATCGAGGTCGAGCCTTTCAGCGGTCCGCTCGACCTGCTCGAGAAGCTCTCCCGGGCAACCGGGCACCGCACGGAGGTGAGCGGAACTCAGCGCCGAGCGTGAGGCTCCTCGCCGCGGGGTCGATCGCCCTCGACACGCTTGAGGGACCCTTTGGAAAGGTCACCGGCGAGCTCGGGGGATCGGCTCTCTACTTCGCCCTCGCCGCCAGCCTGATCCGGCCGGTGGAGATCGTCGCGCCCGCGGGATCCGACGCCATCGAGGCGGTCCGTGCCGCCCTCGGCGACCGTCCGATCGATTCCTCCCGGGTCGCGGTCCTCGACCTCCCCACGTACCGCTGGGCGGCTCGGCAGGAGTCCGGGACCAATGTGGACCTGGGGAGCCGGGAAAGCATCTACGACGGCTGGGAGCCCGACCTCCCCGCCGGGTTCGATGGGTGGGCCTTCGTCGGCTCGATGCGGCCGGACCACCAGCTGGCTGCAGCTCGCCTGCTGGGTGCCTCATCGGCCCTGCTGGCGGGCGACTCGATGCGCTCCTACCTGGTGAAACACGGGCCCGAGGCCGAGGGCGTCCTGGAAGCGTGCGACTGGTTCTTCGCCAACCGCGAAGAGCTCGTCGCGTTGGGCGGCGATCCCGACCGCCCGCAGCGCTTCCGCGAGCGGTGGGGACTGCAGGGGCTGGCCGTGAAGGCGGGCTCGGACGGCTCCACCCTGTGGACGGCGGCCGGCCCAACCCACCTGGGCGCGCTTGCCGGGCGCCCGGTGATCGACGTCACCGGCGCCGGCGACGCCCTGGCCGGAGGGATGCTGGCGGCGTGGGGGGAGTCGGGCGGCGAACCGGGCGAGCTCCGGACGGCGTTCGCCCATGGTATTGCCTGCGCCTCGATCGCGATCTCGACGGTTGGACTCCGGGGCCTCGCCGCGGCCACGCCTGCCGACCTCGCCGAGCGGGTCTCCGAGGTGCTCGGAGCTAGCTGAACTGGGGCCGGCCCGCCAGGCGGCGCTCCCGCTCTCGCTTCCGCCCGAAGTACCAGACCACGAAGCCGACGACGACCAGTGGCAGCAGGTAAAGGAGGGGCGCCAGGTAGGGAGGCGCGGCGATATCGGCCGGCGGGAGGGCAAAGCTGATCAGGCCCACCTGGCCGGGATGGGCGCCCGGCGTGTAGACCACCTTGGTCCTGTCATCCATCGCCACCGCCTTGGTGTCAGCATGAGTCAGCCTGGAGCTGCGATAGGCTGCCGGCGAACCGCCGAAGAAGCCCACTGCCGTCGTCCCGTTGCTTAATCCGGCGACCAGGTAGAGGTCGGAGGCTGGGTCGTAGACAACCTGGTCGGCGTTGGCGACCTGGGTGAAGGTCCGGATCTTCCGGCCGGTGGCCAGGTTCCATTCCAGGGTGTAGGCGATGCCTGGGTCGACGCAGCCGAGCATTGCCACCTGCCGCCGGGGGTCGATCCCGAGCCCGGTGGGCGAGCAGCGCACGCCCAGGCTCCACTCCCGAGTCACCTCCAGTTTGTCGGGATTGATCTGGTACAGGAGGTTCCGGGCCTGGTTTGGAAGGTAGAGCAGGTGGTCGGCTGGGTTGAAGCGGGGCTGCTCGAGGCCGGCCACCAGGTTCATGTGGCCGGTGGCAAGGTTGCGGATGGCATCGATCCGGGTGAGGATCCCGTCATCGCTGCTCGCCGCCCAGAGAGCGTGGGCGCCGGGCTGGTAATCGACCAGGTCCACGTTCTTCTTGGCCGAAGTCGCGATGGTGGCCAGGACGGTGTTAACGCCGCGAGCGGCGGGATCCGCCTCGAGCACCGCGACGCCACCGCCATCGAGGCCGACGAAGAGCTTGTGAAGATCGGGCGCGAGCGCCATGCCGTGGGGCGCATGACCGAGCCTGACGCTGGTGACGAACCGAGGCCGCGACTGGGAGACGTCGAAGACGTCGACCGCCCCCAGTGTCCCGTCGGCCAGGTAGAGCTTCTCGGCCGCCTGGTCGATCGTTGCCTGGTCGAAGCTGCCGCGCTGGCCGGCGAGGGGCGGGATGTCGGTATGGACGAGGCCGCCCGGGGTACCGCAGGCGGCCCCCAGCAGGCACACGGCAAGGATCCCCCCCAAGCTCCGAAGCATACGAGCACACTATCACTTTTAGCGCCAGCGCTTCGGTAGCTTTCAGGTGCTGAGGGGACCGCCCGGAACCAGGCTCACCAGCAGTAGGCCGGTCAGCAGGATGAGGGCTGCCACCGCGACCCCCCCGACTGCGTTGGCCGCCCGGCCATTGACGTACCGTCCCATCAGGCGGCGGTTGTTGACCAGCAACAGGATGAATACGAGCAACACCGGGAGCAGGATGCCGTCGAGGGTCTGGGTCCCGATCGCGACTCCGGCGATCGGCACCCCGGGGAGGATCATCACGACGGCGGTCACCGCCAGGAGGCCCAGGAAGAGGCCGAAAAAGACCGGCGCGTCACTGAACCGGCTGTCGACGCTCCGTTCCGCGCCGAAGCCCTCGCAGACGACGAAGGCGGTGCTCAACGGTAGGACGGCGGCCGCCAGCAACGAGGCGCCGATCAGGCCGACGGCGAAGAGCTGGCCGGCGTGGATACCGGCAAGCGGGATCAGGGCCTGGGCGGCCTCGGCAGCGCTGCCCACCCCCTTCCCACCGAAGCCATGGGGAAAGAGCGTCACGGCGGTGGTGATGATGATGAAGCTGGCCACCAGCTCGGCGAAGATCGAACCGCTGATCACGTCCAGGCGGACGAAGGCGTAGTCCTTCAGCGGCGTTTCCTTCTCCACCACCGATGACTGCAGGTAGAGCTGCATATAGGGCGTGATGGAGGTTCCAATGAGCGCGATGACGTCGACCAGGTAGGCCTGCGTCGACGTCCCCGGGTGGGGCGAGGTGACGTTGGCAAGGCTCCCCCCGATTCGGCTCCAATCCGGGTGAACCAGGATGGCGGTCACGAAGTAGGAGAGGAAGGCGAGCCCGAGGGCAAGGAAGATCCGTTCGACGATCGGCCGATTGCCGCGCAGGACCACCACGGCCAGAATTGCCGCCGAGAAGGGGATCGCCACCCACCGGGGAACGCCGAGGAGGCCGAAACCGCCAGCGACGCCGGCGAACTCGGCCAGCAGGGTGCCCCCGTTTGCGACCAGGATGACCAGCACCGCGAAGGCTGTCCAGCGGACTCCGAAACTCTCCCGGATCAGGTCCATCAGGCCCTTGCCCGTCACCGCGCCGAGCCTCGCGACCATCTCCTGGACGACGATCAGGGCAATCGTGGTCGGGATCACCGTCCAGAGCAGGCTGTACCCGTACTTCGCGCCGACGTTGCTGTAGGTGAAGATGCCGCCAGCGTCGTTGCCCGCGTTGGCGACGATCAGCCCCGGGCCCAGGATCAGCAGGTAGCGCCAGACGCGCGCTCGGGCGGTGACGAGCATGTCGGCTTCTTTACACCAACTTCGGGAGGCGGCGCTTCACGCCCTCGGGCAGCACGCTCTCGAGGGCGTCGTCGACGGTGATGATGCCGCGCATCCGATCCTCCACGTCGACCACCGGGAGGGCCATCAGGTTGTACTTGGCCATCACCGCGGCGATCTCATCACGGTTCGCGTCCAGCTTCACGGTGACGACATCGCGGCGGATGAACTGTGCGATCGGCGTACCTGGCTTGGCGACGATCAGGTCGCGCAACGAGAGGACGCCGTTCAGGTGCTCGTCCTCGTCGATCACGTACACGTAATAGACGTGCTCGGCCTCCGGCTCAAGTATCCGTAGCGCCTCAATGCACTGCTGGGCGGTGAGCCCGACCGAGACCGAGACGTACTCCGTTGTCATGAGCCCGCCGGCCGTGTCCTCGGGAAAGGAGAGGAGCTCTCGAACGTCCTCGGCGTCGGAGGTCTCCATCAGCTCGAGGAGCTCGCGAGCGCGATCTTCGGAGAGATCGGCCAGGAGGTCGGCCGCCTCGTCGGGGCCCATCTCCTCGAGGATCTCGGAGGCCCTCTCGGAGTCCATGTTCTCGATCACCGAGCGCTGGTCGTCCGGCTCAAGCTCCTCCAGGGTCTCGGCCGCCATCTCGTCGCTCAGCTGCGCAAAGATCGCGCTCCGCTCCCGGGCGGAGAGCTCCTCGACGATGTCCGCGATATCTGCCGGATGAAGCTTGCTGATCCGCTTCCCCGAGATCCGGAGGTGAACGGCGTCGGGACCTGACTCGCCCTGCAGTGGTTGAACCACGTCCCAGGAGACGAGCACCATGGGCAGGTCTCGCCGGAAGAGCCTCACGACCGACTTTCCGACGCCCTCCAGGCCGAGTCGGCGAAGCAGCCCGCGGATCCCGATATCGGCGCCGACAAGCAGCATCTTGCCGCCGCTCTCGACCAGCTGAAGGTCATTGACGCGGACGACGCGCCGGCCGTCGGTGTCGATGACCTGCTTGTCGAGCACGTCGCGGCCGAGCCAGATGTCGGCCTCGTTGGCCGGCGTCGTCGGTATCCTCTCGGCGGTCGAGCGAAGGGCAACCTCACGGCCGGCGAAGGTGCGCACCGAGCTCCACGGCACAATCTCGGCGCGCCCGCGGGAGACGACGATTCCGGTGACCACCGGATAGGGCTCGATCACGGTCGCCGTGACATCGCGCACGCGGCCGACTCGCCGCTGCTCGACGTCGACTACCTCCGCGCCCAGCAACTCGCTGAGAAATACCATCGCCGCCTCCCCTGCTCGTTCAGCTTCGGCACAGCGCGGCTTAGAGTTCCTTGACTCAGCCGTGCGGGACCTCGCCTTAACCCGGCGAGGCCTGTCCTACCCGTCGGCGTCTCTCGACATTTCCGGGCGACGGCCTCTGTCCACACTGGAGCCTGACCTAACGAGGAAGCCTGACTTTCAGGCCAGTCTAGCACCGGGTTTTCGGACCCGGATTTGTAATTGGCGGCGAATTGGGGTTGAATTCAGCGGAGTAGGTGTCTAGAATGGCCGAGACCGCGCAGAGGCGACCAATTTATTAGTCAAGGAGTGTGAGCTTATGGCAGTGACAGGCTATTGCCTTAAAGACAAGAAGAACGTCGAAATCAAGAATCCGCAGAACATCACGATGAAGAACGGCAAGCCGGCCATCACCGGAACCTGCCCCGACTGCGGCACCAAGATCTTCAAGATCGGCAAGAGCGCCTGACCTAGAAGTTCGTCAAGGTTCGGCCGATTCGAAGAGGTCCGCCCGGCGGCGGACCTCTTCTTTTTTGCTGAGTCGGGTGGCTCTTTTCGGCGCCCGGGCTACCCCATCTCCTCTTCCATCGCGCCGAGGAGGAGCTCGGTGGCCGATATCGCCTGGTCAACGCCGAGGATCTTGAAGATCCGGACGTTGGCGGGGTTGTTGACACGGGCTATCGTGCGCTTGACGTTGAAGCGATTCTTTGCCAGCTGCAGCGCGACCAGGTTGTCCTCGTCGTCGCCGGTCACCGCCAGAACCACGTCCGCGCGATCCATGCCGGTCGTGCTGAGGAAGGACATCTCGTCGCCGTCACCGGTCAGAACGACGCTGCCGAGCTGGCTGCTGAGCCAGTCCGCGCGGGCGGTGTCCTTCTCCAGTAGCAGGACCTCGTCACCGCGCTCGAGCAGGTCTCGGGCCAGGTAGTAGCCGACCTTGCCGCCGCCGATGACGATCGCGTACATATTTGTCTTCAGTCCTTCAGAAGCGTCTCGTGAACGCTGTCGGTGCCCATTATGGTCGGGCAGATGACTCCCAACCCGAGCTCCTTGTAGACCTCGTAGCGGATCGGGTCGTAGATTCGGCAGACGACCTTTGGCACGTTGAACACGTGCTGGGCCATCTCAGCGGACATGATGTTGCGGTTGTCGCCGTTGGTCAGGGCGCAGAAGGCGTCGGCATCCTCGATGCCCGCGCGCTTGAGCATGTCCTCATCGATGCCATTGCCAAGCAGCGCGGTACCCCCGAAGTTTTCGCCGAGGCGGGAGAAAGCACTCGCGCTCTGGTCGATCACCGTCACCTGGTGCCCTTCATCGGTCAGCTGGAGGGCGAGCCGGGCCCCGACCCGACCGCAACCGACGATGACGACCTTCACGAAGAATGGATTATGCCGGAATCGGTCAGCCAGTAGGATTTGAGCGGTCGATGCGCTTCCCGTTCACGTTCATGGGCCTGCTCTCGATCGGGCTCGGCGCCTGGATCGCCGGTTACGGGGTGCTTCACCCGACCCACGATCCGGTGACCGCCGGGCTCGAGCTTGCGCCGTCGCTTGGCCTGGTCGCCTTCGGTGGCTGGCTGCTCTACCGCCGCGTCACCCGCGGGAGGGCTGCCTGATGGCCCACAAGGGGGAGGCAACCCGGATCATGATCGCGCTCAACGGCCACGAGATGGACGAGGAGACGGTCCGGATCGCCTGCCGAATGGCCAAGAAGCCGGCGGTGAAGATCTACGCGGTCCACGTCCTGGAGGTCAACCGCTCGCTACCGCTGGGCGCGGTGATCGAGTCCCAGGTCGAGCGTGGGGAGGACATCCTGGTCAAGGCCGAGCAGCTCGTCGGCGAGTACCAGCTCGAATGCGAGACCGAGCTGGTTCAGGCCCGCGACACGGGGCCCGCGATCGTCGGCGAGGCGGAGGAATGGAAGGCGGACCTGATCGTGATGGGCCTTCCCTACAAGCGCCGCTTCGGTGAGTTCAACCTGGGGAAGACCGTGCCCTATGTCCTCAAGTTCGCCTCCTGCCAGGTGATCCTGTTCCGCGAGCACCTCGAGCTGTAGGCGGGAGCCAACCGGCCCGGCGACCCTACCTCGCCCGCCTCCGGGAGGAGCTGGTTCGGACCGGGGAATCGCACGACACCCTCATCCGGCTGATCATCGTCGAGCGGATCGTCAAGTCAACCATCCTGGTTGCGCTGGCGATCGGCCTGATCGTGCTGGGCAGGACCGGGATCCTCTTCAGCTGGGCGCTCGAAGGCGAACGCGAGCTGCTGCTCGCGACCGACGCCAACCTGGTCGCCCGCCTGATTGACCAGGCGCTTGTCTTTCTCGGCTTCTACAAGCACCAGACGACGCTCGCACTGGTCATCATCGGGTACGCACTGATCGAGCTCATCGAGGGCGTCGGGCTGGCGCTCCGACGTCGGTGGGCCGAGTACCTGATCGTTTTCGCGACGGGGCTGTTGATTCCTTACGAAGCCTGGGAGGTCGCTCACAAGGTGACTCTTCTCCGGGTCGGCGGGCTCGGGCTCAATATTGCGATCGTGGCCTACCTCGCCTACCGCAAACGCCTCTTCGTCGACGTCTAGCGGCCGATGTCGAGCCGTTCCGCGAAGCGGTCGGGCAGCTTGGCGCTGCGGATCGCCTTCTTGGCCCCCTCCCGGTCGTAGGAGACGCGGCGGAACTCAAAGGTCCCGGCGCTGCGATCCCAGATCGCATAGCTGGCATCGGGGATCCCGTCCCTCGGCTGGCCGACCGACCCCGGGTTGACAAGCTCAGTCCCACCCAGCTTGAAGGTCCCGACCTGGTACTCGTGGAGAAGCTGGCCGCTCTCCCGCCGGAAGATGCCGGGGACGTGGGTGTGGCCGTGGAAGCACAGCTGGCCCTCGATCAGGGACAGGTTGGCCTCGGCGGTCGCCGCGTCGAGGATGTATTCGTAGATGTGGTCGCGAGGGCTGCCGTGGACAAGCACGATCTCGTCGCCGATCTGGTCGCAGTCGGGCAGCTCTGACAGCCAGCGGAGACGGTCGGCCCCGAGCCGGGCGACGGTCCACTCGATGGCCCGCGCCGCGTCCTCGTTGAACCACTCCAGGATGTCGACGTCGGTGCAGGCCCGGTCGTGGTTGCCGACCAGGGTGGGCCACCGCTTCTCACGCACCAGATCAACGCAGCGGTTGGGATCAGCGCCGTAGCCGACGACGTCACCGAGGCAGATCACCTCGTCGACCTCGGGCATGTCCGCCAGTACCGCCTGCAGCGCCTGCCAGTTCGAGTGGATGTCGGAAACGATGGCGAACCTCATGGCTCGGGCCCATAAACGCGCAGGTACACGTGGTCGAACAAGATGGCGATAGTAGCCGCAACCGGGATCGCGATGAACATGCCCAGGATGCCCGCCAGGCTGAAGCCGGCGAGGAAGGCCACGATGATCAGCAGGGCCGGCAGCTTGACCGCCGCGCCCAAGATCCGCGGAAAAAGGAACTGGAGCACGATGTTGGTGATCAGGAGGTAAGTGACGCCGACCACGACCGCCTTGAGCGGACCGGAGCTGAGCGCAACCAGCTCGATCGGGATGGCACCGATCCAGGGCCCGATGAAGGGCACCAGCGACATGATCCCGGCCAGCACCCCGAGGGCGAACGCGAATGGCATTCCCTCCGCGGCGAGGGCGATCGCAACGGCGGCGCCGATGATGAGGGCGACGGTGAGCTGCCCCCGGAGGTAGGAGAAGAGCATGGCCTTGACCTTCGGCCAGATGGCGTCAAAGTCCTCTCGGTAATCTCCGGGCACCAGCTCGCGTAGGAAGCCGCTGATGCCGTGAGCGTCGAGGCTGACGAGGAAGGCGACGATCAGGAGCAGGAGGACCTGGAGGAGGATGTTCAGAGCCACCAGGCCGATCGTCAGCGCGTTGCCGAACTGGCCAAGGAGGAACTCTCCCGCCCGCTGGTCGACGTTGGCGCCCTGCCGGGTCAGGTCGAGGCGGAATCCAAACAGCTGGATCGGCTGGCCCTGAAGCAGCTCCAGCTGCCGCTGGGCGCCAGAGACGATGCTCGGTGTCTGCTGTTGCAACTGCGCGATCTCGGTCGTCAGGAGCGGGACGAAGACGGTCGCGACCCCGACCAGGGCCACGACCAGAGCCGCGAAGATGATTACGATCGCCAGCGCACGGGGCAGGAAACCGGCCAGCCGATCTACCAGTGGATTGATCAGGAAGGCGAGGAGTGCGCCGAGGACGAACGCGCTCAGCGTCTCGCGGATCAGGTACACCACCGCGATGCCGAGGACGAGGGCGGCCAGGCCGAGGCCGACCTGCAGGGTGCGCCGCCGGCGCTGTCGCGGCGTCAGCCCGGCGTGCTCGGTCCGGGGCTCGGAGGAGAGGACCTCGGTCACCTGGAGGTTCTTCTTGGGCTCGTTACCGACGGTCACTCGGTCGCCGCCACTGCGGCGGCGGTTTCCCGCGGTTCCCGCGGCTCCCGGGGGAGGAGCTCAGCAACGATGGCGAGGCCGATCAGGCCGGCGCCGAGGACACCATAGGTCGCGGCGGCCCCGATCAGCTGGATGACGACGCCGCCCGTGGCCGCGCCAGCGATGAGGGCGAGCTGGGTGATCGCGAATCGGCTGCTCATGATCGTGCCCCGGTTGCTGGTGTCGCTGATGTCCATCAGCGCAGTGACGTTGCCGACGGAGTAGATCGGGTTGCCCGCACTGGCGAGGAGGAGCACGACGGCGACCAGCCAGATCCAGGGGCTCACCGCGATCCCGATGCTCAAAAAGCCCGTGATCGCAAGGCCCTGGGCGACCGTTCGCATCGACCCGATGTTCCGCATCCGCCCGACGAACACGCTTCCGATCACGATCCCCGACGCGAGCATCACCTCGAGGATCGTGTAGGTCTTCGGCCCGTCCAGGGCCCGCGGTGTCAGGTGGTAGGCAAGGGCGATCAGGGCCGGGAAGCTCATGCTGATGAAGAACGCGGCCCCTCCGGCGACGAGCAGGTGGACGCGGGCGCGGCTGATCCCCCAGGTCCGGCCGATCCCAGTCCAGACACCCGCCCGCTTGACCCCCCCACCGAGGTCGCCCAGACCAAAGACGAGCAGCCCCGCGAGGAGGAAGGTGAGTCCATCGGCGACGAATAACCAGGTCGAGTTCGCCGTCATCCAGATCACGAGACCGGCCACGGCGTAGCCGGCGGCACCGGAGATCATCCCCGCAGCGCTGAGACCCGCGTTCGCGGGCCCCACTTCACGGGGCTCGACCAACTCGGGCAGCGCCGCCTGCCGCGCCGGCTCGACGATCGCGTTGACCGCGGCGAGCGCGAAGAGGATCGGGTAGATCGGCCAGATGCGGTCGTGGGCGATCAGGAACGGAGTCATGACGAGCAGGGCCGCCCTCCCGAGCTCGAGGGTGATGATGAGGGGCGCCCTCCTCACCCGGTCGGGCACGGCGCCAGCCAGCCCACTGACGACGATCGTAGCCACCGCTCTGACGACATAGGTGGCGGCGACCATCAGCGGATCCCGAGTGGCGCCGTAGACGGTCACCAGCGTGGCGACGGTCGTCATCGGGTCCCCAAGGCTGGAGATGGTCGTGCCCGCCAGGAGCCGAGCGAAGCGGGGCCGGCTCCAGAGCAACCGCAGCACGCCGCGCTGAGTGAACGCCGGCGCTTCCGGCGTCTCTGGCATCGGCAGCAGCGGGTGGTTGTGCAGCTGGCGGAGGCCGTTGACGACGATCGGGTCGTACCAGCTGCCCGCCCGCCCGGTGATGTCGTCGATTGCCTCCAGCGTCGTCATCTTGCTGGGCCGGTAGATCCTGGCGGTCGCGATGGTGTCGTAGGAGTCTGCGACGGCAAGGATCCGCGAGCCGAGCGGGATGCGGTCACCGCGGAGTCCGAGCGGATAGCCAGACCCGTCCCAGCGCTCATGGTGCCCGCGGACGAGGGGGGCCACGGTGGCCAGCGCGGAGTGCTTGGCGATCATGTCCGCCCCGATGTCGGGGTGTCGTCGCATGAGGTCCCACTCCTCATCCGTGAGCCCCTCCGCCTTGTTGAGGATGTCATCGCGGATGCCAATCTTGCCCAGGTCGTGAAGGGCCCCGGCGGTCCTCAGCTGCTCGATCTCACGGCCATTGAGTGCCAGGGCGTCGCCAATGCGTGCCGAGAGGTCGGCCACGCGCTGTGAGTGTGACTCGGTATAGGGGTCTCGCGCGTCCAGCGTCTCCGCCGCCAACTGCAGGGTCTGGAGCCGCTCCAGGGTCTGCTGTTGCGCGTCCGCAAGGTTCGCTCGAATTGCTATTAGCACGCCCAGGAGGGCCAGCGCCATGACGTATCCGCGATCATCCTGCAGGACGAGATAGAGCATCCCGCCGACGAAACCCATAATCATCATCGTTCGAATCGTCGTGAAACCCACGTTCTCGATGAGGGCCTGCAGGATTGACATTTCTGCAATTGCTGCGAAGACGCGGGCCGTTAGTGGGTAATTGATGCAAATAACGGCGATCGTAATAACTGCTGTTTTTAGGGGCAGTGTGTACGGTTCAGGAATTGGCAGGTAGGCAAGGGCCAAGGATGGAAGCCCGTAGCTCAAGGCAGCGTTCGCGTTATTGAAGAGAAAGGCCCACCAACTCACTTCCTTGCCCGGCCGGCGGCGATCGAATCCGGTCAGCCAAGCCACGAGAGCCACGCCGGCGCCTGGTGCAACTAAGGCGGTGGCCACAAGTAGAGGCGTGGACACGATATGTAGTCCTCGGGTCCAGCGAACAGGCATTAGCCCGGCTAACTGAACTCCGACGGCTAAATAGACCAACTCAAGCCCTAGCCGCACGGTCAGGTGCACCGGATGAATGGCCCAGCCGATCGGCATGATGGCCACGCCCAGGAAAATTACCGTCGCAAGATAGGCTCGCGTACCTCTGTCGAGCGACTCATATGGGCGCACGGCGCGAAGATCTTAACAGCGCGCAGGGAACTGGACTCCCAGTTCCCTGCGCTTTTTTGCGATCGAGAGCCCAGTCCCTCTAGGCGCTGGGCTATTGGGCGCTAGACCCGCCAGTCACCGAGGATCTGGGAGCGGGAGTTGCTGGCAAGCAGGCGGCGGAGAACCTTGATCATTTGCTACTACACCTCAAATTTGGATTCGAGGAAACCCCGTCCGGCGTCCCCAACGGGAGTCTGGTCGACCAACGGGGTCAGGAACATCCCTAATCCGGGGGAAGACAGGCTCCACAAAAGTGGGGATGAATCCGATCGACAGAGCTACAGGTCAGAGACCTTCAGTAGACGCCGCTTGAGGGCAAAGCCAATTGCTGCAGCCCGATTGTTGGCATCGAGCTTGCGGTAAATGTTACGTATGTGGGTTTCAACTGAAGACAACGCCGTACCCATCTGCGTGGCGATTTGCTTACTTGCCAATCCTTTCGCAAGGAACCTGAGGACGTGCATCTCAGTTGGAGTGAGGGTTACTTTGGCGGCCTCCGGATCGGGCACATAATCGGCCGCCTGACGCAGTATCGCTCCGAGCATGCGACGTGGTACCACAGTCTCGTTACGGAGAGCAACTCTGATTGCCGTGTGGAGTTCCGCGGGCCCAGACTCTTTAAGCGCATACCCCACACAACCCGCTTGAAGCATCCTCAGGAGATCATCTCCTGCATCCGAGACGGTCCAAGCCAGCAGAACGGTATTAGGCGCCACGGACTTTATCCGGCGCGCGGTTTCCGCACCATCCACACCGGGCATCTCCACATCCAGCAGCACGACGTCGGGTCGGACTTTCGAGACCAGGGCAACTGCCTCTTCGCCGGACGACGCTTCGCCGAGCCATTGGAGATCTTCCGATTCCTGCAAGATGGCCTTCGCCGCAATTCGAGCAAGCCGGCGATCGTCGACGACCACCACGCGAACCGGTTCGAATACCTCACCAGCTAGCACTAGCCAAACAAGGTTAGCAGCGCTCTTACTCGCTTGACACGGCCAGTGATAGCATCCCGCGCAAATGGGGCGGGAAGGGGACTCGACAGGAGTGCCACCGAAGCTGGCCTTCCTGTTTCCATGGTTCGAATTGAGCCTTGGCGTCCTCGGATCTCTTGCGATTCTCCTCGGACCGACCGGCGGAGGTCGGGTCGAGACTCAAATGGGAGATGCCGCGCTCCTAGTCGTCATGAGCTTGGCCCTGGGCGTCTTCTTCGTTACCTTGGATCGTGGGTACCTCCGGCTAACCATGATCGCAACCCAGTCGGCAGCCATGCTCCTCACGCCGGCCCTGGCTGGCCTCGTTGGACTAGTTGCCGGACTGTCCTGGGTAAGACATGGCCCGAAGGATCATCGATATGCCGGCGTTGGGGCTGCCGTTTGTTGGACCGCAGGAGCAGCCGCCTTACGCCTCGGGATCGGAACTGACTCGGTATTCTCAGCCGCCGTTGGAGTCTGCGCAGTAGCGGTCACCATGACGTTGGCCAGCTGGTCGATAAACCTTGTGGGTCTGTCGCTTCTCACGGATGAGCCTGTCAGACAGACGGTGCGCGCGACGTTTAGCCGGGCTTTCGTCGCCGCCTTCCTTTACTTCTCCCTGGCGGCGATCCTGATCGCCAACGTCATGGACGGGTCGCCGAGGGGCTACCTGCTGGCGCTCGTTGTTGGCCTCCTCTCCGTCACCCTCACCGAGACCCTGGTTGAGCGGCGGTCCAGGGCCGCGCTCGAAGCCCAATTGGCCGACAACCAACGGCACGTCGGGTACAGCAGGGCGCTGGAAGGGGTTCTCCATAGCCTCCGGCACCAACTGGCGATCTCGAAGGGCTACCTGGAGGATCTGCTCGAGGCTCGCCTTTCAACCGAGCCACGAAATCGGGCGCAGGCGGCCAAGTCCTCCACAGACGTCGCCTTGCAGATGCTGGAGCGGTTGTCTGCGAGTGCCAGCCCGAGGATTCAGGTCGCGCCCCAGCCGATCAACTTCAAGGAGATCGCACTGACGTCGGCGGAAGTCGTCCGCGGCTTGGCGACGGGCCAGCGAACTCGGGTGGAGATCAGCGGCCAGGTGCGCCCGGTGCCGATTAGCGGAGACCCAGCCATGCTGCGAGAGGTCGTGACCGAGCTCCTCATCAACGGACTCCAGGCCGTCGAGGATGGTGGACTGGTCACGGTCTCGGTCGGGACCCGGCGTGGTGGCTGGGGGAGCCTGTCGGTCGCGGACACCGGCCCCGGCATCTCCGAGCGGCAGCGCGACCACCTATTCGAGCCGCACTATACGACCAAGGCTTCTGGGACCGGAATGGGGCTTTTCACCGCCTTCGGCGTGGTCCGCGAACACGGTGGCCAGCTGATCTATGAAGGTGGTCCCGAGCCGGGTGCGATCTTCACGATCTTGATTCGCTTGGCGACGGCCTCAGCCAAGAATTCGGAAGCGGTAGCCGAATCCGGAGATGGTCTGAATCCAGCGCGGATCGCCGAGGGCCTTCCGCGCTGAGTAGACCGCCTGGTCGACGGAGTGTTCGAGACCCTCGTAGGCGGGGCTCCAGACCAGCCGCAGCAACTCTTCACGCGTGAGAACAGCGCCCTCCTGCCGCGCCAGCTGGTAGAGCAGCAGCATCGGCTTACGGTCAAGGTCCAGCCGCCGGCCGGCGAGCGTCGCCGTGCCCGTTCGGGGATCCAGCAGGAGAGCGCCCCGGCGGCTGGCGCCGTCATCGCCTCGGTGCTCGCGCAGCGCGGCCCGGACGCGGGCGAGGAAGATGGCTCGGTCGAGGCCTTCGCCAGATAGTCGGTAGCGCCATGCTCGAGTCCGCGGACCTGATCACTGACAGCCTGCCGGGCACCGGTGAGGATCAGCACCGGGCTTGGCGTGCGAGCCGCCCCTTCCCGCAACAGATCCAGAACCTCGATAGCGTCCATGTCGGGAAGCTCGAAGTCGAGAAGGGTCAGGTCGGGCAGCTTCTCGCGCGAGATGCGGACGCCCTCGGCACCCGTATGCGCAACGAGGACTTCGTAGCCGGCGCGCTCGAGGACACCCATCGACAGCGATGCCAGCTCAGGGTCATCCTCGATCACCAGGATCCGGGCCGCCTCCGCCCCCACGCCGCAGGACGGTACACCTTTTCAAATCGATTTGATAACTCTCTGAACTGGTCGTGAGGACGGTTACCACAACCGGGTCGTAGCCTCGCGGCATGAACACCAAACCACGGCTCCGAGACACCGTCAGACGGCTCGACGCAGCGCTTGCCATGGTCCGCCAGGACCGCTGGCAGCTTGCCGGTCTTCGCTCCGACCGGCTGGTCATTCTGGCCGAAGGCCCCGGCGACGGTAAACCCGTCGAGGCCGCGGAGAGGCGGGTGCAGGAGCTGACCCCGCTGGCACGGCGGGCGCTCTACGAGCGCCGAGCGGTCTCCATCTCGACCATCCACACGACCCCTGCGGGCGGCGAGGAAGACTGGGAGCTCGACTGGCCGACCATCCTCTACGCCCCGGTCAATGACCCGGGCCTGCGCCCGGCAGGGCTCATCATCCTCGGGGTGCGCCAACCGCACTGGTACGAGGACGAGGACCTCAACTACATAACCGCTCTCGCTGCCACCCTTACCGCCTTCGCCACCGCGGCCGCCGACCCCCTTCGCCCACTGACGAGGGCCGAACGGATGGTGGCCTACCTCCTCGGCGAAGGGCTTTCGTCAGCGGAGATCGCACGGGCTTTGAGAATCGAGCGGCAGGAAGCCCAGGGGACTGTCGGCAACGTCCTCCGGAAGCTGAAGCTGCGTTCGGCGAGCCAGGTGGCGGACCTGCTCGAGGATCGGCGAACCACCTCCCCGGTCAGCCTGGCGACCAGGGCCTAGCCTAGCCGCCGAGGGTTGGCTGCGGACCGAACAGGAAGATGGTGGTGCCGCGGCCGGGTGCGCTCACAACCTGGAGCCGGCCGCCGATCCCCGCCGCCCGCTCCCGCATCCCGACCAGCCCAAAGCCGTCCGGGCTGGGATCGGTGATCCCGACGCCGTTGTCGGTGATCTCGATCACGAAGGGTTGGCCGGCGAAGTTGAGCTTGAGCACGCAACCGGAGGAGCCCGAGTGTCGCCGGACGTTGCTCGTGGCCTCCCTGACGACCTGGAAGACGACTTCCTGCTGGGCTTGGCTCAACTCCTCTTCGCTGCCGATCGTTTCTAGATGCACATCCATGCCGTGGTTCCGCCGATAGGCCTCGGCGATGTCCATCAGGTCTCCCACCAGGCCTCCGGCTCCCAGCTCGTGCGAGCGCATCGACCGAAGCATCGTTCGCAGGTTCTTGAGCGTGAGCTCAAGGATCTCGAAGATGTTGTGCAAGACCACCTCGCCAGAGTGTTTGGAGTGTGACGGGCTCTCGAAGAAGTACTTGAACAGTGCGACGGCGGCAGCGAGGTCACCCCCGAGGCTGTCGTGGAGCTCGCGCGCGACCCGGGTCCGTTCCCTCGCTTCGCCGATCTCGACCGCCCGATCGGTTGCGTCGTCGGCCTTCTCGAGCGGATCGCGGCGGCCGATCTCGACCTGGACGCTGAGCAGCCAATGCAGGAGGGAGTCGCGCGCGGGCGCCGGCAGCTGGCCGATCGATTCGAGGACGCTCTCGTCCAGGTAGGTGAGGTCGATCGGCCACTTGAGGGGGCGCAGACGCTCGAGCGCGGCCCGTGACTCAGCCGGAGCGTCGCCTACCGCGACGATACGAGGCGAGGAGCGCGAGGACGAGCGGATGCCGGAGCCGGCGGGCGATCCGGCGGTAGGGGCGGAGGAGTGCGGCCGTTTGCGAGGTCGACTCTCGGAGGATCCGTATTTCATCGTTGCTGAGGCGAATGCCGTTCTCGAGAAGCAGGTTCAGTTCCTCGACGTGCTTTGTCAAGCGTTGAAAGCGCAGGACGATCACCAACAGCTCGATCAAGACCAGCAGAAAACCGACGCCGGTCATGCCGACGCCGGCCCATCCCACCCCGTTCATGACCGGTTACTCGGTTTCGTCGTCGAGGCCGACCGGGGCAATCGCGACCACCTGGTCGTCCGTCTGCAGTCGCATCAGGATGACGCCCTGTGTCTGCCTCTGGATCTGCCGAATGTCCTGCACCATGGTCCGCAGCACCATACCGCTGGCAGTGATGAGGAGTACCTCCTCCTCGGGATCGGTCGTGAGTCGGATCGCGGCGAGCTGCCCCACCTTGGACGTCACCTGAAGCGTATAGACGCCTTGCCCGGCGCGGTGATGGCGCGGATACTCGGAGACGGGCGTCCGCTTGCCGTAGCCGCGCTCGGTCGCGACCAGCAGGTCGCCCTCGTCGGCGTGCACGGCAGCCATCCCAGCCACCCTGTCGGCCTTGCCCAGCCTGATCCCGATGACGCCCTGGGTGTCCCGTCCCATGGCCCTCACCTCGGTCTCGCTGAAGCGAATCGCCTTGCCCATCCGGGTGGCGATGATGACGTCATCCTGGCCGGTCGTCGGCGCGACCCAGTTGAGCTCGTCTCCCTGCTGCAGGTTGATCGCGATCAGGCCGTTGCGGCGGACGTTGGCGTATTCCTTCATCGCGGTCTTTTTGATCTGGCCATTGGTCGTGACCATCAGCATGAAGCGAGCGTCGGTCTCCTCTTCCGGGCGCATGAAGACAGCACTGATGCGTTCCTGCTGAGCGATGTCGATCAGGTTGTTGATCGGGATTCCCTTCGCCTGCCGTTCTCGGTCCGGCAGCTCGTGCACGCGCAACTGGAACACCCGCCCTGACTGAGTGAAAAAGAGCACTGAAGCGTGGGTGTGCGTGATCAGCAGGTGCTCGGCGTAGTCCGACTCTCGGGTCCCCGTCGGCGCGTCGCCGGCTGCCTGCGGTTTGGCACCGCGGAGGCCGACGCCACCCCGCTTCTGAGAGCGGAAGGTGCGTGACGGTTGGCGCTTGATGTAGCCGCGGTGGGTGAGTGTGACGACCACCTCCTCCTTGGGGATGAGGTCCTCCGCGGTGAGCTCGGTCGCAGAGTCGAGCGAGATCTCGGTGCGGCGGTCGTCCCCGTACTTCTTGACGATCTCGCTCATCTCCTCCTGGATCAGCAGGCGGACCTTCTGATCCGAAGCGAGGATCGACTCCAGGTAGGCGATCAACTTGATCACCTCCTCGTACTCCTGCTCGATCTTGTTGCGCTCGAGCTGGGTGAGGCGACGCAAGGTCATGTCGAGGATGGCCTTCGCCTGTCGTTCGCTGAGGCCGAACTTCTCCTGCAGCGCGGTGCTCGCCGCATCGCCGTCGGCGGCCGCGCGGATGGTCGCGATGACCTCGTCCAGATGGTCGAGGGCGATCTTGAAGCCTTCCAGGATGTGGGCCCGTTCCTGGGCCTGCTCGAGGTCGTGGCGGGTCCGGCGGACGATCACGTTGCGACGGTGGTCGATGAAGTGCTGGAGCACCTGCTTCAGCCCCAGCACGACGGGTCGGTTATCGACCAGCGCCAGCATGATCACGCCGAAGGTCTGCTGGAGTGAGGTGTGCTTGTAGAGGTTGTTCAGGACTGTGAATGGCCTCGCGTCTCGCTTCAGCTCGATGACGATCCGCATCCCGTCGCGGTCGGACTCATCGGTCAGGTCGGCGATGCCTTCCAGCTTGCGGTCCGATACCAGCTCCGCGATCTTGGCCACCAGGTTGGCCTTGTTAACCGCATAGGGCAGCTCGTCGACGATGATCCGCTCGCGGCCGTTCGCGGCCTCTTCAAAGCGGTGCCGGGCGCGGACGATGATCCGACCGTGGCCGGTGGCATAGGCGGACTTGATGCCCTCGGTGCCCATGATGATCCCGCCGGTCGGGAAGTCGGGGCCCTTGACGAAGCTGGTGAGGTCCTCCGAGGTGGCGTCAGGGTTGTCGATCAGGTGGTTCACGCCCGCCGCGACCTCGCGCAGGTTGTGGGGAGGGATGTTGGTGGTCATGCCGACCGCGATGCCGGTGGCGCCGTTGATCAGCAAGTTGGGGATCCGGGCCGGCAGCACCGTCGGCTGCTGCTCGGTACCGTCGTAGTTCTCCTCGAAATCGACCGTGTTCTTGTTGATGTCGGCGAGCATCTCGTCGGAGATCCGCGACAGCCGAGACTCGGTGTATCGCATGGCTGCGGGCGGATCGCCATCGACCGAGCCGAAGTTGCCCTGACCATCGATCAGCGGGTAACGAAGGGAGAACGGCTGCGCCATCCGGACCATGGCGTCGTAGATGGAGACGTCGCCGTGAGGGTGATACAGCTTCATCACCTGGCCGACGAAGGCGGCGCATTTCTTATAGCGCGAGCCGGCGGTGGCGCCCTCGCCGAACATGGCGTAGAGGATCCGGCGCTGGACCGGCTTCAGCCCGTCTCGGACGTCCGGGAGCGCGCGGCTGATGATGACCGACATCGCGTACTCCATGTAGGAGGTCTGCATCTCCTCCAGGAGCTGTTTCGGCAGGACGGTTCCGCGGTTGGGGTCTTGTTCCACGTTTTACATTCCTATTCTTCGTAGCGCTTGAAGACGGCGGTGGCGTTCTGGCCGCCGAATCCGAAGCCGTTGGAGATCGCGATGCGGACATCGTGCTTGCGCGCCTGGTTGGGTACGTAATCGAGGTCGCAATCGGGATCGGGCGTCTCGTAGTTGATGGTGGGATGGATGATCCCGCGGGTGATCGTCAGCAGGACCGCGATCGCCTCCACCGCGCCGGCCGCACCGAGCAGGTGCCCGATCATCGACTTGGTGGAGCTGATCGCGACCTTGTAGGCGTGCTTCCCGAGCGCCATCTTGAGCGCCCTGGTTTCGGCCGCGTCATTGAGAGGGGTTGAGGTCCCGTGCGCGTTCACGTAGTCGACCTCCTCCGGCTGGATCCCAGCGTCGTTGAGGGCGTTCGTCATGCAGCGCGCGGGACCGCGCCCAGTCGCGTCCGGTGCGACCGCGTGGAAGGCGTCGTCGGTGACACCGAAGCCGACCACTTCACCGTAGATGCGGGCGCCCCGGCTGACCGCATGTTCGAGCGATTCCAGAACCAGCACGGCGGCCCCCTCCCCCGGAACAAAACCGTCGCGGTCCCGGTCGAACGGACGGCTGGCGTGCTCGGGATCGTGATTGCGGGTGCTGAGTGCCCGGATGGCGTTGAAGGCGCCGATCCCGAACGGATTGAGGCCCGCCTCCGTCCCGCCCGCCAGCATCACGTCGGCATCACCGAACTCGATCGTTCGGGCTGCCGTCCCGATGCTTTGGGTCGAAGCAGCGCAGGCCGTGGTGATGGTGGAGTTGGGCCCTTTGAACCCGAAGCTCATGGCGATCTGACCGGCCGCCATGTTGGGGATGATCATGGGCGCAAGGAGCGGGTTGTTGCGCCCGCCGGAGTAGAAGTTGTGGGCGCCCTCGGCCATCTCGGTGAAGCCGCCAATCCCGGTGCCCATCTCAACACCGACCCGGAAGACGTCCTCCTTCGCGACGTCCAACCCGGAGTCGTCGATCGCCATCTGGGCCGACGCGACCGCGATCTGGGTGAAGCGCGCGTTCCGCTGCGCGACCCGGCGATCCATGTAGGTGAAAGGGTCGAACTCCTCGATGAGACAGGCGAACTTGGTGCCCAGCCGCTCGGTCGGATACCGATCGACGGTCCTCGCCGTCGAGCGGCCTTCGATGAGGCCGTGCCAGTAGTCCTCAAGGGTGGCCCCGAGCGGGTTCACAGTCCCCATCCCGGTGACGACCACCCGCCGTCGACTGGCATCCCTGGTCATCGCTGTCCAACCGCCTCTCTGATCTTGCCGACGAGGTCGTGCTCCGCCGCCTCTTTGGTGACCCGGATGGCGTTCTTGATCGCCCGCGCATCGGACCGCCCGTGCGCCACGACGGCGACGCCGTCAATGCCGAGCAGGGGTGCCCCGCCGAACTCACGCCAATCGATCCTAGCCCGTATCCTGGCGACCCTGCCACGGATCAGCAGGCCGCCCAGCAGGCCGAGCGGCGACTTCGGCAACTCCTCCCGCAAGGTCCGGAAAAGGAAGTCGGCGGTGGCCTCCATCATCTTGATCGCGACGTTGCCCACGAAGCCGTCGGCGACCACCACGTCCGCCTTCCCCGCCAGCAGGTCCTTACCTTCGACGTTGCCGATGAAGTTGAGCGCCGACGCCTCGAGCCGGGGATATACCTCCTTGATCAGTGCATCGCCCTTGGACGCTTCCTCGCCGTTCGAGAGCAGCGCCACCCGAGGGTTGGGCCGTCCCATCATCTGGCGGGCGTAGACACTGCCCATCTGGGCCTGCTGGACCAAGAACTCGGGCCGGCTGTCGACGTTGGCGCCGACGTCGAGGAAGTAGGTGTAGCCGTTGGCGGTGGGGACGATGGTCCCCAGCGCGGGTCGCTCGACGCCCTTGATCCGACCCTGGACGAAGAGCGCCGCTGCGAGGATGGCCCCGGAATTGCCTGCCGAGCACCAGCCGTCCGCCAACCCCTCCGCGCAGAGGCGAGCACAGACACTCATCGAGCTGTCCTTTTTCTGCCGGACCGCCTGGGCAGGGTGGTCATCCATCGCGATGACCTCCGAGGCTGCTTTGAAGCGAAGCTCCGGATGTGCGCCCAGGAGTGGCCCGAGGACCTCCTCTCGGCCCACGACGGTGACTTCGCAGCTGTATTCGGAGACTGCCTGGACTGCGCCTGCGATCACCTCGCCGGGTGCGTTGTCACCGCCCATCCCATCGACCGCGATTCGAATCGCCAATCTGGAACGTTGCTAGATGTCGAGGTTGCGGACGCTCTTGGCGTGCGCCTGGATGAACTTCTTGCGGGGCTCAACTTCGGTGCCCATCAGCTTTTCAAAGATGTCGCTCACCGCGGCCGCGTCGTCGATCTTGACCTGCAGCAGAACCCGGTTGGCCGGGTTCATCGTCGTATCCCAGAGCTGGTCGGCATTCATCTCGCCCAGACCCTTGAACCGGCTGACCTCGATCTTGCCACCCAATCTTTTGATTTCGCGGTCGCGCTCGGCTTCGTTGTAAACCCAGAAGCTCTGCTTGCCCTTGGTGAGCTTGAAGAGCGGCGGCTGCGCCATGTAGAGATACCCGCGCTCGATCACGTCGGGCATGTACCGGAAGAAGAAGGTCAGCAGCAGGGTCCGGATGTGGCTGCCGTCGACGTCGGCGTCGGTCATCGTGATGACCCGGTGGTAGCGCGCCTTCTCAACGTCGAAGCGCTCGCCAATGCCGGTTCCCATCGCCGTGATCAGGTTTCGGATCTCCTCCGATACCAGCACCTTGTCGATCCGCGCCTTCTCGACGTTGAGGATCTTGCCTCGAAGCGGCAGGATGGCCTGGAACCGGCGGTCCCGGCCCATCTTGGCCGAGCCCCCGGCGGAGTCGCCCTCGACGATGTAGAGCTCGCACAGCGCCGGATCGCGCTCGGAGCAGTCGGCGAGTTTGCCGGGAAGCGTGGTCGACTCGAGAAGCGATTTGCGCTGGACGAGGTCGCGGGCCCGGCGCGCCGCTTCGCGAGCACGCGCCGCGGTGAGCGTCTTCTCGATGATTCGCCGCCCTTCGGCGGGGTTCTCGTCGAGATATTGGGTCAGCCCCTCGGTGAGAACGTTGGAGACCTGGCCCTGGACCTCGGCGTTGCCCAGCTTGGTCTTGGTCTGACCTTCGAACTGGGGCTCCAGCAGCTTGACGCTGATCACCGCCGTCAGACCCTCGCGAACGTCCTCGCCGGTGAGGTTGGGGTCCTGCTCCTTGAGGATCCCGGCCTTGCGGGCATAACGGTTCAGGGCGAAGGTGATGGCGGTTCGAAAGCCGGTCATGTGCGAGCCGCCCTCAGCGGTGTTGATGTTGTTGGCGAAGCTGAGCACGTTCTCGACGAAGGTCTGGTTGTACTGAAGGGCGACCTCGATGACGGTGCTCTCGACCTCCCGCTCGACATAGATCGGCTGCGCGTTGACAACGCCCTTGCCGTGATTCAGGTGCTTGACGAAGGCTACGATGCCGCCCTCGAAATAGAAGGTGTAGGAGTAAGCGAGTTGCTCGTCGTCGAGGATGATCTTGAGGCCCTTGTTGAGGAAGGCCATCTCGCGCAGTCGATGGGTGATCAGCTCCCGATCGAAGCTGGTGTCAGGGAACATCTGGCTGTCGGGCCAGAAGCGGATCACAGTTCCCCGGTAGGAGCTCTTACCGACGGTCTGGACCGGAGATTGCGGCACGCCTCGGATGTAGCTCTGGTGGTACTCCTTGCCATCCCGGTGGACATATGCCTCGAGCCGCTCGGAGAGAGCGTTCACCACCGACAGGCCGACGCCGTGGAGTCCGCCGGAGACCTTGTAGCCGCCGCCGCCGAACTTGCCGCCGGCGTGGAGCACGGTCAGCACGATCTCGAGGGCGCTCCGGCCATCCTCCTTCTTGTCGACCGGGATGCCGCGACCGTCGTCGCGGACGGAAACGCTGCCATCGGAGTGGAGGGTGACGAGAATCTCCGTGCAGTAGTTCGCCAGGGCCTCGTCAACCGAGTTGTCGACGATCTCCCAGACCAGGTGGTGAAGGCCCCGGTTGTCGGTCGAACCGATGTACATGCCGGGACGCCGCCGGACCGGCTCCAGGCCCTCCAGGACCTGGATCTGCTCGGCGGTGTAGGCAACGTCGGCGCCCAGAGGTCGGGGGCGGATCGAGCGGCCGTCCCGAGGGGACGTGCCGGGCTCCCGATCGTTCGCCGCAGGCTTACTCATGGACACCTCCTTCGGCCGACAGCCGAAAGGGCGTGTCGCAGCAAGACGTAGGGTTTGACAAGTTCCAGTCTACCACATGGAGGGGCCTTGGCCCCCCTTAAGGGGGGCCAGCGCCCCCGCCGCCTAATCAGCAGGCGGCGGTCTCCAGCGAAGCACCGGGTTGCGAGCGGCGGCGACCTCGTCGAGGCGCCCGACGGGCAGGCTCGCAGGCTCCCGACGAAGTCGGTCGGGATCATCCTGCGCCAGCTGCACGATTTCGCGAACAGCGGCAGTAAAGGCGTCCAGCGTCGCCTTCGACTCGGTCTCGGTCGGCTCCACCATCACCGCCTCCGGCACGATCAGCGGGAAGTAGATGGTCGGCGCGTAAAAGCCCCGTTCGAGCAGACCCTTGGCGAGGTCGAGCGCCTTGATCCCGTTAGGTAGCCCGCGCGCCGAGGCGACGAACTCGTGCTTACAAGGTGGCGGCTGCGGAAACTCGAGCACGTCCTCGAGGCCCTTGCGCACGTAGTTCGCCGCCAGCACGGCGTCTTTGGAAGCCTGGGTCAGCCCGTCGCCCCCCATCGCCAGGATGTAGGTCAGGGCGCGAACCAGCATCCCGAAGTTGCCGTAGAAGCTGCGGACGCGGCCGATCGACCTCGGTCGATCGAAATCGAGGCTGAAGCGGCCGTCCGACCGGCCGACGAGGGGCACCGGAAGGAAGGGCTCCAGCTCCGCCTTGACACCGACTGGGCCGGCGCCCGGGCCGCCGCCACCGTGGGGAGTCGTGAATGTCTTGTGAAGGTTCAGGTGCACGACGTCGAAACCCATGTCCCCCGGCCGGCAGATTCCCATCAGGGCGTTGAGGTTGGCCCCGTCGTAGTAGAGCTTGGCGCCGACGCCGTGGACCATCTCAGCGATCGGCAAGATGTCCTTCTCGAAGGTCCCGACGGTGTTCGGATTGGTCAGCATCAGGGCCGCCGTACGCTCGCTCAGCTTGGATTCCAGGTCGGGCAGGCTCACCCGACCGTCGGGCGCCGACCTCACCTCGACCACCTTGAAGCCACAGAGGGCGGCGCTGGCGGGGTTGGTCCCGTGCGCACTGTCCGGGACGAGCACCTCGCCCCGCTCGTCCCCGCGGTCCTCGTGGAAGGCCTGGATCATCCGCAGCCCGGCCCACTCGCCGTGCGCCCCCGCAGCCGGCTGGAGGCTCATCCGGTCCATCCCAACCACCTGGCAGAGAGCCCGCTCGAGATCCCACATCAATTCCAGGGCGCCCTGGACGGTTTCCTCCGGCTGGTAGGGGTGGAGCAGCGCGAAGCCGGGCAGCGAAGCAGCCACTTCGTTCACCACCGGGTTGTACTTCATGGTGCAGCTGCCGAGCGGGTAGAAGTTCTTCGAGATGGAGTAGTTCATCGCGCCGAGCCGGCTGAAATGGCGCATCAACTCCGGCTCGCTGATCCGGGGAAGCCCGGGTGGATGCTTGCGGAGGACACCACGGGGCAGAACCGCGGCAGGGTCGACAGCCGGAACGCCGGCGGCGGGCAGGCGTGGCCCGGGAAGGGAATCACGGCTCTTCTCGAAGGCGAGCGACTCCGTCATCGGCAGTTCTCCACCAGCTCGTCGAGCGCCGCCGGATCGTTCAGTTCGGTGCAACAGAAGATCAGCACTCCTTCCAGTTCGGGGAACCAGCGGCCGGCGTCGAGTCCGCCCAGGATGCCCCTCTCGGCCAGCCGCGCCAGAACCTGCTCTGGGTGCTTCGCGCGAAGCGGGAACTCGTTGGCGAAGGGCGCGCCGGGGAAGGCCGGCTCGAAGCCCGGAAGGTCCGTCAGCCGCTGGGCCAAGTAATGCGCCCGGCTCAGGCTGGTGGTAGCGATCGACCGCAGACCGTCGGGGCCCATGTAGCTGAGGTAGACGGTGGCCCCGAGGGCGCAGAGGGCGTGATTGGTGCAGATGTTCGAGGTCGCCTTCTCGCGCCGAATGTGCTGCTCGCGCGCCTGCAGAGTCAGCACGAAACCGCGCCGGCCGCGCGCGTCGGCCGCCTGCCCGACGAGCCGGCCGGGCAGGCGTCGGACGAGCTCGTTGCGGCAGGCCATGAAGCCAACGTGCGGGCCGCCATAGCTCGGAGCGAGCCCCAGCTGCTGTCCTTCCCCGACCGCGATGTCGGCGCCGTAGTCGCCGGGAGCCGCCAGCAGCGAAAGGCTGATCGGATCGACACAGGCGATCGCGAGCGACCCGTGGGCGTGGGCCGCGGCGGTGAGAGCCTCCGGGTCTTCCACCAGGCCAAGGAAGTTCGGCTGCTGGAAGATGACCGCGGCGAGGCCATCGTGGAGCTCGGCCTCGAGATCGTCGGCGTTCACCACACCGTCTCGCGGAGCGTGATGTAAAACGTGGAACTTTCGGCCCTTGGCAAACCCGCGGAGGGTCTCCTCGTACTCGGGATGAAGGTAACCGGCGACAAGCACCCTGTCGCGGCCCGTCTGCACCACAGCCATCATCGCCGCCTCGGCGACTGCCGTCGCGCCGTCATAGAGCGAGGCGTTGGCGGCGTCCATGGCGGTGAGCTGGGCGATCATCGTCTGGTACTCGAAAATCGCCTGCAGCCAGCCCTGGCTCGCCTCCGGCTGATATGGCGTGTAGGCGGTGTAGAACTCGCCCTTCCCGGTGACCGCCGACACGGCGGCCGGAATGAATCGGCGGTAGACACCCCCGCCACGAAAGGTCAGCCGGTCCTCGAAGACCCGGTTGCGTCCGGCGAGGGAGCGGATGCGACCGATCGCCTCTGGCTCACTCAGTCCGTCCGGCAGGTCCAGCCGCGACACCCGCAACTTGCTCGGGATATCGGCCAGGAGCGGTTCCATCGAGTCGGCCCCGATTGCAGCCAGCATCGCCGTCCGGTCCTCCGGCGAATGGACCAGGTAGGGCATCTAGTGATCCGCCGCGGCGGACGCGACGTACTCGCTCTCGCTCATCAAACCCTCCGGCTCGCCGTCGACCTCGAGCCTGATCAACCAACCGCCGCCGTAGGGGTCGGAGTTCACCAGCTCCGGGTGCTGGGTCAGCAGCTCATTCACCTCGACCACGGTTCCGGCAGCGGGCGCGTAGAGATCCGAGGCCGCCTTCACCGATTCGATCACTCCGAATGAGTCGCCCCGGGCCAGCTTTGCTCCCTTCGCCGGAAGCTCGAGGAAGACCACGTCGCCGAGCTGGGCCTGGGCGAAATCAGTGATCCCAATCGTCGCCGTCCGGCCATCGAGAGCGACCCACTCATGGGTCGCCGTGTACTTCCTTTCTGCCACTGATCCCTCCTTGCAGTCAGCTCTTGGACGCGGTCGGCGACTTGACCGAACCGCGGTAAATCGGCAGCCCGACGATCTCGGCTGCCCCCCTTCGCCCGCGGATGTCGAATTCAACCATCTCACCGAGCTTGCCGGTCCCCGCGTCGAGCGAGGCCATCGCCACGCCCTGGTCGAGGAAGAACGACCACGTCCCGCTGGTGACTGTGCCGATCGGGATCCCGCCCTGCAGCACGGCACTGCCGTGGCGCGGGATGTTCCGGTCGGTGGCCTTGAGCCCGACCATCCGCCTCCGCGGCCCGGCCTCCCTGGCTCGGGCCAGTGCTTCGGAGCCGACGAATTGACCCTTGGCGAGCTTGACCGTCCACCCGAGGCCGGCGTCGAAGGGGTTGGTCGACTCATCCATGTCATTTCCGTAGAGGCGCAGCCCGGCCTCCAGCCGGCAGGCATCGCGGGCTCCCAGCCCACAGGGCAGAACACCCGCCTCGCGGCCGGCCGCCAAAACCGCTCGCCAGACCTCGACGGCGTGCTCCGCCGGCAGGAAGAGCTCGAAGCCGTCCTCGCCGGTATAGCCCGTGCGTGAGATCAGCACTGCCACCCCGTCGATCTCGCCCTGCCCGAACCCGAAATAGGGGACCGAGTCGAGGTCGAGGTCGCCCGCCGGCAAGAGCGACGCGGCCTTCGGGCCCTGGAGGGCGATCAGGCTGACGTCGTGAGTCCGGTCGTCGAGGGTCACGCCCGGGGGCAGATGGGCGCGCATCCAGGCGACGTCCTTCTCCCGGTTGGAGGCGTTGACGACAAGCAGGAAGTCGTCCTCGGCGCGGCGGTAGATGACGAGGTCGTCGAGGATGCCACCGTCCTGGCGGCAGAGCAGGGTGTATTGCGCCCGCCCCGGCTCGACCTGGCTCACGTCGTTGGTGAGCATTCCCTGGAGAAAGTCGAAAGCGGCCCGGCCCCGGACGTCGAGGCGACCCATGTGGCTGAGGTCGAAAAGTCCAGCGACCTTCCTGACCGCGAGGTGCTCATCGCGGATCGAGGTGTACTGCTGGGGCAAGTCCCAACCCCCGAAGTCAACCATCCGGCCGCCGAGCGCGAGGTGCTCGGCGTGGAGGGCCGTGCGCTCAGTTGCTGCCAAATTCAGCCTCGCCGAGCAGGTCGGTGACCTCCTCCGGCTCGACGTAGAGGAGCAGCTCCTCGTCGTGGACGCGCCGCGCCTCCTCGACCACGGCCCGGACGTGCTCGGTCCGCTCCTCCGACCACTCCAGCCGCGTTCCGATCTCGGCCGCCGTGGGCGCCCGATGCAACTCCCGAGCGAGCGCCATCTCGACCCGGTCATAATCCGCCGACGCCTCCAGGAGCAGCCTCTCCTGGTGGACCGAACCCTGCTCGGCCACGATCCCATCCTCCATCGCGAGCGCCGCCTGTGCGGTCAGAAAGCGGTCGACATCGGCCTCACCCGAGGCGGGGAAGGCGCGGATGCCGGCGAGCAGCCCCACCGAACCCTCCTGGAAGAGATCCCCGATCGAGAGCCCGCGACCGCTCTTGGTCCGGGCGAGAGGGAGGACCATTTCGAGACGAGTCTCAAGAAGGCGGGCGACGGCTCCTTCGTCGGAACCTCGCCGAATCCTGTCCAGGAGCGTCTTTTCTTCGCCGGGACGCAGCGGAAGGACCCGCCCCACCTCGGCAGCCAGCGCTTCGAGCTCGGTTGCGGAAGTCTCCTGGCCTGGAGTCGTGGCCTGCCGCGGCGCTCCGGGCCGCTGGGAGGCGGGCTCGGGCGACATCGCCGGCTAATTGTACCGGCCTCCTGAGGACCGCCCGGGATCGCCCGGCCTCGTGCGCCGCGACGCCGCATATACTCGGCGCACTGCCCAACCTTCCTTCCTTGATCACCTGGCAGGACGAGCTGACCGCCCTCGCGCCGGCGCCCGCCGCGGTGATCGCCAACCTCGCGGGGCGCCGGCGTTGGGCCTGGTTCTCCAACCTCACCATTGCCGGCGGGTCGATCCTCCTGGTTGGGGCCTCCGGCCTCTACAACCTGGTCCTCGCCCTGCTCGCCCACCAGCCCGCACTCCCCGCCGGGATCGTGCTCCTGGCCGCGGCCCTTGCCGCGCCGGTCCTCTGGAGAGCTCCCCGCCGGCTCCTCGCCAGAGTCCTGCCCTTCGATCCTGAAAGCGCGCCGGCTCTGCTGGCGTTGGTGGCCGTGATCCTGGTGGTGGGTGTTCAGGCGAGCTACCAGGCCGGTCATGACGCCCTCGCCGCCGTCAGTCGGTCTTCCCAGCTGCAGCCGGTCGACGTCCTCGGCCAGGAGATCCCGATCCTGATCCTGGCGCTGCTCGGCGTGGGACTCTTCACCCGCCGCGGCTTGTCGGCGTCCCTCGAACGGCTCGGGGTGGTGCGCCCGGCGGCCTGGCAGATCCTCTTTGCGCTGGCGGTCGCCGGCCTCTTCATCGCCATCAGCCAGGGGGCCGAGAGCCTCCAACGAGAAATCGACCCGGGGCTCGCCCACCGCCTGGAACAGTCGACATCGCACTATTACGGGGGCATCAACGGGCCTTACGCCATCGTCGTCATCGCCCTCGCCCCCGGGATCGCCGAGGAGCTCTTCTTCCGGGGCGCGCTCCAGCCCCGACTCGGGATCCTTGTCGCCGCGCTTGCGTTTGCGGCCGTCCATACGCAGTACGCCATCACCGTCGACACCCTGCTCGTCTTCACCCTCGGCTGCGGGCTGGGCCTGCTGCGCAAGTGGCTCAACACCTCCGCCGCAATCACGAGCCACGCCGCCTACAACGCGCTCGCCGGCCTCGGCATCCCGGGATTGCTTCTGCCCTGGGCGATCGCGGGCGAGGTCCTCCTCACGATCGCGGCGGTCGCACTCTGGTTGATCGGCCGCAAGTCTTCCCCTGAATTCTCCGAAACTCCTTAACAACGGCGGTAGCCAGGGCCTCCGGCCGGCGGTAGAATTCGTTTCAATCATGCAGGCGGCGAGTGGACTGGCACAAGATGTTCGGGATAAGCAACGACTGGAGCCCAAGATCTTGAGGCCAGCGCTGGAAACGCGAATTGTCGCGATCGTCAATCAAAAGGGCGGAGTGGGAAAGACCACCACCGCCATCAATCTCGCGGCCGCAATGGCCGAGTTGGGGCGCCAGGTCGTGCTGATCGACCTCGACCCGCAGGGGAACAGCACCAGCGGGCTGGGTTTCGACGTCCGCCGCCAGCGCCTCACCGTCTACCAATTGCTCAGCGGCGAAGCGGTGATCGACGACGTCGCGATCCCGACCGCCGTGCCCGGCCTCCATCTCGTCCCCTCCGACCTGTCCCTCGCCGGAGCCGAGATCGAGTTGGCCACCCAGCCGGAGCGGGAGTTCCGTCTCCGCCGGGCTCTGGGCGAGCTCGGCGGGGGCTTCGGCCACGTCATCATCGACTGCCCGCCCTCGCTCGGGCTCCTGACCCTCAATGCGCTCACCGCCGCTCACGAAGTGCTGGTGCCGATGCAATGCGAGTTCTTCGCCCTCGAGGGACTGGGCAACCTTGTGTACACGATCGCCCTCATCCGCCAGCGGCTGAACCCAGAGCTGCGCCTGAGCGGAATCCTCATGACCCAGTTCGACGCCCGAACGACGGTGGCCTGGGAAGTGATCGACCAGGTCCGTCGCGCCTACCCGGCCGAGGTCTTCGCGACACTCATCCCACGCAACGTGCGCCTCAGTGAGGCGCCCAGCCACGGCCAGCCGATAACCGCTTACGACCCGAGCTGCAAGGGGGCGATCGCCTATCGCGAGCTCGCCAAGGAGGTACTCGCGCGATGATGGGAACCAAGCGACATGGTCTCGGTCGAGGGCTCGAGGCGCTCATCCCGCTGCCAACCGACCGGCGGGAATCGGGCGTGCCACAGTTGATTGCCATCGACCAGATCCGGCCTTCGGACCAGCAGATGCGCCGCACCTTCGATTCGGAGGCGCTGCGGGAGCTGGCCGAATCGATCCGAAGCCACGGGTTGCTCCAACCGGTGCTGGTGCGGCGCCTCGCCGACGGCTACCAGCTATTGGCAGGAGAGAGGCGCTGGCGAGCCGCGCGGCTGGCGGGCTTGGATCGTGTACCCGCGCTTGTCCGCGAAGAGCCGGATGAGGCCGAGCGCCTCTTGCTGGGGCTGATCGAGAACCTCCAGCGCGAGAACCTGAACTCGATCGAGGAGGCGCACGGCCTGCGCATCCTGTCGGACCAGTTCCATCTGACCCAGGAAGAGATCGCGGCGCGGCTGGGGAGGAATCGAGTCTCGGTCACACAGTCCCTGCGGCTGCTCACCGCCTGCCCGGCGGTCCAGTCGGCGGTGGCGGGTGGATCGTTGAGCGCCGGACACGCCCGCGCCCTGGTTGGTCTGCCCGGTTTCCAGGACCAAGAGCACGGATTGAAGGTGGTGCTTTCTCGGCGGCTCTCGGTTCGGCAGACGGAGGCTTGGGTGAAGCGCTACGTTCCTCCCCGGCCACGAATCCCAGCCGCCTCGTCTCACTCGGCGCTCGAGAAGCTGGCGTCTGACCTGCAGGCGGCCCTGGGCGTTGACGTCAAGCTGACCGGAAGCCTGCGACGCGGCCGGCTCGTCCTCGGATTCAACTCCAAGGAAGAGCTCCAGAGGCTTTACGACAAGCTGACAAGCTAGGCTTGTTCCACGTTTACATTGATCAGGGGCGTGCCGCGCGCCGTCCTCGGCCAAAGGTTTCGCGCCGGTGAGGGATACGAAGCAACTACCGCCCACGGAGGCCTCCCAGCGCTTGCAACCGGCCCGCTCTTTTGTGATCGAGCTCGGCGAGATCGTCCTTCTTGCGATCGGGCTCTACATCGTCATCACCTTCGCGATCCAGACGGTGCACGTGATCGGCTACTCGATGCTGCCGACCCTCAACGACAACGACTACGTGCTGGCCACCAAGATCGACCTGCGGTTCAGCACCCCTTCCCGAGGCGACATCGTGATCCTCAAGGACCCTTTCGACAGCTCGCAGGACTTCGTCAAGCGAGTGATCGCGTTGCCGGGCGAGCGGCTTCGAATCACCAGCGGCCAGGTGTTCATCAACGGGCATCTGCTGCGCGAGCCATACCTGCCCAAAAACGACCCCTGGGTCAGTTCCAACAACTGGCCGGCCGACTCCACTGACCCGGCTGGCGCTTTGATTCCGGCGGGCCATTACTTCGTGATGGGTGACAACCGGAACCATTCGAGCGACTCCCGTGTATTCGGGCCGATCTCACTCAACCAGATCGAGTCGCGGGCCTGGATTCGTCTCCTGCCACTCGACAAGGCCGGACCGGTGGTCCAGCGCGCAACCCTGGTCGCCGCGGCTGATCCGGCCGACCGTCGCCGGGCGGCGTAGCCACACCCAGTCGATCCGGCGCGGGTGATGACGCGGAGGCTCAGGAATGTTGTTTCCGCGCCCGTTCCTCCGGGATCTCCTCCTGCTACTGGTTCCGGCGAGCTCGCCGAACCCATCCCTTGGAGGACCCGGCCCGGGTCGAGGGCTAAAGGCCGATCGCCTTCCGAAACTTGCCGTCGGAAGCGAAGGGACCGATGACTGAGAGCTGGATGGGCTGATCGAGAACGCGGCCGGCGACACGGCGGATCGCCGCCTGGTCGACCGAGTCGACGGCTGCGACGATCTCGTCGACGGGGCGAATACGCCCGGCCAGCAACTCTTGCTGACCCAGCCAGCTCGCCATTGCGTTGGTGCTTTCGAGGCCGAGCTTGAGCCTGCCCTTGGTGTATTCACGAGCCTTGGTCAGCTCCGACTCCGGAACGTCCTTCTCAACCATCTGCTCGAGCTCGCCCAACACCGCCTTGATCGTCTCCTCGGCCTTGCTCGGATCAACGCCGGCGTAGACGGCGAAGTAGCCCCCGTCATGGTGCTTACTGGTGAAGCTGTGCACGTCATAGGCGAGACCGCGCTTCTCTCGGATCTCGAGGAAGAGCCGCGAGCTCATGCCCTCGCCCAGGATCGTGTTGACGAGGTCGAGCGCGTAGCGGTCATCGTCCAGGTAGCTGATGCCACGGGTCCCCAGGCAGAGGTGCGCCTGTTCGGTCTTTTTGTTCAGGAAGGCGAGGCCGGCCTTCTCGAGGCCCGCGGGCGCCGGGAGGTAACCGCCTCCGTTCTTGGTAGCGAGACGACCGACGCGGGCGTCGACCATTTCGGCGGCGTCGTCCGGGTCGATGCCGCCGGAGAGACTCACAACGAGCTGAGGCAGGCTGTAGTGATGCGCGATGTAGTCGACCAGGTCGTCGCGTGTGATCGCGGCTACCGACTCCAGCGTGCCCCCGATGTCCCGACCGAGGGGATGCCCGGGCCACATCACCTCTTCGAATAGGCTGTGGACGTAATCCTGCGGTAGATCCTGGTACATCTTCAGCTCTTCGAGGATCACCATCCGCTCGCGATCAATGTCGTCAGCCGTGAGCCTGGAGTCGGAGACGATGTCGAAGAGTACGTCGATCCCCAACTCGAGGTGGTCGGCCGGAAGCCGCGTCCAGTATGTGGTCACCTCTTTGTCGGTCGAGGCATTGATGACGCCACCAACACCCTCGATTGCCTCCGCAATCTCTTTCGACGTCGGGCGCTTCTTGGTGCCCTTGAAAAAAAGGTGCTCGATGAAATGGGAGACGCCGCCAACGCGGTCGTCTTCGTAGCGAGAACCGACCCCGAACATCAACACCAGGCTGGCCGAGGCACGGTCGCGCATGGGCGCGGTCACGAGACGAGCGCCGCCTTCGAGGGGACGGACGTTGAAGGGACCGACGCTCATCCGTCGGCCAGTATAGCCAGCGCGATCGGGGCGGCCCAGGATCGGGATGAAGCAACGTCGGGGGGGCCCGTCGTCGCCCAAAAACAGGGCGATGTAAAACGTGGAACAGATCCGGTTCCCAGCCCGCGCCCCGGGCGGCGTGGGGGTCGGATCAGCTCGACTCTCCGAGCACCCCAAGGGCTGCGTAGAGGCTCATCGCCACATGGTCCGCCGGCATGCCGTCCGAGACTGAGTCAAGCGCCTCGACAAGGTAGCGATGAGCTGCCTGCGGCAGTTCGCCTCCCGCCGAGTCGATCGCGTCGCGCACCGCCTCGGCGATCTCGCTCGGTGTGATCTCTTCGTCAGTGGGACCATCCGAGACTGCGTTGACAAGGGCGATTGCCCGCCTGATGTGATCCCCCGCTCTCTCGCTTGCGGCCACCGGCGGCTGGCTACTCAGCGACCCGCCTGGGCTCGACCACGAGTCTTCGGTTGGGCTCCTCGCCGACGCTCACGGTAGTCACGTCGGGGTCGGCTTCGAGGGCGAGGTGAATGGCCCGGCGCTCAAAGGGCTGCATGGCGTCGAGGGTGATCGGATCGCCGGTCACCTTGACCTGGCGGGCGGCCCGGAGGGCAATCTCCCGGACGGTATGTTCCCGCCGCTGCCGGTAGCGCTCGACGTCGATGATCACGCGCCTCTCCGCCCCGACCTTGTTCATCAGCATGTTCACGACGGTTTGGAGGGCTCGCAAGTTTTCACCGCGCCAGCCGATCAGCGGACCGAGCTCGCGCCCCGTGATGTCGAGGATGATCGGATCCCCCGCCTGCCGGACGCTGACCTGGCCCTGGATGCCCATCCGCTCGATAAGCTCGCCCACCAGCTCCCGCCCGCGCTCGGCGGCGGGGTCGGCGACCGCCACCGGGGCGGCGGCGATGACGCGCGCCGGCTCCGACGGATCGATGACCACGACCTCGACCACGGTTTCCTCCGCGGACTCGCCGAGCACTTTGACATCAACATTGCGCCGGCTCTCGCCGAGTTCGATCAACGCCGCGTCGACCGCTTCGTCAAGAGTGCGGCCGCGGCCAACTGCCGACTTCAATTTCCCGGTCTCCATAGCTGCCCCCAGCCCGTCACGAAATACTGCTGGAGTATAGCCACACAGTTGGAGACAAACCAATAGAGGCCGAGGCCGGCCGGTGTGACGATCGCAAAGTAGGCGATCATCAGCGGCATCATCAGCGACATGCTCTTCGTCATCTGCTGAGCCTGCAGCTCCTGCTCCGATGCGAGCGGATTGGGCGGCTGCTGCATCATCTTTGATTGCACGAAAGTCGACAGCGCAGCAAGCAATGGGATGATCGCGAAAACCACCGTCGGAAGCAGCGGGAAACCAGGTATCAAAAGGTGCTTGTTGGGCGCATCCAGCAGCGACGGGATGAAGAGGAAATGCGGGTCCGGAACGTGGAACTTGTAGAAGGCCCAGTAGAGGGCGGTGAGGATCGGGAATTGGAGCAACAGCGGGAGGCAGCCGATCATCCCGCCGAGCGGGTTGATGCCGTGCTCCTTGTAAAGCTCCATCGTCGCGGTTTGCAGCTTCTGCGGATCGCCCTTGAACTTCTTTTTCAACTTGGCGAGCTCCGGCGCAACCTTCCGCTGTTCCATCTGGCTCTTGCGCGCGGTGGATAGCTGGAAGTGCGTCAGCGGCGCCAGGAGCAGCTTGATAATCAGCGTCAGGACGATGATGGCCAGGCCGTAGGCGCCGACAGCCTCGAGCCCCGGCACGGAGTTGAAGGCATGGTAAAGACCGGTCAGCCCCCATTGCACACCGGCAAGGAAGGTTGTCTCCCAGGCGGTCTTGACGGGGCCGAGGAAGTCGAGTACGTGGGTCAGGTTGATGGCGCGACCCTCAGTCTGTTCACTAGTCCTTGTACGTGGCGATCAGGGGACTGGATCGTACCCACCCTTCGCGAAGGGATGACAGCGGAGGATCCGGAGCACCCCCATCCAAGATCCACGGGCCCAGTCGTACCGTTCGACCGCTTCATAAGTGTACTGAGAGCACGACGGGTAGTAACGGCAGGAGCCCGTGAAGAGATGGGAGAGGGACCGCTGGTAACCGCGGATCGCGCCGAGCACGATGGCCTTCACAACGGGTCAACAACCGCGCGGTAGGCGGGAGATGAACTCGTCCAGGTCCGCCTCGATCCGAGCCAACGGCAGCTTGAGCGCGGGTGGCCGGGCGATCAACACGACGTCGAAACTTATTCCCGGTGCGCGAGTGAACGAATCATCCCGGAGCAGAGTGAGCCGCACGGCTTCCCGGAGTCGCCTCCGGGCGCGGTTCCGCGCCACCGACCCGCGAATCTGGCGGCTGGCGGTAACGCCCACCCGGGTCGATGGCGTCCGCCCGGAGGCGGCGAAGCCGACCAGGCTGGCACCGGCATACAGGCGCCGCTCCACCAGCAGCCTCTGGAAATCCGCTCGGCCGGCGAGTCGAAACCGCTTCTTCACCCGGCGTCAAACTCGCCGGATGGGTAGCGGTTCAGCTGGCGGCGAGCCTCGCGCGGCCCTTGCGTCGCCGGTTCTGGATGACCCGCGCGCCACCGACGGTGCTCATCCGCTTCATGAAACCGTGCACGTTGCGGCGATATCGCTTCTTGGGTTGATAGGTCCTCTTGATGGCTGTCTCCTCACTGTTTTTCGGTTCGTCGCGAGCCCCGGGTGAACTCGCGGATTATAGGGAATCGTATTCGCGGCATGTCAAACGTCATGTCAGGTTTGGTGCGATCGCCGTGCCTTGCGACCGCTCCCACCCTTTGCTAGAATCCGGCCCCGGAAGCGGTCTTGGGGAGCCGCGGCCAGAGTCCTTCACCAACGTCTCAGCTTTTGGGTCGCAGCATCATTCTATCCACGGGCTGTGGTCAATTTGTGGATAAGTTCGCTTCCAAAGGATGAGGGCCCGTTGCCCGTCGCGAATCGCCTCCTGGCCGGGCCAGTCGGGGCGCTGAGACTCATATCGGTCGTCGTTTTCCACACGCGCTACAAGGAGAAGCCAGAGCTTGCAGGTCGGGCCACAACCCTGCCTCTCGGCTAGGTTGGCCATATATCGGGATGGTGAGCCGGAGCCGAAGGTCGAAGAGGTGCAGGGGACCGGTCCGCAGGAACTTATGCACAGGCTTTGCACCGCCACCGCGCAGGTTATCCGCGACCAGGGCGGAAGCCTTCCCCAGCCCGCCGTGAGGGCTTTGATTGAAAACCTCGTGCACGCGCGATTCCAGAGTCCGACCGTGTCGATCCTAGATGGCGGACGGACGCTGCGAGTGGCAGACCGCGGGCCCGGCATCTCTGAAAAGCAACTGGCGCTGGAGCCCGGCTACTCCAGCGCCGGCGACTCCGAGCGGAAAGTCATCGCCGGGGTCGGCGCCGGTCTGGCGGTGGCGGCGCGGATGGCGGCGGACGGCGGAGGACGACTGGAGATCAACGACAACCTGGGGGGTGGAACAGTGGTGACGCTTACATTCGCAGGAACCGTTAAGGACGGCCGCTCGGCGCGGTCGGAGCCGCTTCTCACCGGGCTCGGCCAACTTCTTCAACCGCCCCCGCCCGACGGGCCTTCGGAGCTGAGCGACAACGGCAAACGAATCCTTCTTCTTCTCGCCGAGCTCGGTGGAAGCGGACTCGTCACGATCTGCGATGAGCTCCGGATCTCGCCTGCGGCCGCGCGCTCAGAACTGGACTCTCTCCGACGGCTGGGCCTCCTCGACCCCGCCGACCTCGAGCAGATCATCCTCAGCCCGGCTGGCCTCGGCTACCTCGATGGCATCTTCGCCGAATGAGCGGTGGTATGAACCAGGAGCAGATCTGGACCGCGGTCCAGGAGGAGCTGCGCTACCAGCTTGCCAAGCCCAGCTATGAGACCTGGGTGAAGAACACCTCCCTCCAATCGCTGGAAGGGAACACCTTCCGGATCGCAGTCCCCAGCAAGCTCGCCAAGGACTGGCTCGAGGATCGGTTCGCAAGCCTGATCCAGGAAACGTTGCAGGCGGTGACCGGGACCGAGGCTGAGGTCGATTTCGTCGTCGCCGCGTCGACCTCCCGCCGCCAGTCCCGCCAGGAGGATGACGAGGAGGACCAGCGGCGGCTCAACCTGGAGGAGGAGCAGGAGGAGCTCGGCACCGTCGCCAACGCGGAGCTGAACGAGAAGTTCAAGTTCAGCGCGTTCGTGGTCGGCAACAACTCGCGCTTCGCCCACGCCGCCGCAATGGCGGTGTCAGACTCGCCGGGACAGGCCTACAACCCGCTCTTCCTCTATGGCGGCGTTGGGCTCGGAAAGACCCATCTGATGCACGCGATCGGCCACGAGGTGCGCCGACGCTTCCCCAAGAAGCGGGTGGCCTACCTCACCTCCGAGCAGTTCATGAACGAGGTGATCGCCTCCATTCAGACGGCGCAGATGAGTGAGTTCCGTCACAAGTACCGGACCGTCGACGTGCTCCTGATCGACGACGTCCAATTCCTCGCCGGCAAAGACCGGACCAAGGAGGAGTTCTTCCACACCTTCAATGCCCTTCACGAGATCAACAAGCAGATCGTCATCTCGTCCGACCGGCCACCGAAGGAGATCCCGACCCTTGAGGATCGACTCCGCTCGCGCTTCGAGTGGGGCCTGATCGCCGACATCCAGCCGCCCGACTTCGAGACCCGGCTCGCCATTTTGAAGTCGAAGCTGGGGACCGCGGGCGGCTACGTGTCGGAGGACGTGCTGACCTTCATCGCCCACAAGGTGCAAAAGAACATCCGGGAGCTGGAAGGAGCTCTGACTCGGGTCATCGCCTTCGCCTCGATCCACCAGCGGGAAATGGACACCGAGTCGGCGGCGGTCCTGCTCAGCGACATCATCCCCGCGGCCTCTCGGCGGCCGATCTCGATCGACGCGATCAAGCAGGCGGTGTCGGACCACTACGGGATCCCGCTCGAGGAGCTGACCGGGAAGCGCCGAGACAAGCACATCGTCTTCCCCCGCCAGGTGGCGATGTACATCGTTCGAGAGGAGACGCCCTCATCGCTGCCGGTGATCGGTCAGGCCTTCGGTGGACGGGACCACACGACGGCGCTCCACTCGATCGAGAAGATCGCCAACGAGTTGAAGGAGGACGAGCGGTTGCGCTACGAGATCCAGACCATCCGAGAACGGCTCTACGCAGCGCGATGAGAGCCACCTCTCTGCACAGCGCCCGGTGGAACCGGGAGGGACTGCTGGTGAAGAACCGCCAGGCCCGTTTTCTTTCCACCGCCACCCTCAACCGACAGGGGAGTAGACGGCGACTTTTCCTATACACTGTGCGACCCGGCGCCGAGTTCGCGGTGATCTCGTCTTGCACAGACTGCACAGGGCCTACTGCTACGCCGGCTAAGCATCTCTATCGTTTCAGTAACGAGGTCGTGGGGACAAGGAGCCAAGCTTGAAAGTCAGCTGCATGCCGGGCCCGCTCGGCCAATCTCTCCAGGCCGTGTCACGTGCCATCTCGGCCCGAACGACCCTGCCGATCCTGAACAACATCCTGGTCCAGGCCACCGACCAGGGCCTCGCCCTGACGGCCACGAACCTTGAGATCGGGATCCGCAAGGTGGTGCCGGCGGAGGTCGCCGAGGAAGGCAGCACGACAGTGCCGGCCCGGCTGATCACGGATTTCGTGTCGACACTGCCGGATCAGGAGCTGACCCTCGAACTGGACCTCCAGACCCAGACCCTCGGCCTCCGCTGCGGCCGATTCGACACGCACATCAAGTGCATCGAGGCGGAGGAATTTCCGCCCAGCCCGCGACCGGACGAGGGTGACCGGTTCGAAGTGCCACTCGACGAGATGCTTCGTGCGGTCGAGCAAACTCAAATGGCCGCTTCGACCGACGAGGCCCGCCCGGTCCTCACCGGTATCCTCTTCCAAGTCAAGGGCACCGATCTCACCCTCGCCGCTACCGACGGTCACCGGCTCGCAGTTCGCAAGCTCAAGGCCAGCCGGGCGGACGAGATCGACGCCAGCCTCATCGTTCCGGCCCGAGCCTTGGGTGAGCTGGCCCGTGCCCTCCGCGGCGAAGGACAAAATCTCGAGATCATCATCTCCAAAACGGGCAACCAGGTCTTCTTCCGGGCCGGGACGTCGGAAGTCAATTCAAGGCTGATCGACGGCAACTACCCGAACTACTCGCAAGTGGTACCCACCAAGAGCTCGACCTCCGTGTCGACCTCGACCGGAGACCTGGTGCAGACCGTCCGCGCGGTGGCGCTCTTCGCCAAGGACAGCGCCAACGTGATCCGTTTCCGGGCCGGGGGCAGCGGGCTGAACCTGTCCGCGACGACCAACGAGGTCGGCGACAGCCAGGCCGAGGTCGACGCCGCGGTCGACGGGGCCGACATCCAGATCGCCTTCAACGCCCGTTACGTGTTGGACGGGCTCGGCGTGATCGGCGAGGATAAGGTCGAGCTGCAGTTCAACGGCCCGTTGAGCCCGGGCCTCATCCGGATGCCGGGCAAGGATGACTACGTCTACGTGATCATGCCGGTCCGGGTGGCGATGTAGCAGCCTCAGCACTTGAGGCTGGTCTCGCTCACGCTGCGCAACTATCGAAACTACGCTCGCCTCCAACTCGAGCTTGGACCTAGGCTCAACGTTTTCCTCGGCCGCAACGCCCAGGGCAAAACCAACCTGCTTGAGTCGGTCGCCATACTCGCTCTTTCCTCCTCGCCTCGGGCGCGCCGCGAGTCGGACCTGATCGGACCGCTGGCGTCCGATGCGCTGGTCGAGGCAGTCGTGGAGAGCGGCGGACGCCGGGTCGAACTCTCGCTCCGCGTGTCGCAGGAATCGGAGCGCACAGGCAAGACCATCCGTGTCGACGGAGTCGCCCGCCGCGCCGTCGATCTGCCCGGCGAGGTCCAGGCGACTCTCTTCTGGCCCGATGACTTGAGCCTCGTCAAGGGCGGGCCGGAGCACCGAAGACGGTTCCTGAACGAGATGCTGGTCCAGGTCGTCAAGGGCTACGGACGGACGCTGGCGCGCTATCGCCGCGTACTCGACCAGCGCAACCACCTGCTGAAGCGGATCGCCGGCCGCCAGGAGGGGCGAGACTCGCTCGCCGTTTGGGACGCGGAGCTCGCAGCCCTCGGCGGAGCGCTCGCCAGCGCTCGTGCCCTGGCCACCGCCGACCTGGCACCTTTGGCCGCGGCGGGTCATGCCGCGATCTCCGGCGGCGAAGTGCTGGGCCTGTCCTACCTTGGGCCCGCCGGCGATCTGGCGACGGTCCTCGCCGCCACGCTGGACGAGGACCTGCGCCGGGGTACCACCGGGGCGGGCCCCCATCGCGACGACCTGTCGATCGCCATCGATGGAGCCGACGCGCGCAGCTTCGCCTCCCAGGGACAGCAACGGACGGCGGTGGTCAGCCTCAAGCTGGCCGAGTCCGACCTGATCGAATCTCGCTCGGGGGAGCGGCCGATCCTACTCCTCGATGATGTACTCAGCGAGCTCGATCCGCAGCGCCGCGAGGCCCTTCTGGCGCGGGTCGGAGAGGCCGGCCAGGTGATCGTCACGTCGGTCGAGGCCGATCCATTTCCGCCCGCGCTGATGGAGCTCGCGGCTGTGCGCTGCATCAGTGGCGGACGCGTGGAAAGTTGTGGATAGGATCGGAAAGCTGTTGCCCAAGGTGCTGGCCCGGCAGCCGGCGTCAGGTCGCGTCATCGAGATGCGGGCTCGTCTCGCTTTTGCTGAAATCCTCGGCGCGGACCTGGCTCGGGACTGCGAAACGCTCGAGCTGCATGGCTCGACCCTCACCGTCATCACACCGAACCCGGCGCTCGCCCACCAGCTCCGGCTGGATGCAGAGCAGCTCCTGGAGCGTCTCAACGCCGCTACACCGGGCCGCCGTATCCGCGCCCTGAAGGTGCGGACGGGCCGGCGATCGCCTTCCTCCTGAAGCGGCCGAGATCTTTGGCCCGATGACCTTGAATCGCGAGCAGCGGCAGGCGGTGGCGGAGCTTCGGGGTCCGGTCCGGGTCGTCGCCGGTGCGGGAACCGGCAAGACCGCCGTTGTCGCCGAACGTTTCCGCCGTCTGGTCGCGGCGGGCGCCCCGCCGGATTCGATCTTGGTCATGACCTTCACCGAGCGGGCTGCCGCCGAGATGCGGGCAAGGATCGAGGCGGGTCTCGGCACCTACCTCGGCGAGATCTGGGTCGGCACCTTCCATTCGGTCGCGCAGGCGTTGCTGCGCGAGGACGGATGGAGGGTGGGCGTTCCACCCAGCTTCAGGGTGCTGGCGGGCGCCGACCGGTGGATCCTGATGCGAGAGCTTCTCTGGGAACTGGGCGACGCGGCCCTGGTCGGGGCAGAGCGACCGGACGATCTCGTAAACCCGCTCCTGCGACTGCTGGAACGGCTGAAGCAGGAGCTGATTCCAGCCAACCGGCTGGAAGATTGGGCTCGCGGCTGCGAGGACCGGGTCCTCGGGGAGCAAATGCTGGCCGCAGTCCGGCTGTTCCGCGCTTATGGTCGGCGCTGCGACGCCGAGCGGATGCTCGACTTCGACGACCTGATCCTTCGCCTGGTACGGCTGCTCGAAGGCCGCGCCGAGGCGAGGGAGAGGAATGTAAAACGTTTTACATCCGTCCTGGTCGACGAGTATCAGGACTCCAACCTCGCGCAGGAGCGGATGGTTGAACTGCTCTCCGGGAGCGGCAACGTCTGCGTCGTGGGCGATGACGACCAGAGCATCTATCGTTTCCGTGGAGCATCTTTGGCCAGCATGGAGAGGTTCGTCCGGTCCTTTCCTGCGGCCACGACCCGCTCTCTCGGACGCAACCGCCGGAGCACCGGGAACGTCGTCGCCGGCGCGGCAGCCTTGATCGAGAATAACCCGAATCGGCTCCCCAAGATCCTTACCTCATTCCGCGGCTCCGGCCCGCGGATTGCAATCGCACACGCGGCCACCGGACTCGACGAGTCGCTACAGATCGCTCAACGGGTCGGCAAGCTCGTCGAGACCGGCGTGGCTCTTCGCCGGATCGCGCTCCTGGTCCGAACCAACGCCCTTGCTCGCCCCATCGTTCTCGCGTTGCGTGCCGCCGGCATCCCACACCAGCTCTGGGGAGCGCGGGGCTTCTACCGGCGGCCCGAGATCCTCGACGTCATCGCGTATCTGCGGCTGCTCGCCGATTCGTCCGACGAGCTCGCCATCAGCCGCCTGGCCGCGCGCCCGGCGGCCGCTCTGGATCCGCTGGAAGTGCTTTCGAGGCTGTCGGCGGCTCGCGCAGCCGGCCAGCCGCCGCTGGTGGCCCTCGAAGGCTGGCCGCCCGCAGGGGCCTGGGTCGCCACGATCCGCCGCTTGACCGGCCTCGCCAGCCGGCTCGGCATCGACGAGCTGTTCTTCGAGTTGATGGCATCGACCGCCTACCTCGAGGTCACGACATTCGAGAGCGAGCTCGAACAGCGGCAGGTCGCCGCCAACCTTGCCAAGTTCAGTGAAGTGATCGACGGCTTCCGGGAGCGAAGCCGATACCAATCGCTCGGCGCCTTCCTCGGCTACCTCGAGCTGGTCCTTCTTTCTGAGGCCGAGGAGGAGGTGGCACAGGTCGAGGAGGTGGAGGCCGCCGTCCAGGTCATGACCATCCACCAGGCCAAGGGCCTCGAGTTCGACGCCGTGTTCGTCCCGGCCGTGGTCGAAGGCAGGCTGCCCCAGCCACACCGCGGCGACCGCTTCCGGATCCCGGTCCAGCTGGCCGGGGAGACGGCCGGTCGCGAAGACCAGATCGCAGAGGAGCGCCGCCTCCTCTATGTCGCGATGACGCGGGCTCGCGACAGGCTCCAACTGAGCTGGGCTGACAGCTACGAGGGCGCCCGGGCATGGCGTCGCTCCCGCTTTCTGGACGAGGTGGAGGCGGCCGGGGCCCGCCACTTCCGCCAGGTCCTGGTCCCACCCCTCGGGGGAGGCATGGGAGCGGTGGTCGCGAGCCGGGAAGGCACGGGCCTCGACTCCGATTCCCGGCCGGGCCCAGGTCGCCGCCGTCGCCCTCGGTCAACCGCGTCCGGGCCCGCGGCGAGACTCTCCTTCAGTGGGATCAGCACCTATCGTGAGTGCCCTCGTCAATACCAGTACCGCTACGTCCATCAGCTGCCCGTGGCCGCCACCGCCGAGGCGCAGTACGGGACCATCCTGCACGCGGCGCTCATGCGCCTGGGGCGACTGCGGATGGCCGAACCGGAGGTTACGTCTGACGCGCTTGATCGTCTCTACGACGAGGTCTGGGAAGAGCTGCCCTTCCCCGATCCCCGTCGCCTTCCCGCCCTCCGCGCACTCGGGAGGCGGCAGTTGGAACGCTATCGGCTGGCGGGCGGCTTCCTGGCCCGTCCGGCAATGGTCGAGCAGTCGTTTACCGCGGAGCTTGACGGCTGGAAGCTCCGTGGGATCATCGACCGGGTAGACCCACCCCCCACCCTTGAGGGTGGGGACCAGGCTTCCCGCCACGGAAAGCGGGCCTCCGCTACGGCCCCGCCTGGAGTCGAGCAGCCGCAGTTGGGCCGCTGGCGGATCATCGACTACAAGACCGGAGATCCGATGCCCGCCAGCCGGCTTCGCCGCGACCTGCAGCTGGCGCTTTATGCGCTCGGGGCTCGGCGCGCTCTAGGGCTCGGCGAACTGGAGTTGGAGATCGTCTACCTGAAGGACGCGAGCCGAATCCTGCTCCCGGCCGGCGACAAGCTGCTGGCCGAAGCCGAGAGCGTCGGTCGGGAGGTTGCCGAGGCGGTCGACGCCGGCCGGTTTGAGCCGCGCCCAGAGCGGAGGCGCTGCTCGCTCTGCCCTTACCGGCTGGCCTGCCCCGCCGCCCTGTAGCGTGCCGCGACCAGCAGGCACTGGTGAGCGATGTCGAGGCTGGCGTAGGGCCTTGAGATCTCGGCCGCCCGCTCTGACATCGATCGCCAGCGCTCACTTCCGGATTGGGCGAGCTCCTGCACCGCCTCCAGGAGCTGCTCCGGCTTTGGTGTGTAGAGGCCCAGGCCCGACTCGGTGACGAAGGTCACGTTAGGCGTCTCCTGGCCGGGTAGGTAGCTGGTCAGGAGGATCGGTACCTCGGTCGCAAGGGCCTCGCCGATGGCGCCGGGGCCGGCCTTGCTGACCACGAGGTCGCCCGCCCGCATCAGGTCCGGCATGTTGTCGACGAAGCCGAGGATCAGGGCCCGGGACTTGAAGTTGACCCTCGCCAACCTCCGGCGCAGCTTCTCATTGCGCCCGCAGACGACTATCAGCTGCCAGTCGCCGGCCCGGCGAGCAAGTGCACGCACCTGGGTGAGGAGCTTGCCCGAGCCTTCGCCTCCGCCCGAGACAAGGATCGTGAAGCGGTCCTGGTCGAGGCCGAAGCGTCGTCGCAGCGCTGCTTTCTCGCCGGGCGCGGGTGGGCGGAAGCGGAGGTCCACGGGGAGGCCGAGCAGTTGCACTCTGTCCTTCGGCAGCGACGCGGCGAGACATTCCTGGCGGGCGCCCTCGGTCGGCACGATGGTCAGGTCGGAGTGGGGGAACATCCAGCCGAGGTGGAACTCGACCAGGTCGGTGATGACGGTGACCAGGCCGCGGGGGCGTCCGCCGCGTCGAATCGCCTGCCAGGCCACGTGGTTGAGGAGGGGGTGGACGGATAGCACGAGGTCGGGATCCTGCGCGCGGATCGCGTTGCCGATGATGCGGCGGATCCGGCCTCCGAAGACGCCCCGCACGGCCGCGAAGACGGGGCGGTTGTTGAAGCCGTGGTAGAGAGCGCCCCAGAGTGCCGGTGAGCGCTGGATGATCGGCGAATAAAGGCCGGCAAGCCGCCGCACGAGGCCGGGAGATGAATCGGCGCCCATCAGCGGGTCGAGCTTCGCGATTTTGGCCTGGGGGTCAAGCTGCACCAGCGCCTGCTCCAGCGCTTTGGCTGCAGCGCGGTGACCGCCGCCGGTGTCGGAGAAGAGAATGAGGACTGAAATGCCGCGCACTTCCGTGGCCTGGGTGCCGATCATCGCTGGCCCCTGCCCGAGGCGGCGAACGGGATTCGGGTCGCGATCAGCACATCCTCCTCGCCGTCCCAGTCCTGGATCGCACAGAGCTGCCTTGCCACGCCGCCCTGAAGGTTAGTGCCGGGGCACTCGGCGCGAGGTGGGAATATGGTGCGACCGATTACGGTATCTGGAGAAGTGCCTGCCCACGGCAAGGGGCTTCGACTGAGGAGGTCGAGCCTTTGATCATCACGCCCAAAGCCCGGATCGCCATCGTCTCGATGCATACCTCGCCCACGGCCTCCCTGGGCCACAGCGCGAACGGTGGCATGAACGTTTACATCCGCGAGATCTGTGCCGCGTTCGGCAGGTGCGGCATCGCTACTGATGTCTTCACCAGGCGCGTCGGTGGGGACGACCCGGAGACGGAGATGATGTCGCCCCTCAGCCGCGTCGTCTACCTGCCTGCAGGCCACGACCACGACGACAAATACCAGCTCGAGCATCATGTCGAGGAGTTCGCCGGCGGGGCACTGGCGTACATCGAGGAGCACGGGCTCGACTACCAGCTGACCTACTCTCATTACTGGCTCTCGGGGATGGTCGCGGGCATACTCAGCGAGAAGCTCGATCTTCCGTGGGCGCATACCGCGCACACCCTCGCTTTGGTGAAGAACCGACAGCTTGCGCCGGGCGCCACCCCGGAGCCGATTGGACGCATTCGGGCTGAGCGAGAGATCGCGACCGAGGCCGACATCCTGATCGCGAGCACCGCTGACGAGGGTGAGGATCTCACCCACCTCTACGGTGCCGATCCCGACCGGGTCGCGGTGGTGGCGCCTGGGATCGACCTCGCGAGCTTTTTTCCCCGGCCGAAAGCGGAGGCTCGGCGCAAGATCGGGTTCGCCGGCCAGCGCCTGCTCCTCTTCGTCGGCCGTCTGGAGCGGCTCAAGGGTGTCGAGACCCTTCTCCGCGCTTTCGGGCTGGCCGCTGATCGGCGCCACCAGGACGTGCGCCTGCTGGTCCTCGGAGAGGACAGCCGGGATGCGAAGCAGAGCGAAAAGGACCGCCTCCGGAGGATCGCAGAAGAGCTCCGAATCGCAGATCGGGTGGATTTCCTCGGCCCCGTGGCTCACCACGAGCTCCCCTACTTCTATGCCGCCGCCGACGCCTGTCTGATGCCTTCCTACAGCGAGTCGTTCGGCCTGGTCGGCCTCGAAGCACAAGCCTGTGGTTGCGCCGTCATCGCATCCAAGGTGGCGGGTCTGGCCTCGGTTGTGAGAGAAGGCGTCACCGGGTACCTGGTCGAGGGTCACGAACCAGCGGTGTGGGCGGAGCGGATGCTTCGGCTTCTCGACGAGCCCGAGTCGGCCGACCAGATGGGCCGGCGCGGTGTCCTGCTCGCTCAGCGGTTCCCCTGGGCGCTGACCGCCGATCGGCTGTGGGCGACCATGGAAACCCAGATCGTGCCTGCCGAACAGCGCGCCGCCCGCCCGACTTAGCCCTCGACCGGCCCGGCCCAATGTAAAACGTTTTACATCGCCCCGGCTAGGGCTTGGCGGCTCCCTTCAGGAGGTTGCCCAGTGAAGCGCCCGGCAGGAGTATGGGAAGGCTTCCGAATCGAACCCCGTAAGACGGTTTTGACCCGTCCCGTCAGCGTTCATCAACCAGACCTGCGCGCTCTGTGGAGCCCCGACCAGGAAGGCGATCTGGTGTCCATCCGGCGAGGGCCGGGGAAGGAAGGCGTCCGCATCGGCGTCAGCGGGGCTGATGGCGGCCGCCACCGTGAGCTGGGCCGGCGGAAGCGCCGTGTTGACTCGAAAGATACGCCACCGGCGCTTACCGGCCTGGTCGAGGCGGGCGCTGAAGACGAGGTCGCTGGAATCGGCGAGCCAGGCCGGGTCGGCGATCTCGCCGGTGGCAACTGACGTCGCGGCCGCGCTCCCGACCAGTGACTTCAGCTTCAATACCCCCTGGCCGGCGCCGCCGCTCGAGAGCATGTAAGCGAGCCGGGTGCCGTCGGGCGCCCAGGTGATGCTGCTGATGAGCTCGCTCTCCCGCTGAACCCGGTACCTCGCCCGGAGCTGGACATCGTAAGCCCAGATCTCGCTACCGCCCGGTGCTGCCTGGCTGAACGCGATCCGGTTCAGGTCGCGGGACACCGTGGCCTGGACCACGCCGGAGGCGATTGTGACGGTGGCCCCGGACGGTAGTAGCCGGTTCAGGCGAGACCCGTCCAGGTAGACGTAGCCCGAACGCGCCCCAAGGTGGGCGGCCCATTCCGCCGAGAAAGGCATCGTCAGCGGGGCGGCGCCGAGCGGGTAGTCGGTCCAGGTGAAGTCGGGATGGCGAACGAGAAGGTTCGACCCGTCCGGTGACCACGAGAAGTCATCGGTGGAGGTCTCCTCCAGCAGCCGCGGGAAACCTGCCTCGTCCACCATCCAGACACCCGATCCGGTGTCGGCGCCGCTCTCGGAGGCGACGAAGGTGATCCAGCGGGAGAGGGAGCGGATTCGCCCGACGGCGAAGTGAAGCTTCTGCGGTGGCAGGTGGTTCCCGTCCTGGTCGAGGGCATCGCCGCTGATCGAGACCTGGTAGTCAGTGTTGGTACTGAGCAGGCTCCTGGGGGCGATCAGCACCCGCCTTTCATCCGTGGGGTCCGACCGGACCGTGAAGGGCACTGACGGCGAGAAGGTCACCGCGCCTCGAAAGCTCTCCGCGCTCATCTCGCGGCTGAAGGCGAGAGTGAGGTAGCTTGCGGGGTCGACCTGGACATCGCCCTGGGCCGGGGCAGACGTCCGAAGCTCCGGCGAAGGCTCGGTCCGGAAGCTCCACCCGTGGTTGAAGCCGTTGACGTTGCCGGCGCTGTCGCGGTACCCGCCGCCGAGGACGACCGTGTAGAGATGGCTCGGGTCGAGGGTGTCGTGGCGGAAGACCAGCGTGTTGGACTGTTCCCAGGTGATTTCGCCGCCAACATGGGGCCGAAGGCTGAATCGGGAGGCGACCGAGGCTCGTTCGACGGCCCGGTCGAAGTGGATCCGGATCGGCGCGTTGGTGGGGACGTCGCGGACGCCGCGCCCAGGCGAGATGTCGAGGATCTGGGGCGGGCTGGAGCAGTCGACCTGCAAGAAGCCCCCCAAGAGTAGGAACAAGACGATCAGCCCGAGCGGACGTTGGCGGGCGGTCCGGGGCACGTTCAGAGGTAGTTCTGGAGCTGCGCCCTCATGTCCTGCTCGAGCTTCACGAGCAGCGCGGAGTCGACGAAGAGCAGCGAGATCTGGCTCACCTGCGCCACCGCCGCCTCGACACCAGCCTGCGATCGCTCGGCGGAGCCGAGGAGGTCCTTGACCTTGCGCGAGCGGGCGCCGAGGGCCCGGTCAGCGAGGCCCTGGAGATCCTCCACCACTGCGTCCCAGTTGGGGGCGGCCTTGGCCGTTGCGGGAGGGGAGGCCTGGTCCTCCTCGGGGGACGGAGCCGGCTGACCCTCGGCCCGTGGCTCGTCCTTCATGACCGGCAGGTGGGTCGTCTCGTCGACGGCGGGAGCCGCGGTCGGCGCGAGGGCGGGCATCGTGGCCGTCTCGGTAGCGGACGGAGCCGGGGCCTGGGCTGGCGGTGGCGGAGCGGCGGCAGCCTGGGGCGCCGCTCCCCTGCCGCCCCGGCCGCGCGAGCCGACGACTTCGTCGACCTCCAGCGGCGGCCGCCCGGCCGAGTTGTCCGCCGCCTTTACCTCGATCATCGCGTTCCGGTCGGAGCACAGATCGAGTACCACCTTGGGATCCTCGTCGATGCCGCGCGATTCGCTGGTGTAGGCCCCGGTCGCCTTGCCCTCGGTCAGGATGATGATGCCGGTCCCGCCCGCGCCGCGGACCATGACGCTGCCGGTGAGCTTCTTTTCGAGGAGGTAGTGGAGCAGCGCCGGCATGTCGACCCAGGCGGCATAAAGCTCGGTATAGACAGGCCGCGCCACGACCAGGTCGTAGAGACCGTCGACGATCTCCACCGGGAGGCCGACGACGTCGAGCACGCCGTGGCCCCGGGTGACCTCCTCGCTGAAGGCATGCAGCGCTTCGCGCCCCCGCTGGGGCTTGTCACCAAGATCGAAAACACACTCCTGCGCAGCGCCATCGCGGAAGAGGATGAGGCCACTTGCATGCTCGGTGAGGAGCCGGACGTATCCGGTGTAACCCTCGGTCTCGAGGGTTGTGATCAGCCGTGGAAAGTCGACGAAAGACGTCTTGAGGGAGTCGTAGACGACCTCGCCTGCCGGCACTGGAATCGGCTCGCGGCCGTGCATGGGTTGGGGGCGGTGCTTGACGCCTCGCCTCACCGGGGCCTCCTCCTCGGCCTCCGCCTCGGCGGCCCTGGGTCGTGGCGCGGCCTCCTCGCGCGGCTCGGCCCTGGCTTCCGGCGTGCCCTCGGCCGCCGGCGTCGGAGGTGCCTCGGTGTGCCCGGCAGCGGAGGCCTCCGGCGGCCCCGCGCCGTTGTCGCCGGCGGCGTTGACCAGTTCCGGAATCGACGACTTCACAGTCTCATCCGCCGGCAGCTTGGCTTTGGCGTCAAAGGCGAAGTCTCCGTCGTGCCAGCGGAGCGCCCCGAGGACCGCGTCGTCCCCGTTCGCACCTTCGCCGATGGCGTGGAAGAGGTGACCGAAGAGGAAGTAAAGGGTGTACGCCCCGCCTTCGTTCTGGACAGTCAGAGTCCCGGTCGCCCTTTCGGCCTGCGCTCCCTCCAACAATGAGCGTAGCGCTGTTTCTTTCAGTGAGCCCTTTGCGTGCATATACTCCCACCCACATCGGGGCAAGCCACGATCCCGGACCGCAGCCGAATCACGGCTAGTATAAACACACAAATGTCGAATTCGGGCGCACGGGCGACCCCGCCCGATCTGCCTGAGACCACTCGTCCCCAACCTCTGCGGCTGGTTTTCATCCGTCACGGCAGCTCCACCTGGAACGATGAAAGGCGGATCCAGGGACAGCTCGACCCACCTCTTTCGGAGAATGGGCGGGAGCAGGCAAAGCGGCTGGCCGAGAGGCTGCGGGGGAGCGCGGTCGAGGCCCTTTACAGCAGCGACCTGCAGCGCGCGCGTGAGACGGCCGAGGCCGTCGGCGAGTGCGTCGGCCGAGCGCCGGAGCTGTGGCCAGAGCTCCGCGAGGTGGCCCTGGGCGAATGGGAAGGGCTCCAGCGCGAGGAGATCGTTGCGCGCTACCCGGAAGAGTGGAGTCGATGGGCGAGCCAGCCCTCCTGGGACATCGTCCCCGGCGGGGAGGGGACCGCGGCTTTCGAAGCCCGAGTCGGGGCGGCGATCGACCGGCTGGCCGAACGCCATCGGACGGGCCGGGTGCTGGTGGTGACCCACGGCGGTGTCATCCAGGTCGCGCTCCTGCGGGTTGTCGGCCGCTCTTCCAACGGCCTTTTCCCATTCACAATCGACAACACGTCACTGACCGTCCTTCAGGGCAGCCGCGAACGACTCGTCGTGGGTCGCGTGAACGACACATGCCACCTGGATTGAGCGAAGCGGAGAGCTGGGACGAGCGCCTCCGCGAACTCTCCCAACCCGCGCCTGCCCCCTTGCTCCAGAGCTGGGCGTGGGGCGAGGTTCAGGGTTCTGCCGGGTGGCGGGTGGAGCGGCTCCCGCTGCCGGGTGGCGGCGTCGCAAGCGTTCAACTCCGGGGCCGCCCGCCCTTCGAACGGGGATATGTACCCCGCGGCCCCGTGCCCGGCGACCGGGCTTCGCTCGAGGGTCTGATCGGTTGGGCCCGCGAACGCGGGCTCGCTCGGCTGCGAGTTGAACCGGAGGCCGGGCAGGAGCTTGCGGGCGTCCTCCGCGAGCTCGGTTTCAGGCCCGCCCCGCAGGTCCAGCCGCAGTACACGATGATCGTCAAGCTCGGCGCCGAGGAGGGGACGCTTGCCTCTTTCAACCGGGGAACGCGGTACAACATCCGGCTTGCCGACAAGCGCGGCGTTTCGGTCGTCGAGGGGATCGACGCCGAGGAGATGGCGCGCCAGTCGGGCGCCAGCGCCGCTCGGCAGGGAATTCGGCTGCCGCCGGCCTCCTACTACCAATTGCTGCTCGCCCGCCTTCCCTGGGCCCGAACTTACGTCGCCCGGGTGGACGGCGAGGCGGTGGCGGCGATGCTGGTCCTCCACTTCGATGGCCGCGGCTACTACATGTTCTCCGGTTCCAACGGAGAGAGGCGGGAGCTGAAGCCCGTTTACGCCGCCCAGTGGGCCGCGATCCGGGCGGCGATCGGCGCCGGCTGTCGCGACTACGACCTCTGGGGGGTTCCGCCCGGTCCCGACCGGACTCATCCCTGGTACGGCCTTTGGGAGTTCAAATCGGGCTTCAACGGCGAGCTGGTCGAGTACGTCGGATGCTGGGACCTGGTCCTGAGCGAGTTGCGGCACGGCGTCGGGGAGGCGACCGAGCGCGCCCGCCGGCGCCTGGGCCGGCTTCTTCATCGGGGTGATTGATGCCGGCGGCGGAGGTGAGCTAGATTGCCCCGGGGACCGCAGTTGAGGCTCGAGGTACAGATTGGAAGTTGAAGCCCTCCCGCAGGAGCTCGGGTCTCCGCGGGTGCTGATCGTCGATGGAGACCCCGCGTTTCGACGCGAGCTGCGCGCGAACTGCGAGCAGTTCGGCTACCAGGTGATCGAGGCGGACAACGCTGCGGACGGCGTCCGCGAGTTCGAGGAGAGGGGGCCAAGCCTGGTCCTCCTGGAGGCGGTGCTGCCCGACGGCTCGGGGCTCGACGTCTGCCGGAGCATCCGGCGCTCCGACCCCAAGGTCCCGATCCTGATGGTCAGCAGCCGGGGTGAGGAGATCGACGTCGTGGTTGGCCTCGAGATCGGCGCCGACGATTACGTCGTGAAGCCGGTCCGCATGCGGGAGCTGTTGGCGCGAGTCACCGCTCACCTGCGCAAGGCGCGCCTGGAGACGACGGAGACAATCGCGGGCCGACTCGAGTTCAAGGACCTCGTCATCGATATCAACGAGCGGCGCATCTTCAAAGAGGGTGCTGAGATCGACCTCACCCATACCGAGTTCGACCTGCTCGCCTACCTCGCCGGGCACGCCGGGAAGGTGATGAGCCGGGAGAAGATCCTGAACCACGTTTGGGGTTACGAATACCCGATCGAGACCCGACTCATCGACGTGCACATCCGCAACCTGCGGCGGAAGATCGAAACCAACTCTTCACGCCCGTACTACATCCTCGCGGTGCCGGGGATCGGCTACCGATTCACCAGCGCGAGGACCTAGTGTCCCGTCTCAGAGATTCGTGTCATAATTAAGGAGTTCCAGCTAACTATGATGCGAGGGCTCTTCCTATGCGTACTGGCCGCCCCAAAGCAGCGCTCGTGGTGACCGATGATGAACGTGCAGTCCTGACGCGTTGGACGGCGCGGCGCAAGACGGGACAGGGTCTGGCTCTGCGAGCTCGAATCGTTTTGGGCTGCGCTCAGGGAAGCTCCAATACTGAGGTCGCCAAGGCTGTGAAGGTCGCCAACGCGACTGTCGGCAAGTGGCGGCGTCGCTTCGTCGAAAAGCGCTTGGCAGGGCTTCTGGACGAGCCCCGGGTGGGGGCTCCGCGCCAGATCGGGGATGACCAGATTGAAGAGGTGGTGGTGAAGACTTTGGAGTCGACTCCGCGCGGGGCCACCCACTGGAGCACCCGCTCGATGGCGGCCGACAGCGGACTCAGCCGGCCCACGATCAATCGGATCTGGCGAGCCTTCGGACTGCAGCCGCATCGGACCGACACGTTCAAGCTCTCCAACGACCCCCAGCTGGTCGAGAAGGTGCGTGACATCTTCGGCTTGTATCTCAATCCGCCCGATCGAGCGCTTGTGCTCTGCGTCGATGAGAAAGCTCAAATCCAAGCCTTGGACCGGACTCAGCCGATCCTGCCGATGCGGCCCGGACTCCCCGAGACTCGCACCCATGACTACAGTCGCCACGGCACCACCACCTTGTTCGCTGCCCTCGATATTGCCACTGGCGGGGTCACCGGCGAGCTTCATAGGCGCCACCGCTCGACCGAGTTCAAGAGCTTCCTAGACACCGTCGACGAGGCCGTCCCGGGCGACCTTGAGGTGCATCTCATCATGGACAACTACGGCACTCATAAGACGCCGCTGATCCACAAGTGGATGCTTCGCCATCCTCGCTTCCACTTTCACTTCACCCCCACCTACTCGTCCTGGATCAATCAGGTCGAGCGCTGGTTCGCCGACCTGACTATGAAGCAGTTGCGGCGTGGTACTCATCGCAGCACCCTCGCCTTGGAGGCAGCGATCAAACAGCACCTGCTCATCTACAACGAGAACCCCAAGCCCTTCGTCTGGGTCAAAAGCGCCGACGAGATCCTAACCAGCATCATGCGATTTTGCACACGAATCTCTGAGACGGGACACTAGCAGCGGCTGTCAGTAGTCAGGCGATGAGGTCGAGCTGCTGCCAGTCGGCCGTCAGCACTGCGGCGAGCTTGCGGAAGGCGAGCTGCCAGTCGTCCGGCGCGGCGTCCCAGCTGAAGCTGCCGTCGGTGACCCGCGCCGCCGCCTCGGCGTCGGCGCCGATCCCGATCACGCCGCGGGCGGAGCCCATCTCACCGATCAGGCTCTCCATGTCGAGCCGGCCGCCTGAGCGAGGGAGCTTGTTGACGACCACCGTGTAGGAGCGCTCGCTTCCCATCGCCCTCGCCGCTTCAGCCACGATCCCGGCCGTCAGCGGGTCGGCGTCGGAGACGATCACGAGCTGGTCGGCCGCGGCCAGGGCGGCACGCGTGGCCGGATGCTGAAGCCCGGCTCCGCAGTCGAGGATGAGCATGCCGGCCAGTTGCTGGAGGCGGCCGATGACGCGGTCATAGGCGGACCGGTCGAGGCGCTCCATGCGCTCAGGGTCGGTCGGGGCGGGAAGGACGAGCAGGCCATGCGGACCTCGGCCGAGGAAGCGCTCGAGCATCGTGACGGTGAGGGCCGGCTGGTCGATGACGTCGAGGAGGTCGTCGACGAAAATCGGGTGTTCGGCGGCGAGCGAGCGGCCGAGGGTCCCGTGATCGGGATTGTTGTCGATCGCAACCACCCGGTCGCTGCGGATCATCGCGAAGAGGGTTCCGAGGAGGGCGGCGGTCGTCGTCTTGCCGACGCCGCCCTTGGGCGAGACGACCGCGATGGTCACGCAGCGGGCCAGCCGGGGGGCGGCGATCAGGTCCGCCAACCGGCTGCTGTAGTCGCTCGAATGCCAGGCCTCCCGGGCGCGCTCGAGAGCCGTTCGCGAGCGCGGGATGCTGAGCCGGTGGGAGCCCGGTTCGGCGCGGTCCGAGGAGATCACCGCCTCGCCGACGGCGCGCAGCCGTTCCTGCAGCAACGCCATTCGCGGCAGCGCGACCTGCCCCGGGGCGGCCAGGGCCAAGGGCACGCCGGCGGTCGCCTCGTCGGGCGATGCCGGGGCCTCGGCGGCGGGAATGGATCGGTGCTCGCCCTCCGACGGGGTGGCGGAAAGGTCGTCGAGGGTGAGCACCATTCCTTCCGCCACGCCAGATTGCTCCAGGGTGAGATTCCCCGGCAGCAGGTGGCCGTCGCGACGCAGGATCCATTGACCCTCTTCCGGCGTGGCAGCGCTGCCGGCGCCGCAAACGTCGAGCAGCTGGGGCATCAGCCGCGCGATCGGGATGTCGCCGGGCAGGGCCACCTCTCGCCGCCCGGTCTCGCATTCGACGCTGACGAGGAGTCGCTGTGAGCTCATGGTCGACCTCCTTGAGGCGGCTACCCTAACCCAGACCCACGGGTTCGTGCCACCGCCGGCCGGGTTCAGGACGAAGTCGACTCGCCTGTGGAGCGTTTTACGGGGGAGTGCTCGACCAGTTGGTCGTAGAGCCCGGCGAGCGCTTCCAGATTGCGCTCCAGCGAATACCGTTCGACCACCCGTTGCCGTGCGAGCCGTCCCAGTTCGACCGATAGGAAGGGGAGCTCGATCAGCTCGCGAAAAGCCATCCCGAGCTCTATCGCCAGGTGGCGCGGGTCGACCACGACGCCCGCGCCGCGGAGCGCCTCGCCGTCCGTTCCGACATCGGTGGCGACGGTCGCGACACCGCAGGCCATCGCCTCCAGCATGGAGAGGGAGAGTCCCTCGACGGTCGAGGGCAGGAAGAAGCCATCGGCGGCGCGGAGGATCGACACTCGCTCCTCCTGCTCAGCGATGTGGCCCGTGAAGATGACTCGCGGGTCGCGGTAAAACCGCTCCAGACGTCGCTTCTCGGTTCCGGTGCCCATGATCAGCAGCTTGCAGCGGCTGGGCGGCGCGCAGTCGAGGAATGCCTCGAGCAGCACGTCGACGTTCTTTTCCGAGTCGACCCTCCCCATGTAGACGAAGAGCCGGTCGGCACCGAAGCGTTGTCGTCGGTCGGAGGGGCCGGGGCAGTAGCGCTCCACATCGACTCCGTTGGGCAGGATCCGGATGATCGGCTCCGGCACGCCGAGGTTGACCAGGATGTCGCGCTGCGCAGGGCCGAAGACGATCACGCGGTCGCATTTCGCCAGCGTTGGAGCGTAGAGCCGGTAGGTCCCGCTGGTGATTCCGCCCCAGAGGCTGAGCCGGTTGTCGAAGGCGACGTGGAAGGTGGCGACCAGGGGAATGCCAACTTCGCGGCTCAGCTTGGGCAGATCGAAGTCCATGCTCGAAAACCAGAAGGAGGCATGGATGACGTCGAACTCTCGCTGGCGCAGACGGTCGACCAGCTTCCGCTTGGCCCGGCCGGGCGAGAGCACCAGCGGCTTGACGAGGGGGACGTTGACCGATGCCAGCGAGACCGACTCGCTGCTCTCCTCTGGCCCTTCGCCGCTGGGGTCGGCGTTGTGGAAGAAGGTCACCTGGTGGCCCATCCGGCGGAGCCCACCGACGATCTCGTGCGAGTAGGTCGCCATTCCACCGCCGAGGCTGGCCGACTGGTGGCCCAGCCACGCGATCCGGAGCCGCCTCATGAGGCCAGTATGTCGGGACGAAGCTCGTGGAGCGGAGCGAGCACGAAGTCTCGCTCGGCGAGGCCTTGGTGTGGGATTGTCAGGCCCTCCTCCCTGACGTCCAGGTCACCGAAAATGAGGATGTCGACGTCGATCTCGCGGGGCCCCCAGCGAAACGTCTCCGTCCGGCCCACCGCAGCCTCGACCGCCTTGGCGGTGGTCAACAGCTCCCGCGGCGTGCCCTGCCAGTCCACCTCCAGCACCTGGTTCAGGAAGCGGGGCTGGGAGAGAACGCCGTAGGGCTCCGTTTCGTGGACCGAGCTCTGGCGGAGGACACGAGCGCCGCGCGCCTCGAGCTCGATCCGCGCCCGGTCCAGGTTCTGGCTGCGGTCGCCGAGGTTGGAGCCGAGGCCCAGGTAGCAGACCGTCACCGCAGGGCCTCCGCGACCCGCACCACCCGGGCCATCTGGCGGACGTCATGAACCCGCACCAGGTCCGCGCCCCGCAGCACCGCGGCGGCCACCGACGCGGCCGTTCCCTCGACCCGGTCTTCCTCGGGCAGATCGAGGATCCGGCCGATGAAAGATTTCCGCGAGGTGCCGACCAGGAGCGGCCGGTCGAGGGCCTTCAGCTCCTCCAGGCGGCGGAGCACGACCAGGTTCTGCTCCCACGTCTTGCCGAAACCGATGCCCGGGTCGACGATGACACGGCTGGCCGGGACGCCGGCTTCCTCAGCGATCGCCAGGGATCGTCGGAGAGAGGTCATCACCTCGCCCACCAGGTCGGAGTAATGGGTGCCCTCCTGGTTGTGCATCACGACCAGACCAGCCCCCTCCCGGGCGGCGAGCGCTGCCAGGCCGGGGGACCGTTGAAGGCCCCAGACGTCGTTGATCAGCGCCGCCCCGACAGCGACTGCGGCCTCCGCCACCGCCAGCTTCGAGGTGTCGATGGAGACCGGGACGCCAGCCTCACGGGCGAGTCGCTGGACCACGGGAAGCACCCGCTCCAGCTCCAGCTCGGCACTCAGCGGCCGGTGGCCGGGCCGGGTTGACTCGCCTCCGACATCGAGGATGTCGGCTCCCTCGGCGACCATCCGGAGCCCCTGCTCGACAGCCTTGCCGGGATCGAGGACGCCATCTCCGCTGAAGGAGTCGGGTGTCACGTTGACGATCCCCATCAGGTAGACGCGACTGCCCCAGTCGAAGCTCCGACCGCCGAGGATGGTTCCCACGCGCCGATTATGCTGGCCCCGATGAGGCTGACCGAGCTCGCCGCCGGGGTCCCGGGCGCCATCGTCGAGTCGGGGCCCGACACCGAGGTCGTCCGCGTCCTCCAGGATTCCCGCCGAGCCGGCCCGGGAGACCTCTTCGTCGCCGTCCCGGGCCTGACCGTCGATGGGCACTCTTTCGCGGCCGACGCGGCCGCCCGGGGAGCCGCCGTCGCGATCCAGCGCGGGGTGACGCTGCCGGGGGGAACGCCGACCCTGCGGATGCCCTCGACCCGAAGCGGGCTGGCCGAACTGGTGGCGACCCTGCTCGGCCGCCCCGCGCGGCGGCTCCGGGTGGCCGGCGTCACCGGCACCGACGGCAAGACCACAACCACCCACATGGCCGCTCACGTCCTCGAGGCCGCGGGCCTCCGGACCGGTTCGATGAGCACCGTCGCCTTCCAGCTGAGCGGCACCCGCGACCACAACGAGTCGGGCCAGACCACCGTCGAGGCGCCCGACCTGCAGGCCTGGCTGGCCCGGATGGTGGAGGCCGGGATCGGTCAGGTCGTCCTCGAGGTGACCTCCCATGCCCTGGTCCAGGAGCGCGTCGGGGCCTGCGACTTCGACGCGGTCGCGGTCACCTACGTCGGGCATGACCACCTCGACTACCACTCCACCTGGGAGGAGTACGTGGCGGCAAAGGCGAGGCTGATCGACCTCTGCGCCGCGGGTGACGAGAAGGGCGTTCCCAAGACAGCGGTGCTGAACCGGGACGACGCCAGCTGGGCGGTGCTCAGCGCGCGGCCGATCGAGCGCCGCTGGAGCTATTCCCTGAAGGGCGAGGCTGACATCACCGCCCGCGGCCTGCTCTGCGGCGATTTCTGCAGCTTCCGCCTTGCGACCGCCGAGGGCGAGGCGCCCGTAGAGCTGGCCCTACCGGCACGCTTCAACGTCTACAACGCGCTGGCCGCTGCCGGTGTCGGCCTGGCTTTCGGTCTCAGCGTGGAACAGGTGGCGGCTGGTCTCACAACGTTCAAGGGCGTCCCCGGCCGCCTCGAACGGGTCGACCTCGGCCAGCCTTTCTCCGTTTTCGTCGACTTCGCGCATTCCGCCGGAGCTTTGCGAAGCGCCCTGGGCGAGCTTCGACCGCTGACGCCGGGAAGGCTGCTGACGGTCTTCGGCAGCACGGCCCGCAGTGACCACGACCGGCCGGGGATGGGGTTGGCCGCGGCCGAGGCCGCGGACTTCTTCATCATCACCACTGACGACCCGGTCGACGAGGACCCGGCCCAGATCGCTCGCGAGGTCGCAGCCGGGGCAGAGGGAAAGGTCGCCGGGCGCGACTACGACATCATCCTCGACCGCCGGGTCGCAATCTGGCGTGCGATCGAGATGGCAGGTCCGGGGGACACCGTGCTCCTCGCCGGCAAGGGGCATGAGAGGTCGATGCTGACCGCCGCCGGGCGCGAGCCGTGGGACGAGCGTGCGATCGCCGAGGAGGCGATCCGGGAGCTGCTTGCCGAGCGCTGACGGCTACTGAGCGTCGGCGAACCGGCGATAGCGCTCCCGCCAGAACTCGGCCCGACGCCGGAAGCGGTCGCGCTCGACCCGCAGCACGATCAGGTCGGTCGCCTCGATCTCCTTTCTTGCCTCGGCGCCGAGAGCGATGCTCTCGATCGCGATCCGCTCCAGCGCGCGCTCCTTGAAGTCGCACAGCTCGCGGTAGACCTCGGCCCAGTGCAGCGCGTCCTCAGGATGCCTGGACGCCGGTTTCTCGCCGGGGAGCAGACGATCGTCATCGACCTGCTCCTCGGCCGCCTTCTCCTTGTCAGTCATGGCCTTGTCGGAGTATGTCCCAACCCGCTCCCCGAGCCGCCGCCGACCATGCGCACGATCTCGACCACATCGGCTTCGACCAGCGTCGTGCCGGTCAGCTCCGATCGTTCCAGGATCCGCTCGTTGAGCTCGACCGCAACCCCTCGCGGGTCCACACCGAGGCCGGCGAGGTAATCGCCCAGCCGGGTCGGCCCGGCCAGCTCCACCTCCTTGCCGTTGATCAGGAGCCGGATCACCCGACAGGATCCCGGAAGAACCGGATCGCTGCATAGCCGTCGGCACCCGCCGCCAGGCAGGCGGCGGCGCGCTCGCGGTCGACGCCGCCGATCGCGAGAACGGGGATCGCCACCGCCCGCGCGACCTCCGCCAGCGCATCGGTGCCGAGGGCCGCCCGGCCGGGATGGGTCGGAGTCTCGAAAACCGGACCGAAAAGGACGAAGTCGGCGCCTTCCGCGGCGGCCGCGGCGGCCTCCCCCACCGAGTGCACTGAACGGCCGACGAGCCGATGTGGGCCCAACAGGGTGCGGGCGGCGGCCACCGGCAGGTCGCCTTCCGGGAGGTTGACGCCGGCCGCTCCGGCCGCCAAGACGAGGTCGGGCCGGCCCCGGGCGAGAACTGGGATCGGTGCGGCGGCGACCAACCGAAGCAGGGCCTCGTACTGGGTGCGGGCGTCCGCTCCCGGCATCCTCAGCAGCAGGTGGGACGCGCCCCGGCTGGCGGCGTGCAGCCCGGCCTCAACCCCGTCGGTGACCGCCATCAGCACCGGGACGGTCAACCGCGGCGCGATATCCCCTCGGTTGGCGAGCTGGCTGCGGCCTCGTCCCGGCGCGGCATCCGCCCCGCCGCGAAGGCCTTCCGGCCGGCATCGACGCCGAGCCGCAGCGCCTCCGCCATCAGTGCCGGGCGCGTGGCCGCCGCCACCGCGGTGTTGACGAGGACCGCGTCTGCCCCCATCTCCATGGCCAGCGCGGCGTCGGATGGGACACCGATCCCGGCGTCGACAACCACCGGCACCCGCGCGTTCTCGATGATGAGGCGGATCTGCGAGAGCGTTTGGAGGCCCTGGCCGGAGCCGATCGGCGAGCCGAGCGGCATCACCGTGACGGTGCCGATCTCCTCCAGCTTGCGTGCGAGGATTGGGTCGGCGTTGATGTAGGGAAGGACGGCGAAGTTCTCACCGACCAGGATCCGAGCCGCCTTGAGGGTCTCCTCGGCGTCCGGCAGGAGATAGCGCGGGTCGGGGATCACCTCGAGCTTGATCCAATCGGAAAGCCCCATCGAGCGCGCCAGCCGGGCGATCCGGACCGCTTCCTCCGCGGTCTGGCACCCGGCGGTGTTGGGCAGGATTCGGTACCGCTTCCAATCGATCACGTCGAGGATCGTCTTCTTGGCCGGGTGGTCGAGGTCGAGGCGCCGGAGGGCGACGGTGACCAGCTCGCAGCCGGAAGCTTCGAGCGAAGCCAGCATCTCCTCGTCGGAGCGGTACTTGCCGGTGCCCACGAAGAGCCGGGAGCGGAGCTCCTGGCCGGCGATGACGAGAGTGTCGCGTGCGACCGTCTGCACGCCCCAAGCTTAGCCAGCCAGCGGCCGCCGTCCCGGCACGCCCGGGCGCCGCGGGTATTCGGGTGGCGTCGGGCGAACCTTCTCGACCACGACGACCTGGCCCAGCGATCGCGCCCGGGACGCCGCGGCGCTGACCGAGACCAGCTCGCCTCCGAGCAATTCGATCACACTGCGAGCGGCCTCCGCCTCGGCGACCGAGTCCGCCTTCATTGCGAGGAGCCGGCCGCCGATGGTCACGAAGGGGAGGCAGAGCTCGGCCAGCACCGGCATCGGCGCCAGCGCACGGGCGAGCGCGAAGTCGTAGGCCTCGCGATGGCGCGGATCCCGGCCGGCCTCCTCCGCGCGCCGCGCGATCACTTCCACGTCATGCAGCCCGAGCCTGGCCGTCGTCTGGACCAGGAATGCGGCCTTGCGCCGGTTCGCCTCCAGGAGGCTCAGCCGGAGCTCGGGCCGGGCGATCTTGAGGGGAAGCCCGGGCAGGCCTCCGCCACTGCCCACGTCGATGACGCGGAGCGGTCCCGAGGGAAGGAAGTCGAGCAGGACCAGCGAGTCCTCGAGGAGGGCGCGGTCTGGCCGCGCCACCAGCCCTGGCCAGGAGGAGATCAGGTTGAATAGAATCTCGTTCATGCCGCTCTACGAGTATTCATGCGCCGACTGCACGGGCAAGTTCGACCTCTTGACGTCCTTCCAGAATCGCGAGCGCAAGCAGGTCTGCCCGACCTGCGAGTCGACCCGCACCAGCGTCATGATCTCGAGCTTCGCCGCTTTCGGGTCGTCCGAGGCCGGCAAGGAGCCGGTGAGCCTCGGCCGTGGCGGAGGCTGCGGCCCCGGTTGCTGCGGGGGCGCCTGCTCGGCCAACTGAGGACCGCCTCCCCGCCCGCGGGACCGTAATGCTCTTCCCGATCACCTATCGGGTCAACTCCCGCGGGCACATGGAGGTCGGTGGTTGCGACCTCGTCGACCTCGCCCGGGAGCACGGCACACCTCTCTACGTATACGACGAGGCCACCGTCCGCCAGCGGGCAGCCGAGTTCATCAGGGCGATGGGCGGCGCGGGCGAGGTTCTCTACTCGGCCAAGGCGTTTGCGAGCCCCGCCTTCCTTCGCATCGTCGCCGACGAGGGCCTCGGGCTCGACGTGGTCTCCGCGGGCGAGCTCCACCTCGCCCTCAAGTCGGGCTTCCCGGCTGAGCGGATCTACTTTCTCGGCAACAACAAATCGGCCGGGGAGGTCGAGCTCGCGGCACGGTCCGGCTGCACGATCGTGATCGACGGCTCCTACGAGTTCGAGCTCCTCGACCGGGTGGTGCCCAGGGGGAGGCGGGTGCGCGCCGAGCTGCGGATCTCTCCGGGGATCAAGCCCGACACCCACGACTTCATCGCGACCGGCCAGCTCGACTCCAAGTTCGGCTTCTCGATCGAGAACGGCCAGGCGCGGGCTGCGATCGAGCAGGCGCTGGCGCACCCCCGGATCGACCTCGTTGGCCTTCACTCCCACATCGGATCGCAGATCTTCGACCTCCGCGCCCACGCCGCCGCGATGGAGGTGATGCTCGACCTCGTCGCCGAACTGAAGCGGGACCTCGATTTCGAGCCGGCAGTGCTGGGCGCCGGGGGCGGCCTCGGCATCGCCTACACCGGGGCCGATGACCCGCCCACCCCGCGCGACTTCGTGGAAACGCTTCGGGGCGTCCTCGAGTCCGGCAGCGCCCGCCGCGGGATCTCGCCGCCGCGGCTGGTGGTCGAGCCCGGCCGCTCGATCGCCGGGCCCGCCGGCGTGACCCTCTACACGGTCGGGTCGATCAAGGACATCCCCGGCGTCCGCCGCTACGTCGCGGTCGACGGCGGGATGGGCGACAACATCCGGCCCAAGCTCTACGGGGCCCGCTACGAGGTCCTCAAGGCGGCCGAGCCGGAGGCTCCGGCGACGGGCCGGGTGACGATCGCGGGCAAGTACTGCGAATCGACCGACATCCTGATCAGCGACGCCGACCTGCCGCCGGTCAGCTCCGGCGACGTTCTCTGCGTCCCCGCCACGGGTGCCTACTGCCTGGCGATGGCGAGCAACTACAACGGCATCCCCCGGCCCGAGGTCGTGATGGTGAAGGACGGCGCGGCGCGCGTCATCCGGCGGCGTGAGACGCTCGACGACCTGCTCCGAACGGAGGTCTTCTGAACCTCAGCCCGCCCGGCGGACAGTGAAAGACGACTGGACGCAGGCGGTCCCGACGCAGCCCCTGATCTCGTGCTGCCCCACCGCCAGGAGACGTGGAACGGGCAGCTCGTAGGCGGCCTGACCCTGTGAGTCGGCCTTGACCGTTGCCAGCTTGGCATTGGTGCCGAGGTAGACGTCCACCGACTGGCCCGCCCGGAAGCCGGCGAAGGCGGCCGTCAGGGAACCCCCTGGGCCACCGTCGACGCCGACAGCGTCACCGAGGGACGGGGGCGCGACACGACCGCCAGGACGCCCAGGAGCAGGGCGATGACGAGGAGGCCGGCCACCGCGGCGAGGAGCAGTCGTCGCCGCGACCTCGGCGGTGCCGCCCGGGGGAAGACGTAGTCGGGCGCCGTGCGCACCGGCGTCGGGATGGGCATCGTCGCCTCGACCGGAGGTGGTGGCGCGAGCGCCTCCGCGAGGGCGCCGACCAGGGCACTCCCGCTCTCCCAGCGTGCGACGGGGTCCTTGGCGAGGCCGCGGGCGAGCACGGCGTCGACCGCCGGCGAGAGCTCGGGGTTCCGGCTCGAGGCGGGAGGTGGCTCGCGGTGGACGTGGGCGTAGAGGAGCTCGAGCATGCCCTCGCCCTCGAAGGGGATCGTCCCGGCGAGGAACTCGTAGGCCATCGTCATCAGCGCGTAGGTGTCCGCTGCCGGGCCGACTGTCGCGCCCATCACCTGTTCGGGCGACATGTAGGCCGGGGTGCCGGTGGTGACGCCGCTGATGGTCTTTACCGACGCCTGCTGGAGCAGCTTGGCGAGCCCGAAATCCCCCAGCACCGGGTTTCCGTTGCGGTCGACGAGGACGTTGGCCGGCTTCACGTCGCGATGGATGATGCCCATCCCGAGGGCGTAGTCGAGACCGGCGGCGATGCCCGCGAGGAAGCGCAGCGAAGTCGGCCTGTCGAAGCGTTCGCCGGCCTTCAGGCGGTCGCTCAGGGAACCGCCCGGTATGTACTCGACGACCATGTAGGGCGTTCCCTCGTGCTCTCCGAAGTCGTAGACGTTGAGAACGTTGGGATGGCGCAGCTGGGCGATCGCCTGCGCCTCGCGACGGAACCGCGCCGCGGCGTCGGGGTCGGGGGCAAGCGCCTGGAGGACTTTGACCGCGGCGGTCCGGGCCAGCCCCGCGTGGTAGGCGCGATAGACAGTGCCCATGGCGCCCTGGCCGAGGAACTCATGGACCTCGTAAGCACCGAGCACCGGGCTGGATCGGCATGCCGTTGGCAGGTTAATTCGGTGGGGCGGGATGAGGCAACCTGCCGGGTTAGCTTTTCCACCCCCCGGAGGCGCCGGAGCGGACGGCGAGCAGGCCGGCGAGGATCGAGAGCGCGATCTCGGGCGCCGTCCGCGCCCCGATGTCAAGGCCGACCGGGCTCTGGATCGCGGCGATCGCCTCCTCCGGCAGGCCTCGCCGGCGAAGCTCGTCGAGGTGGTGGCCGGTGTGGCGGCGGCTTCCCATCACGCCGACGAACCGGGGCCCGGCCCGGAGCACCCTGGCCAGCGCGTCGGGAAGGCCCGGGTCGTCGTGGTCGGTGTGCACCGCATAGGTGCCTGGCCCCGCCTCGCCCACCTCCGTGGTGGCATGAAAGCCGACTCGACGGCTCAACTCGAGAAGCTCGCGCGCGACCGGGGTGTCACCGAGGACGATCAGCGTCGGGCTGGCGAGGTAAGGCTCGAGGTAGACCTCGATCGTGCCCAGGTCATGGGCATAGGTGCGAAGGCCCGGCCTGCCGGCATCCAGGAAGTGGGCAGCGTCGGCCTTCGCGGCGGCGTCGAACTCGGAGCAGCCGAGAGTTCCGGCGAGTGCCCCCGAGCGGTCGACCAGGATCTTCTCGCCCGGCCGGCTGGGAGGCTCCCGGTCGATGCTGACGACGGTTGCCACCACCACGTCCCGGCGCTCGGCGCGGAGCCTGACGAGCTCCGACTCGACGTCGCTCAAGCTCGGACCAGGGGCGCGAGGACCGACCGCAGGACCTGCTCGGCGCGCTCGAGGTCGGCCTCGTTCGTGGTCCAGCCGGCACTGAGCCGGAGGCCGCTCAGGGACTCGCCGAGGGTGAGACCCAGGGCGAGCAGGACGTGGGACGGATCGAGGGAGCCGCTGGCGCAGGCGGAACCACTCGAAGCGGCGACGCCGGCCAGGTCGAGGGCGAGCAGGAGATCCTCGCCCCGAGCGCCGGGGAAGATGGCCGAGGCATGGTTGGGAAGGCCGGGACGGCCCCCGGTGAGGCGGCCACCGGCGGCTTCCAGCGCCCGACGGAGCCGGTCACCGAGAGGTCGCACTGCCTCATTCCGGGCCCTGTGCTGCTCGGCGCAGGCGGCAAGGGCGGCCGCGACGGCAACCGCGGCGGAGACATCCTCGCGTCCGGCGCGCCGGCCGCGCTCCTGCGGGCCGCCGTACTGGAGGGGCTCGAGCCGGACGCCGCCGCGGACGAAGAGCAGACCGCCCCGACCGGCGCCGATCTTGGCGCCCGAGAAGGAGGCGAGGTCGACCCCGCGGAGGTCCACTTCGATCCACTGGGGTCCCTGGCAGGCGTCGAGGTGAACGATCGCGCCCGGGGCGTGGACGCGAGGCTGGAGCGTCCCGACCTCGTTGTTGGCGAGGGAGGTTGAGATCAGGCCGGCACCCGGCAGGTCCGACTCTGAATTACGGCCCTCCCCATCCACGGGGAGGATCTCAACCGACCGGCCCTCGAGCTGGAGGTGGCGGACGGCGCCGAGGACGGCCTGGTGCTCGGCGGCCCAGGTCACCACCGGCCGGCCGGGTGGGAGGCGCCGGCCCGCACCGAGGATGGCCAGGTTGACGGCCTCGGTTCCGGAGGCGGTGAAGACGATCTCGGCGGGATCGACGCCGAGGGCGCCGGCCGCCATGTCGCGCGCCCGGTCGAGCGCTGTCAGCGCCGCCCGCCCTTCGCCGTGGGGGCTGGAGGGGTTGCCCGCCGGCACCTGCGTCAGGGCCTCAGCGACCTCGGGCAGGAGGTCGGTGCCGGCGGCGTGGTCGAGGTAGACGCGACCGGCCCGGCTAGCGACTGCGGTGGGGGGCCTTGAGGAGGTCGTCGAGCGAGCCCTCGAAGTCCTTCAGCAGGAGGTGGACGTCGAGGATCTCGTCGGCTTCGATCGGCTCTGAGCCGGCGCGGACCGGCGTTGCCGAGAAGACCTCCTCGATCACCAGCTCGTCGTCGGCCTCGAGCATCGCCTCGACACCGGAACCCTGGATGGCGAGCACCACGACAAAGCTGACCTTGCAGGCCGCGCAGGTCACCTGGACTGTGAACCGGTCCTCCTGGTGATTGAGCATCCGGACCTCGCAGGCCCGCAGGTTGCGGCCGCAGACCGGGCAGTTGTAGTAGCGCGCGCGGTCGCGGATGTAGTCGATCATGTTCATCCTCGCGACCCCATTATGCCCCCGGATTCAGCCGGTCTGGCTCTCGATGCAGCCGACACCCGCCGGGCCGTTCGACCACGCGGAGCAGGAGCCCGCCTCCGCCTCGACCCGCCACCGGATCGCCGATTCGTCGATCATCAGCTCGATGATGCTCGCATGAGGAGAATGCTGGCCCGGCTCCTGGCCGGCGAACTGACGGTCGACGAAACGCTGGAGGAGATCCGCCGAACGCAGCTGCTCGAGCTCGCCGGCCAGGCCCGCGTCGACCTCGGCCGGACGGCCCGCCGAGGGATCGCGGAGGTCGTCCTCGCGGCAGGCAAGCCGCCCGATGCAGCCGCGCGGCTGATCGTCGCGCTGGCCCGCGAGCAGGGACAGGGGCTCGGGAGTCGCCTCGGGCCGGACCACTGGAGCGCCCTCGAGGTCGCGGCGCAGGGCTTCGAGGTCCATCGCTACGGGCCCCGCTCGGCCCTGGTCCGCCGCCCCGGTCACCAGCCCGAGCCAAGCGGCGGCCGGGCCGCGATCATCAGCGCGGGGACCTCCGATTGGGTGGTCGCCGAGGAGGCGCGGATGGTGCTCGAGGCCGCCGGCGTGGAGACACGGCAGGTCTTCGACGTCGGCGTCGCCGGGCTTCACCGGTTGCTCGAGCCGCTGGTCGAGCTGGTCGGATGGCGGGCCGACGTGTTCGTCGTCGCGGCGGGCATGGACGGCATCCTTCCCGGCGTCGTCGCCGGACTGGTCGACGCGCCCGTTATCGGGGTGCCGGTCCCGACCGGCTACGGCGCCGGAGGCGAGGGGGAGGCGGCCCTCCTGACCATGCTCCAGTCCTGCTCCACCGGCCTGACCGTGGTCAACATCGACAACGGGATCGGGGCCGGCACCGCAGCGGCTCTCATCGCCCGCCGGGCGGGCGCAGCGAGGCTGCCAGGGCCACCGCCAGCGCCGCCAGCGCGAGCAGCGCGATCAGGACAAGGAATCCGATCCCGATCCAGTAGCTGATCGCGGTCCCGGCTCGGGACGCGAAGGTCAGGCCGAGGAGGATCGCCAAAGCCAGCACGCCGACCAGGAGCCCGGGGAAGCCCCGCCGCCGGCGGCCATAGAAGAAGAGCCAGAGTCGGCCCGGCCGGCGGCGGCTCACAGCAGCGATTCCAGCCCGGCCAGGGTCGCGATGGAGGCGACTCCCGCCGCCGGCGGTGGACCGAACGGTGGGCAGACGATAGCGGCGCGCATGCCCACCGCCAGCGGCCCCTCGTAGTCCTCGCGGACCCGGTCGCCGATGAAGAGAACCCGCTCGGCGGGGATGCCGAGTGCCGCCAGCGCCGCCCGGTAGGGCTCGGGGCTCGGCTTGCGCCGTCCGACCGCGGACGAGAAGACGATCGCGTCCATCCGCTCGGCGAGGCCTGTCGCGCGGAGCTGGCGCTGCATCATCTCGGGTGGAAAGGGCGCGTTCGAGCAGATACCGGTGAGCAGGCCCCGGGCGCGGAGACGGTCGATGACGTCCAGGGCTCCCGGCACAAGTCGCACGGAGCGATCCCAGGCCCGCTGCTCGAGGTCCAGAATCCGGTACAGCACGTCGTCGGAGAGGGTCAGGCCCGCCCGGCGCCAAGCGCGGCGGTAGAAGTCCAGGTAGTCGATCTCGTCCTCCGAACCGAACCCGTCCAGGTCCTGCTCCAGCGGATGTAAAACGTGGAACAACAGCCATTCCGCGGTTGGCGGCTCGGGGCCGAGCCAGGGCCGAACGGTCTCCAGCACCTCGACCAGGGCGGTGGTGGGGTACTCGAAAGTGACGAGTGTCAGCCCGTAGTCGAAGAGAACGGCCTCTGTCCGCATCTGTGGTACACACAGTGTCGTGTCCTCGCGCCTGACCCACGTCGACGAGTCGGGTGCCGCCCGGATGGTCGATGTCGGCGCCAAGGCCGAGACGCGCCGCGAGGCCAAGGCCGAGTGCCTGGTCCGGATGGCTCCGGCAACACTGGAGGCGGTCCGGCAGTCGGACGTCGCGAAGGGTGACGCGCTCGGGGTCGCCCGCGTCGCCGGGATCATGGCTGCCAAGCGCACCTCGGAGCTGATCCCGCTTTGCCACCCCCTTCCGATCACCAGCGTGGAGCTCGAGTTCGAGCTGCTCCCCGCCGGCGTCCGGATCCTCGCCACCGCCCGGGTCACCGGGCGCACGGGCGTCGAGATGGAGGCGCTCACCGCGGTCGCCGTGGCGGGGCTCACGGTGATCGACATGGTCAAGGGAATGGAGCCGGGCGTGTGGCTGGAGTCGGTTCGACTGCTCGAGAAGACCGGCGGCAAGAGCGGGGGCTGGAAACGGCAACCGCCTGGGTAGTGACGGTCAGCGACCGCTGCTCCGCCGGTGAGGCTGAGGACCGCAGCGGGCCCGCGGTGGCCCGCCGGCTCCAGGAGGCGGGCATGGACGTGATCGGAAGCCAGATCGTGCCCGACGAGGTCGACAAGATCCGCGCCGCCCTCCGCGAAGCCGTCGGCGATCTCGTCGTCACCACCGGCGGCACCGGCCTCGCGCCGCGCGACGTGACGCCACAGGCCACCGCCCTCGAGCTCGACTACCAGGTGCCCGGGCTGTCCGAGACGATGAGGCGGGCGGGCGCCGCCTCGACGCCGATGGCGATCCTGTCGCGAGGAATTGCCGGTGTCCGCGGCCGCTGCCTGGTGCTGAACCTTCCCGGCAGCGAGCGAGGGGCCACCGAGTCCCTGGACGCCGTGCTGCCCGCGCTTGGCCACGCCCTCGAACAGCTGGCGGGCCGGACCGGGCATTGACGATCAACCTCAACTCCGACCTCGCCGAGGGCGCGGGCCACGACGAGGCGATCCTCGCCAACATCGACAGCGCGAACGTGTCCTGCGGCGTCCACGCCGGCTCGCTCGGCGAGACGATCCGGGTCTGCCGCCGCTGCGGTGAGCTGGGCGTCGAGGTGGGCGCGCACCCCGGGTACGACGATCGCGAAAGCTACGGGCGGGTCGAGACCGGCATCGGGCCGGCCGACTACGAGGCGCTGGTCGCAGCCCAGGTCGCCTCCCTCGCGGCCATCGCCCCGATCGCCTACATCAAGGCCCATGGCGCGCTCTATCACCGGGCACAGGCCGATCCCGAGGCGGCCGCTGCGCTGGCGAGGGTCGCCGCCCGGCATGGGGTCGGCCTGGTCGGCCAGCCCGGGTTCGGGATCCTCGCCGCCGCCGCCCGAGCGGGGCTGCCAGGCTACCGCGAGGGGTTCGCCGACCGCGCCTACCTGCCCGACGGCCGGCTCCGGCCGAGGGCCGAGCCGGGAGCCGTGCTGGAGCCTGAGGGGGCGGTTGCCCAGGCGATCCGGTTCGCCCGCTCGGGCGACTACGACACCATCTGCGTCCACGGCGATTCGCCGGGGTCAGAGCACGTCGCGGCCGCGATCCGCGCCGGCCTCCGCGAGGCTGGCATCACGACCGGTCACCTGCGCCGGTAACCTTTGACGAGATGCTTGACGTAGGCGACACCGCACCCGACTTCGAACTGCCCGCCAGCGGGGGCAGCCCGGTCCAGCTGTCCGAGGCCGTGAAGCGCAGCCGCGCGACCGTGATCGCGTTCTACGTCCTCGACTTCACCCCGGGTTGACGGAACGAGCTTTCCGAGTTTCGGAACCGGTTCGGCGACTTCCAGGAGGCAAATGTCGCCCTCTACGGCGTCAGCGTCGATAGCGTCTACTCCCACCAGGCGTTCTCCAAGGAGCTGGGCGGGCTGCCCTTTGAGCTGATCGCCGACTTCGAGCGGAAGATGGTCGACGCCTGGGGCGTCCGACGCACCGACATGGAGGGGTACGACGGGGTCCCCCGGCGAACCATCTTCATCCTCGACCCGGAGATGAAGGTCCGCTGGCGCTGGGTCACCAGCCCGGAGCAGCGCCTGCCCGACACCGATCAGGTGCTGGCCGAGGCCCGCAAGATCGGCGGCGATGACGTTGGGGCCGGGAAGCGGGCCAAGCCGGCCAAGCCGGCAGCACGGCTGAAAAAGAAGACCTGAGCCGCTAGGCGATCTGGTCGAGGGCGGCCCGGAGCCGGCGCCATTCGTCCTGCGCCTCGCCCACTGAGGTCTCCCGGAAGGTCAGCTGCTCGCCGGGCAGCAGCTGCGCCGCCAGCGGCAGCGCGGCCCGCGTCACCCCGAGGATCACCGGGTAGCCGCCGGCGGTCTGGTGGTCGGCCATGAGCAGGATCGGCTGCCCGCCGATCGGCAGCTGGACGGCGCCAGCGGTGAGCCCGATCGAGAGCAGCTCGGCGCCTTTCATCTGAAGCTGTGGGCCCTGGAGCCGAAAGCCCATCCGGTCCGCGTCGCGGCTGACCTCGAAGGGTGATTTCCAGAGGGAGGTTCGCGAGCTGCGGTCGAGACGGGCGTGGTGCGGACCGGGCACCGCGGCGAGGGCCGGAGCACGGCCATACTCGGGCAGCAGCCGGCGCGAGAGGTGGCGGCCGGCGATCAGCGGCCGCGGCGCCGGCCCGGCCAGCGCGAGGGTGTCACCCGCCTCCAGGGTGCGGCCGTCGAAGCCGCCCTTCTCCACCAGCAGGTAGGTCGCCAGCGAGCCCAGCCAGCGCGCGCCTGCCAGCCCTCCCGCAACCGCGACGTAGCAGCGGGCTCCCCAGCGCCGGCCGGTGAAGCTCAAGCGCTCGCCGGCGGCGAGGTAGACACCCGTCCAGAGGGGTATCTCCGCATCGTTGACGGAGGGCGTGAAGTCGGCCCCCGTCACCGCCACCAGGCATGGCTGAAGCGCCAGCAGCATCGGTCCGTTGAGGGCGCACTCGAGGGCCGCCGCCCCGTCCGGGTTGCCAACCAGCCGGTTCGCTGCGGCAAGCGCGAAGCGGTCCATGGCGCCGGAGGGCGGGACGCCGAACTTGCGGTGTCCGGGCCGGCCGAGGTCCTGGATCGCGGTCAGCAACCCGGGCTTCTCGACCTTCAGCACCGGCTCGCTGAGCGAGCTCCTGGCCATCTGCGGCTAGACCGGGTGGAACTTCACCCGGTCACCCGGGCGGAGGAGGCTGGGCGGGTCGTTCTCGGCGAGGAACATCGGGAGGGAGGTCCGGCCGATCAGATGCCAGCCACCCGGAGTCGGAAGGGGGTAGACGCCGGTCTGCTCCCCCGCCATCGCCACCGACCCGGCGGGGACGTGGGTGCGGGGGACCCGCCGCCGGGGCAGCTGGAGCGCCGGCGGAAGCGGCCCCAGGTAGGCGAAGCCGGGTACGAAACCGACCATGAAGACGCGATAGATGGGCTGGCTGTGGAGCCGGACGAGCTCGGCCGCGGTGAGCCCGAGGAGGTCAGCCGATTCGGCCAGGTCCTGGCCGTCGTAGCTGACCGGGATCCGGTGCAGGCGCCCGCTGGGGCCGACCCGTGCCTTCTCCCGGAGCAGCTTTGCCACCGCGGACCCGATGGCGCTGAAGCTGGTCCGGTCGGGGTCGTAGTGAACGGTGACGGTCGAGTAGCCGGCAAAGGCCTCCCGCACCCCGGAGCGCTTCTCGAGAGCCGCGGCGAGGGCGTGGCAGCGGGCGTTGAGGGCGGTGTCGATGCGTGAGCCGAGCTCGACCAGGAGGGTCGCGTCACCGATCGGCCAGATCTTCTCAGCCATCGGCCAGGGTCGCGGTGGCGTGGGCCGAGACCAGCATCGCGTAGAGGACCCCGGGCACCACCCCGAGGAGGGCGAGCCCGAGGCCGCAGAACCCGATCCCCCAGGCCGTCACGATCGCGACCACGGCCAGGTTCCAGGTCGGGAACCGGCGGCCGATCGTTCCCAGCGACGGCCTCGGGTCGATGAGGTCGGTGAGCGACCCGGTCCGGGCGAAGCGGGCAGTCGCGGGCGGCATCAGCACCAGCAGGAGTATCCCCCAGGGGAGGGCGGCCGCCGCGCCGGCGAGCACCAGGCCCAGCCCGGCGCGAATGAAGGTGTCGGTGGGCTGGGCGGCGAGATGGGCGGTGATCCACGGGGCGAGCAGGGCGGCGCCGGCGGCGAAGGGCGCGGTCAGGACGGCCAGGACCATCGCCACCGCCAATCCCTCGCCCAGGAGCCGGGGCAACGGCCCCCACGGCGGCGGACCCGCCTCTGGGTCGGCTGCCGCGCTGCGGACCACGGCAACCGAGTACCCGAGCAGCGGCACCAGCCCGAAAGGCAGCAGGACCACCAGGGGGATCCCGATCAGCCAGGCCCGCGCCGCGCCCGGCCGAAAGGGGAAGCCGAATGCCGCGGCAACCCGATCCACTACGCTGCCGAGCGATGGACACGGCGGACATCATGGCGGTCGCCCTGCAGCTGGCAGGCCTCGCCGAGGTGCCTGCCGACTCGGCGGTCCACATCCCCGGCACCGGGCTCAAGCGGGCCCTCTTCGGAGTCGACATCGAGGTTGGCGAGGTCCTCTACGCGCGGGACGCCGGGTTCGATGTCGTCGTCGTTCACCACCCGGTCGGAGACGGTGGGGCCAGCGTGCAATTCACCGAGGTCATCTGGCGCCAGGTCGCCCAGATGATGGAGGAGGGTATCGCGGAGCCGGTCGCCCGGGCGGCGGTGGCGGAGCGAGTGTCGACCGTCCACCGGCGCCGCCATCTCCTGAATCACAACCGGGTGCTCGACACCGCCAGGTTGATCGGCCTGCCGCTGCTGAACATCCACCTTCCGCCGGACATTGTCGCCCGCCGCTTCGTGCAGGACATCGTGCGACGGACGATGGGCGCCGAGACGACCGTCGCCGAGCTTCTCGGCGTCCTCGGCGAGGTGCCGGAGATGAAGGGCTCGCTGGTCAAGCCAGAGGCGTGGATCGGAGAGCCCGAGAACCGCGTCGGACGTACGGCGGTCGCGATGGCCGGTGGCACCAACGGGGGCTATCCGGTCTTCCGGACCTACTACGACGCCGGGGTCAACACGATCCTCGCGATGCACATCGACGAGGCCGACTTCGGGCGGCTGCGAGCGGAGGCGCGGGACGATTGCAACTTCATCGTGACCGGCCACGTGCCCTCCGATTCGATCGGGATCAACCGGCTGATCTGGGCGCTCGAGGACCGGGGCCTGGAGTGTGTGCGGACGAGTGGCATCATCGGCGTTCCCCGACCAGCGCCGGCCTGACCTCGCCGACCACGTAGAGGCTGCCGCAGACGAGGACCAGGCCCCCGGGGCCCGCGAGCTCGACGCCGCGCTCCGCGGCGGCCGCCGCCGGCAGGACGACCTCGCCGGCGCCCCAGGCGGCGGCCAGGTCCTCGGGCCGTGCAGCACGGGGGCTCTGGGCGGCCGTAAAGACGACTCCGGCCGGCCGGAGGTGGCGGAGCTCGGCCAGGCCGGCGGCGACGTCCTTGTCGGCCATCATCCCGAACACCACGGTCACCGGCCGGCCGCCCGCCAGCCGCGGTACGTCCTCCGCCAGCCGCGCCAGCGCGGCGGGGTTGTGGCCGCCGTCGAGAAGCACCGGCGGGTTGTCACCGACCAATTCCAGGCGTCCCGGCCAGCGCGCCTCTGCCAGACCGTCGGGCGCTTCGCCGAGGAAATGGGCAGCCGCGACGGCCAGCCCAGCGTTGGTCGCCTGGTGGCTCCCGAGAAGTGGCACGGGGAGGCCGCGATGGGCGAAGCCCGGACCGGAGACGTCGATCTCCGACCCGTCCCAACCCGCCCAGCGCGCCTCCAACCGGAGCTCGTGGCCCAGTCGCCAGAGCGGCGCGCCGGCGCTCGCCGCCGCCTTTTCGACGACTGTCAGCGCCTCGTCCTCGGCCCCGGTGATGACCGTGTTGCCGGGCTTGATAATCCCGGCTTTCTCGGCCGCAATCCGGGCGACGGTGTCGCCCAGGTATTGCTGGTGGTCGAGCGTGACGTTGGTGATCACCGCCAGGCCGAGGTCGAGCACGTTGGTCGCGTCGAGCCTGCCTCCCATGCCGACCTCGATGACGAGCCGGTCGCAGCGCTGAGCGAGGTGGTTGATCGCCACCGCGGTCAGGATCTCGAACTCGGTCGGCGGACCGAGTTCAGCCGCGATCCCCTCCAGGCGGGGCCGCAGGAGCTCCACCGCGGTGGCGAAGTCATCCTCAGCGATGGGGGTGCCGTCGACCTGGATCCGCTCCGTGTAGGAGCTGAGGTGGGGGCTCGGCATGGTGCCCACGGTGTGGCCCGCGTGACGCAGAATCGCGGCCAGCATCGCGGCAGTCGAGCCCTTGCCGTTGGTCCCCGCGATGAGGGCTCCGCGCATGCCCTGCTGGGGATTGCCGACCGCCTCCAGGATGGCGCGAGTCCGATCGAGGCCGAGCTTGATGCCGAACCGGCCGAGCCCGGTGATGTACTCGACCGACTCGGCGTAGGTCAGCGCCGCCTTCGGACCTCCGCGTCATAGGTGTTGCTGACGAGCATCGCGCGCGTCATCGGGCCGACGCCGCCCGGGTTGGGGGTGAGCCAGCCGGCCACCTCGGCCACGCCCTCCGCGACATCGCCGACCACGTTGCCGTTCAGCCGGCTCACCCCGACATCGATCACCGCCGCGCCCGGCTTGACCCAGTCCGCTTCGATGTAAAACGTTTTACCGACCGCTGTCACGAGCACGTCCGCCTGCCGGCAGACCGCGGCGAGGTCGGTGGTCCGGCTGTGGCAGATCGTGACCGTCGCGTGCTCCTGGAGAAGGAGCAGTGCGACAGGCTTTCCGACCAGGTTGCTACGGCCCACGACGACAGCCCTCCGGCCCGCCACCGGCACCTCATACCGAGCCAGTAGCTCCATGATGCCGGCCGGGGTGCAGGGTTTGACCAGTGGCTCGCCGAGTGCCAGGCGGCCGGCGTTGTAAGGGTGGAGCCCGTCAACGTCCTTGACCGGCGAGATCGCCTCCACCACCGCTTCAGAATCGACGTGCGCGGGCATCGGCATCTGGGGCAGGATCGCGCTGACCTCGTCACTGGCGTCCAGCGCTGCAACCAGCGCGATCACCTCCTCGGTGGTGGCGCTTGCGGGGAGCCGGTGGTCAGAGGTGGTGATGCCGACCCGCTCGCAGTTCCGGTGCTTCATCCGGATGTAGATGTCCGACGCCGGGTCGTCGCCGACCAGCACTGTTGCCAGGTGCGGCCGGGTCCCGCCGGTCGCGACCCGGTCGCGGACTCGAGCCTCGATCTCGACGTAGATCGACTCCGCGATCGCCCGTCCGTCCAGGCTCAGCGCGCTCATGCCTGGCGCGCCGCCTCGGAGACGAGCCGCATCACCTCGCGCAGCTCCCGCCCGCTCTCGCGCGCCAAACGGCGCGCGTCCTCGTACTCAGGAGCCCACTCCACCGCTCGGCCGTCCATGTATTTGACCTTGACCCGGGCCCTGCCGAGCTCGGTCGCCACCTCTATCACCTGCCGCTCGGCGAGCACACGGCGGGTCTCGCTGACCCGCACCCCGAGGGTCGAGCTGCGGCGGAGCAGCAGCTCGGTCACCGCCGGGGAGCGATCCGGTGCCGCCAGCACGGTCACGAGGTGGCCGGGCCGCCCCTTCTTCATCAGGGCCGGCACGATCGAGACGTCGAGCGCACCCGCCTGCATCAGGTCCTCGACCAGCGCGGCCAGCATGTTCCCGGCCATGTCATCGAGGTTCGTCTCGAGGACCGTCACCGTGTCCTCGGTCCGGTCGGAGGATTCGCCCAACCAGACGCGGAGGAGGTTGCCGGGCCGGTCCCGGCCGCCGACGCCGTAACCGATGACCCGCGGTCGCAGGGCCGGCCGTTCGAAGCGGGCGCTGACCGCGAGGATCGCGGCGCCGGTCGGCGTCACCAGCTCCTCGCCGCCCTCCACCGGTTCCAGCAGGGCGCCGGCGTCGGTCAGCAGCTGGAGCGCGGCCGGCGTCGGCAGCGGCAGGTCGCCGCTCATGCCCCGCTCGGCCGGCAGCGGGGACGCGTACACCTCCTCCACCCGCAGCTCCTCGAGGAGCCAAAAGGCGCCGACCAGGTCCACGAGGGTGTCGGCCCCGCCCAGCTCGTGGAGGTGGATCTCATTGACCGGCACGCCGTGGATCCGCGACTCCACCCGGCCGAGCTGGACCAGCGCGGCAAGGGAGCGGTTGCGCGCCCGCTCGGGGATCTCGGCCGCCTCGGAGACCAGCCGCTGGAGCTCCGCCAAGGAGCGGACCGAGCCGTCGCCGGCGCGGACGATCACCCGCTGTCCCCCGATGTGGCCCCGCTCCTCACGGCGGATCTCGAGCGACACCTCCTCTTCCAGCGACAGCACCGCCAGCACCCGGTCGAGCACTCCGGCATCGCCGCCCGCGTCGAGCAGGGCGCCGAGGACCATGTCGCCCGAGATCCCGGAGAAGCAGTCGAAGTACGCGATCCGGCTCAAGGCCGCGAGATCTCCACGGCGACCGAGCGGAACTCACCCGGAAGCGGAGGCTTCTTGTGCACCCGAACCGTCGCCCGCTCGACTCGCGGCAACTCCAGCAGACGGTCGGCGATCCGTTGAGCGACCGCCTCCAACAGGTGGCAGGGCTCTCCCTCGACGACCTCCCGCACCAGGTTGTAGGCGCGGGCATAGTCGATCGTCTCTTCCAGCCGGTCGGAGCGCCCCGGCGCCCGCAGGTCGCCCTCGAGCACGACGTCGACCGTGAAGCGGGCGCCCAACTCCCGCTCGGCCGGGAAGACCCCGTGCCGGCCGAAGAAGGCCATCCCCTCCATCAGGATCCTGTCCACCGGCAGAATTATCGGCCGCCTGCCAGGCCCACATCGGGGAAGGGAATGGCGGGTGCGACCCGACCGGTTCAGGGAACTTGATGAAGGACTCGCCGGAGCAGTCGAACCAGGAGAGGCAGGCGGCGAACGCGGCCCTGATGGTCGGGCGCAGCCCGTGGCTCGCCCTGCTCGTCCTCTGCATGGGCTTTTTCATGATCCTTCTCGACACGACGATCGTGAACATCGCGATCCCGAGCATCATCGACGGCCTCCACGCCACCCTCGACCAGATCCTCTGGGTCCTCAACTCCTACGTCCTCGTCTACGCGGTGTTCTTGATCACCGCGAGCCGCCTCGGCGACCGCTTCGGCCAGCGCAACCTGTTCGTCGCCGGCCTGGCCCTGTTCACCACCGCCTCGGCGCTCTGCGGCCTCGCCCAGGACAGCAACCAGCTGATCGCCGGCCGGGTCATCCAGGGCGTCGGTGGCGCGCTGCTGACTCCGCAGACGCTCGCCGTCATCTCGGTCATGTTCCCGCCCGCGCGGCGTGGTGCGGCGATGGGCGTGTGGGGCGCGGTGGCCGGAATGGCAGCCATCGCCGGTCCCACCCTGGGCGGCTTCATCGTCACCTACATCGACTGGCGGTGGATCTTCTATGTCAATCTCCCGGTCGGGATCGCCGCGATCGCCCTTTCCTTTGCCTACATCCCCGACCTGCGACCGGGCCGCCAGCACGGCTGGGATGTGCCTGGCATCCTGCTCTCAACCGCCGCGCTCTTCCTGATCGTCTTCGGGCTGATCGAGGGCCAGCGCTACAGCTGGGGCACCATCAGCGGCTTCATCAGCATCCCGCTGATCCTGGTGACGGGCGCGCTGTTGCTTATCGCCTTCGTCTTCGTCGAGCGCTCGGCCGCGGAGCCGCTGGTTCCGCTCGACATCTTCCGCAACCGCAACTTCGCGATCCTCAGCTGGGTCACCGCCGCGATGGCCTTCGGAATGCTGGGGCTCTTCCTGCCGCTGACGATCTACCTCCAGAGCGTCGTCGGTCTGACCGCCTTCCAGGCCGGCCTCACCTTCGCGCCGATGTCGCTGACCTCTCTCCTCGTCGCGCCCAACGCCGGCCGCCTGACCGACCGGATCGGCGGCAAGTACATCCTCATGGCCGGACTCGCCCTCTTCGGGATCGGAATGGGCGGGATCGTCTTCAGCGCCGGGCTCGACTCGACGTGGACGACTTTCCTGCCCTGGCTGATGGTTGCCGGCTTCGGGATGGGCTGCATCTTCGCCCCCGCGACCACGGTCGCGATGCGGAACATCCCGCAGCACCGGGTGGGAGCCGCGTCGGGCGTCTTCAACACCACCCGCCAGCTCGGCGGGGCGATCGGCTCCTCGATTGTCGGCGCTGTCCTCCAGAACCGGCTCAGCGCCGAATTGAAGGACCAGGCGGTGTCCCGAGCCGGCCAGCTTCCCGCCCGGCTATCCGCCGCGGCGAAGGAGAAGATCGTCCAATCCTTCACCTCGCGGAGCGCGGGCGGGCTGGAGGTCGGCCGCGGCCAGAGCGGCGGCGGCAGCGCGGCCTTCCAGGCGCCGCCCAATCTGCCAGCGGCGGCCGTGCATCAGCTCCAGCAGCAGATCGCTGCCTACTTCCACGACGTCTTCGTGAACGCCTACCTGGTGGCCATGCGCCCGACCCTTTTGATCTCGGTCGCAGTGCTCCTGGTGGCGGCGGTCAGCTGTCTCGGGATCCAGCGCCGGCAGGTTGCCGCGGTGGCAGCCGAGCAGGAGCGGAGTCGGGAGCGGGAGGTCCAGCCGGCTAGTTAGTGGCGGCGGCCGCTGACCACCCGGAGCAGGCCGAGCAGGACCACGGCGCCGAAGAAGGCGACGACCAGGCTCTCCCAGAAGCCGGCGACGCCCTGAATCAAAAAGCTGAGCAGGATCCCGCCGATGAAGCCGCCGGTGATCCCGACCACGATGTCGACGATGCAACCGTAACCGCGGCCGCGAACGACGCGACCCGCGAGGGCGCCGGCGACGAGGCCGATCAGGAGCCAGGAGAAGACCCCTCCGGGTTCCAGCTGGAAGGCGAGGAAGATTATCGGGTGCATTCAGCGGTACACCCCATTGTGGCCGGTGCTGAAGCGCCCGGCGTTGGGGAAGTAGGTCAGCCCATGGGCGCCGGCGCCCGCCCGGATCGTGCTCAGCAGCCGTCCGGTCTCGGTGTCGATCACCTGCACGGTTCCGTAGTAGCGGCCCGAGGCCCACAGCTGGCTGCCGTCCGGTGAGAGCTGCATCATGTCCGGGCTGCCCCCTACCTTCCAGGTTGCGACCACGGTACGGAGGTTCAGGTCGATGACCGAGATCGAGCCCGCGGTCCGGTTGCTGACGTAGAGGAAGTGGGTGTCGCGTGAAACCTGCAGACCGTGCGCTCCGCGGGCGGTCGGCAGGAAGGCGAGCTCCTTCATCGCGACCGGGTCGATGATGGAGACGCCGTTGCGCCCCTGGTTGGTGATGTAGAAGACGTCGCCCGAGGGCGCGAGACGGACGTCGATCGGCAGGCCCCCGACGTTGAGCGAACCGGTCATCTGCATGGTCCGGGTGTCGATCTTGACCAGCATCCCACTCCACTCCGTGCTGGCGATCAGGTAGCTGCCATCGGCGGAGAAGTCGAGGTGATCGATCCCTCGCCAGGGGATTGGCACCGACTTCAGGAGCTGCCAGGACACAGGGTCGCGGAAATCGAGCCGGGCCAGGCGTTCGACGACGACGATCGCCTTCTTGCCGTCGGGTGTGAAGTAGAGGTTGTACGGATAGGGCACCGAGACCCGGCCGGTCACTCGGCCGGAGTCGGGGTCGATCACGGTGAGCTGGCTCGACCCCTCGTTGTCGACGTACAGGTGCTTCAAGTCCCAGGACGGCGTGATGTGGTGCGGGATGGCGCCGACGGCGAAGTGGCCGACCACCCGGAAGGTCACCGGGTCGATCACGTCGACAGTGTTCGCCCGGCTGTTGGGGACGTAGACGCGGGGAGCGATGCCGGCGACGCTCGGGTCGACCTGCCCGCCGAGGGTGGCGGCGTAGACGTTGAAGGCCACTGGGGCCTCGCTGCCGGCCAGAAGTCGAAGCGAGTGGGCACCCGGCTGCAGCAACGAGGCCGCAACGGTGGTGAGATCAGTTGCGCCCCGTGCCGGAGCCCCGCCGTCGGGTGGTGGCTCGTCAAGGGTCGCCGCGACGGGCTTGTCGGGGGCGACCCAGAGCAGCAGGAGGCCGACCAGGCAGAGGGCGATTGCGCCGGCGAGCGCGCCGCGGATGAACCTCATCTTTCGCTGGCCGGGATTCTAGTGCCGGCCGGCCTCGGTCTAAGCGGGCGAGTTGCCGACCTTGGGGCCGAAGTCGGCATCGGCGCGGATGAGGGAGTCGATGTACCGGAAGCGTTCATAACGATGCTGCAGCAGCTCCTCGGTCGGCGTTCTCAGAAGCGGCTCGAGGTGGCGGACGAGCGCCTTCTCGAGGGCTTTGGCGGCGCCATCGTAATCGAGATGGGCCCCTCCCTTCGGCTCCTCGATGACTTCTTCGACCACGCCCATCGCGAGCAGGTCGCGAGAGGTGATCTGCAACTGCTCGGCGACCTCCACCTTGCGCGAGTTGTCGCGCCACACGATCGAGGCGGCCGCCTCCGGCATGGCGACCGAGTAGATCGAGTTCTCCAGCATCAGCACCCGGTCCGCCACCGCCAGCCCGAGCGCGCCCCCGCTGCCGCCTTCGCCGATGATCGCGGTGATCACCGGGACGGGGATCCAGAACCACTCCATGATCGCGGCGGCGATGGCGGCCGCGATGCCGCGCTCCTCCGCCCCAGCGCCAGGGTAGGCGCCCGGGGTGTCGACCAGGCAGATGATCGGAAAGCCGAACTTGGCCGCTTGCCGGGCGAGGCGCATGGCCTTCCGGTAGCCCTCCGGGTGCATCATCCCGAAGTTGCGGCGGACTCGCTCCGGGAAGTTGCGCCCCTTCTGCTGGCCAAGGAACATCGTCGTCCGCCCATTCCAGGTGCCCACTCCGCCGACCAGCGCCTGGTCGTCGGCGCCGAGCCGGTCGCCATGGTATTCGACGAAATCGGGCGCCAGCCGCCGGATGTAATCAAGTGCGTAGGGTCGCTCGGCGTGGCGGGCGAGCTCGACCACCTGCCAGACCGTCAGCGTCCCCGGCTGCCGCTCCCTCACGTGTAGAGGTCCACCAGGTGGGCGAGCAGGGGGCGGAGCTCAACGCGGGGGACGACCATGTCGATCTGCCCGTGCTTGAGTTGGAAGTCGGCGGTCTGGAAGTCCGGCGGCAGGTCGGCGTAGGTCGCCTGCTTGATCACCCGGGGGCCGGTGAAGCCGATCTTCGCCTCTGGCTCGGCAATGTTGACGTCACCGAGCAGGGCAAGCGAGGCGGCCGTCCCCCCGTAGGTCGGGTCGGTGAGGATGCAGAAGTAGGGCAGGCCGGCGGCGTGCAGCCGCCCGACGGCGCCATTCGCCTTGGCCATCTGCATCAGCGCCAGCACTCCCTCCTGCATCCGTGCGCCCCCCGAGGCGGCGACCAGGATGTAGGGCAGCCGGTCGGAGGCCGCCCCCTCCAGACCGCGGGCGAGCCGCTCGCCGGCAACGATGCTGAGCGTGCCGCCGACGAAGCGGAAGTCGAAGACGCCAAGCCAGACTGACCGGCCCCCCAGAAGCGCCGTCCCGGTGCGGACGGCTTCGTTGAGGCCCTCCTCGCGCGCCTGCTCGATCGTCAGGTGGTACGGCTTCGGCATCTTCCAGTCGAGGAGGTCGTGGGGCCGGACATCTGACCAGCGCTCGTTCCAGGTGTCCCCGTCGGCAAGGAGGGCGATCCAGGAGTCGGCCCGGAGCTGGAAATGGTGGCCGCAATCGCAAACGTAGACGTTGGCGGCCAGCTCCTCGCGGTCGAGGCCCACTCCACAGCCGGGGCAGTTGCTGGGAAGCGCGATCTCCGGCAGCGGGCCTCCGGCGAGGGGAACGTCCTGCCAGGGGGGCCGCAGGGTCAGCACCTCAGACACTGAGACCTCCATCGACGACCAGGGTGTGGGCGGTAATGAAGCCGGCGCCGGGCGAGCAGAGGAAGGCGACCGCGGCCGCGACATCCTCGGGGGTGCCCACGCGCGCGAGTGGGGTGAACCTGACGAGCTCGGCCACCATCTCATCGGTGAGCGACTTGCCGGTCAGCTCGGTCCGGACATAGCCGGGAGCGACGGCGTTGACAGTGATGCCGCGCGAGCCGACCTCCTTGGCGATCGCCTTGGTGAACCCGATCAGCCCGGCCTTGGCGGCGGCGTAATTGGCCTGGCCGGGGTTGCCGGTGATACCGACGACCGAGCTCATGTTCACGATCCGGCCCCACCGGTTGCGCAGCATCCCACCGGCGAGGGTCGCCTTGGTGGTGTGGAAGGCGGCCGTCAGGTCGGTGGCGATGATGTCGTTCCAGTCCGCTTCGGTCATTCGCAGCAGGAGCTTGTCGCGAACGGCGCCCGCGTTGTTGACCAGGATGTCGACCCGGCCGATCGCCTTGATCATCGCCTCCACGGCGGCTCCATCGGACACGTCGCATTTCACCGCGACTCCGCCGATCTCCTGCGCGACCTGCTCGGCGGCGGCACTGTCGGAGCGGTAGTTGACGTGCACTGTGGCACCCATTCCCGCGAGAGCCCGGGAGACGGCGGCGCCGATTCCCTTACCGCCTCCGGTCACCAGCGCCACCCTCTCCTGCAGCTCGGTGCTCATGCCGGCACCTCCCGGGGGGTGTCGGCGAAGTCGACGAAGAGCTCCTCCGCGTTCCAGGTGTCGACGCCCGGGATGTGCTTGGCCGCGAGGGATGCAAGCACCCGGCCCGGGCCCAGCTCGACCACCGTTTTGATCTGCAGCCGCTGGATGGAGACCATTGTTCGCATCCAGTCGACCGGACGGAGCAGATGGTTGGTCAGCTCGCCGCGCAGCGCCGCGGCGCTGCGAATCGGTTTGCCGGTGGCGTTGGCGAGGATCGGGATGGCCGGCACCGTGATGTTGAGGCGGTCGATCACCTTCTTGAACGCCGCGCCAGCCTTCGCCATCAACGGCGAGTGGGCGGCCAGCGGGATGGTCAGGATCAGCGCCCGGCGAGCACCGGCGGCAAGCGCCAGACGCTCCGCCTCCAGCACCGCCGGCACCTCGCCGGAGAGGACGAACTGAACATCCGCGTTGCGGTTCGCGAGGTAAAGCCTGCCGCTCTTTCCAGCTTCGGCGATGATCTGTTCGATCCTGGCCTGGTCGAGGTCGACGATCGCGATCATCGCGCCCGGCCGCTCCCTGGCGGCCCGGCTCATGATCTCCCCGCGCGCTTTGACCAGCAACAGGGCGGTCTCCCAGGAGATCGCGCCCGAGGCGGCCAGGGCCGTGAACTCGCCCAGCGAATGGCCGGCCATCACCTTCACCTTCTCCATCCCGTAGGACTCCCGCCAGACCTCGTAGGCGGCCCAGCAGCAGGTCATGACGCAGGGCTGGAGGACGTCAGTCTGGTTCAGCTCCTCCTCCGGCCCCTCGAAGCAGAGCCGGCGGACCGGCATGCCGAGGACCTCCTCGGCCCGCTCGAACGCGGCCCGTGCGGCCGGGTACCGGTCATGGATCTTCTGTCCCATGCCGGGACGTTGCACTCCCTGCCCGGGAAAGAGGAGGGCGATTGGCCCTCGCAGGTCTATGCCCACTCGAGCAGGGTTGCTCCCCAAGTCAGCCCGGCACCGAAGCCGGCCAGGAGGATCTTGTCGCCGGTCTTGACGCGGCCGGCGCGGATCGCCGCCTCCAGTGCCAGCGGGATCGACGCGGACGAGGTGTTGCCGTACTCGTCGATGTTGTGGGCGACCTTCTCCATCGGAAGCCCCATCCGGCGGGCAGCCGCGTCAATGATCCGGAAGTTCGCCTGGTGGGGTACGAAGAGGTCGATCTCCTCCAGCGAAATGCCCGCCGTCCGGCAGACCTCGTAGGCCTGGCGGAGGAAGATGTCGACCGCGAACTTGAAGACCTCGGGACCCTTCATGTTGATGATCGGGTGTGACTCCTTGGCAACGTAGGCGCCGAGCGGGATGTTGCCGCAGGTCACCTGGTCGTAGCCACGGCCGTCGCCGCCCAGGCACCAGGCCTTGAAGCCGGCGCTTCCCTTCGCCGGGCGCACCACCGCCGCCCCGGCGCCGTCGCCGAAGATGACCGCGGTGCCGGTCCCGCGCTGGGTGTAGTCGAGGTTGCGGGAGAGCACCTCGGCGCCGATCACGAGCACGTTCTCCGCTCGGCCGCTGGCGATGAAGGCGTCGGCGTTGGCGAGCCCGTAGACGAAGCTGGTGCACGCCGCCAGCAGGTCGTAGGCATAGGCGCCGGGCGCATTCCACTCGTCCTGGAGCCGGCAGGCAATGCTCGGGAATGGACCGTCCGGGGTGGAGGTCCCGACGATGATCATGTCGAGGTCGCCGGCGCTGATGCCGGCGGCGTCGAGCGCCTTCTGGCCGGCCGCACGGGCGAGGTCGAGCGTGCGAGTGCCCGGCTCGGCGATGTGCCGGGTACGGATGCCCGTCCGATCGGTGATCCACTGGTCGGAGGTCTCGAACATTTTCTCCAGGTCGAAGTTGGAGAGCAGCTTATCGGGCGCGTGGACGCCGACCCCGTAGATGGCGCTCGGCCTCCCCTGCGACTTGAACGTGCGCAGGGGGACCGCGTCGGAACGGACTCGGGGCGCGGCGGAGGTGGCCATCAGACCACCTGCTTCTTGGCGTGCTCTTCCTCGATGAAGGTCCAGAGGTCGCCGATCTTCTTCATCGCCTCCAACCTCTCCTCGGACAGCTCGACGTCGTACTTGTCCTCGACCGCGGCGATCAGCTCGACGAGGTCGAGCGAGTCGGCGGCGAGGTCCTTGGCGAAGCTCTTGTCGAGCTGCACATCGTCGGCGTCGACGCCGAGGATTTCGGCGGCGAGCTGCTGCAGCTCCTTGAAATCGAGTTGTTTGCTCATTGTCACCGCTCCTAGTTGGGATCCGGACGCCGGATCACCAGCGTCGCGTTGTGACCGCCGAACCCGAATGAGTTCGACAGCGCGTATTCGACGTCCGCCTTGCGCGCCTTGTTCGGCACGTAGTCGAGGTCGCACTCGGGATCGGGGTCGTCGAGGTTGATCGTCGGCGGCAGGACTCCCCGCCCGATCGCCAGCATCGTCGCCGCCGCCTCGATGGCGCCGGCGCCTCCCAGGAGGTGCGCGTGCACCGACTTGGTGGAGCTGATGGCCAGCTTGTGGGCGTGTGCTCCGAAGACCTCCTTGATCGCCTTCGTCTCGGCGATGTCGCCGACCTTGGTCGAGGTGCCGTGGGCGTTGATGTAGCCGACCTGCTCGGGCTGGATCCCGGCCTGCTGGAGCGCCTTCTTCATCGCTCGGGCTGCGCCTGCCCCCTCGGGATGCGGCGCGACGTAGTGGTACATGTCCGCGCTGGCGCCGTAGCCGACGATCTCACCCAGGATCCGGGCGCCGCGGCGGCGGGCATGCTCGTATTCCTCCAGCACCAGCATCACGGCGCCCTCGCCCATCACGAATCCATCTCGGCCGAGATCGAATGGCCGGGAAGCCTTCTCCGGCTCATCGTTGCGCTCGCTCACCGCCTTGATCTGGCAGAAGGCGCCCAGTGTCAGGGGGGTGATCGTGGCCTCGGTGCCACCCGCGATCATCGCGACCGCGTCACCACGCTTGATGATCTCTGCCGCCTCGCCGATGCCGTGTGCGCTCGACGCGCAGGCGCTGACCACCGAGTAGTTGGGGCCGCCGGCCTTGAGGTGCATGGCAACGATGCCCGCCCCCATATCGGGGATCATCATCGGGACCGTGAAGGGGCTCACCCGGCGAACGCCGCGCTCGAGCAGGATGGTCTGGTTCTTCTCGATCTCCTCCATGCCGCCGATCGCGGTGGAGACGATGACGCCGACGTCATCGGGGTCCATGTCGGCCGGCACCAGGCCTGACTGCTCGACGGCCATCTTCGACGCGGCGAGGGCGAACTGGCAGAAGCGGCCGATGTTGCGCGCCGTCTTCCGATCCATGTAGTCCGTGGGGTCGAAGTTCTTCACCTCGGCGGCGATCTTCGCGCAATGCTGCTCGGTATCGAACCGGGTGATCGGGCCGACCCCGGAGACGCCCTCGACCAGGTTGGACCAGACGGTCTCGGTGTCATGGCCGATGGGCGTCACGAAACCCATCCCGGTTACGGCCACGCGCACCCCGTTGCTTGTACTCATCGTCCAAAAGGTTAGCCCCCTGGTGCAGCAATCACATCTACGCCATGCAAGAAAAATTGGCTCTGCGCTTCGACATCGGGGCCAACGCCCGTCTTGGGTCTCTTGGGGCGCTGACGCGGCTCTAAAGTAGCCGCCGGAGGTCCAGGGCCAGCTGCAGGCGGTGCCGGACGTAGCTTTCGGAGAGGTCGAAGCCGAGGCTTTCGCGGACCTTGTCGAGGCGGTAGATGACGGTGTGCCGGTGAAGGTGAAGAGCTCCTGCCGCGTCCTTGACCGTGCCCTTGGCCAAGAACGCCTCGAGGGTCGGGAGAAGCTGGCCGGCCCCCCGGGCGTCGGCCTCCAGCAGCGGGCCGAGGTGATGCCGGACGTAGCGCTCGGCGAGCAGCGGGTTCTGCGTCATGACGAGATAGGGGAGAACCTCCTCGTAGTCGGATTGGCCACCCTCGGGCCGCAACCGGCGCCCGATGTCGATCGCCTGCTGCGCCTCCAGGTAAGAGCGCGACACGCCGTGAAGGCCGGGATAAAAGCTGCCCAGCCCGGCGCGGACGACCGGCTTGGCCCGGCCGCTCCAGCGGAGCTCGGTCTCCGCCTGGAGCTGGGCCACCAACCCGCCGGCCGGGGGCCCGCCCTCGGGCCAGAGCACCAGCAGCGTCGTCGGCTCCAACACGTGGACGAGTGTCCGCGGCGGCAGGTCCACCGCCATCGACGCCTCCTGCAACATCTCCGCGCCCCGCTCCGCCTCGGCCTTTCCCTGGAGCAACTTGAGGACGATCGCCCGGTAGCCCGTCGCCAGCTGGATGTTGAGGCCGAGGGCCTGCTTCTGGAGCGCCAGCTCGGAGTCGAAGGTGTCGCTGACGAGGGCGTGGAAGAATCGGGTTCGCGCCCGGGGCCCGCGCTGAAGGTGCTGCTCGCGGGCCGAGAGATAGGTCTTGGTCACCTCGGCGGCCACCTGGTCGAGGGCCGTGAAGACGTAGTTGGCGGTGACCACCATCGCCTCCGGGTCGGCCTGGCGGGTCTCCCGCCAGGCGCTGAGAATGGCGCCCCAGGCCACCTTGGCGGCAACCCGGTAGGCGGCCAGGACGGGCTCGACCGACTGCGAGCTGCGGGCCTGGTGGACGCCCAGCTGGGCGACCCGGCGAAGCTCCTCCGCGGTCGGCGCGCGCGCCTCCCGAGCGGTGGCCAGGAAGAGGTCGAGCCCTGCCTCGCAAGCTCTCGCGATGGCGGCCGCGGAGGGCGGCGCGCCGGTCGAAGCATCCCACCGGATCTCGCTCACGACAGCCCGCGCCATGTGTCGCGCGAGGCCGGTGCGGCGACCCTCGATGATCGCCATCAACGATGGTGGCAAGAGCGGCGTGTCCTTGGCCGCGATGTCCTGCCGTGGCATTGCGCCCGACTATAGGCGTGGATGGAGCGTTGGGACCCCGTGGCCGATCCGGGTGAGCTTCGGGTTGGCGGGACGCGCGCCGCCCCTGCGTATACTGCCGCCTGACCCTCAAGGGCAGGGAAGCGATGCAGACCCCGACAAGAGCATTCCAGGCCCTGCACGAGGTGGCGGTCGCAGCCGCCGGGCTCCGTGACCCGAGTGCGCTCGCCGCCCTCGTTGTCGACCGCGCGAGGGACCTCCTCGAGGCCGATGCGGCAGCCCTTTACTGGTGGTTCCCAGAGGCCGCCCTGCTCCACACCCTGGCCCACAACGATCCCGCCGACCAGTCACTGGAACCTCCCTTCAAACCCGGTGAGGGCGCGGCGGGCCGGGCCTTCGCGAACGGGAAGCCGGTGCGGGTTGATGACTACCGCTCGTGGCCGCAGGCGGTGCCAACGTCGGTCCTTCGGGGCATCGAGAGCGGCCTCGCGGTGCCGCTGATGGTCTCTCACCGAGCGGTTGGCGCCCTCGGCGTCTTCAACCGTCGGACGCGGGACTGGACGACCGAAGAGGAAAACCTCCTGATGCTCTTGGCGGCCCAGGTCGCCCCCGCCCTCGAGGCGGCCCGGCTCACCCAGGAGACGGTTGAGCAGGCGCACAGCTTCCGGGCCCTGCACGAGATCGCGATCGCGGCCGGTGGTCTCCGCGACCTGGCCGAGCTGGGCCGCCTGGTCGTCGACCGCGCCCGCCAGCTTCTGAAGTCGGAGAGCGCCACCCTGCGCTGGTGGGACCCGGCGACCAACAGCCTCCGACTGCTCGCCAGCATCCCGGTCGCTGACGCCGTGGGGGAGCGGATCGAGATCGGCGACGGTACCCTGGGCCAGGCCTTCGCGCGCCAGGAGCCGGCCGTCATCGAGAACTACGAGGAGGCCGCGGGGACCCTTCCCTGGGCCGTCGGCGGTGGCATCAAGTCGGCGGTCGGCGTGCCGATCATGGCCCGCGAGCAGCCGCTGGGCGCGCTCGGCGTCGCGACCTTCACCGAGCGTCACTACACCCGCGAGGAGATCCAGCTGCTGACCCTGCTGGCCGCCCAGGTCGGCCCCGCGCTGGAGGCTGCCCGTCTCTTCACGGAGTCGGAGCGACGGCGGCGGGAGGCGGAAGCGCTGGCCGAGCTGGTGCGGCAGGGCGCCGGCCAGGTGGGACAGCGACTGGGCGATCGCGATGATCAGCGAGCAGGCCTGCGTGCTGGTGGGAGCCGACTACGCGATCGTCGCTCTCGGCGCCGGCGGTCGCGAGGTCGAGCTGAAGGGCCACTACGGGACCCGCTCCGCGATCTGGCGCAGCGGCGTCAAGGCCTCACCCACCGGCCATCCCGCCCAGGTGATCGCAGCCGAGCGGACGATCGTGCTACCCGATATCGATCCGGCCGAGCATCCCGTCCATCGGGCGGAGGGCGGCCGGAGCGCGATCGGCACGCCGCTGCGCGAGGGCGACCAGCTGATCGGCGCCCTGATCCTCGGCTGGCGCCAGCCGGTCGAGCCGACCGCGGACCAGGTCCAGCTGGCCGAGGCGGTGGCCAGCTTTGCGGCCACCATCGTCGACAACGTCAGCACCCACGAACGGGAACGCTCCCTGGCGATCGAGGCGGCCGCCCGCAGCGCCGAGCTCGCCGCGGTCATCGACCACATCCCGGCCGGCGTCTACGTGGCCGACCTGGAAGGCCGGATCGTCCTGATGAACGCCGCCGGCAGCGCCATGACGGGCGGCGGCTCGGGCGACATCAGTGGGGACCTCGGCGGCTACCGGGTCATCGATCCTCGGAGCGGCAAGCCGCTGAGCCGCGGCCAGCTGGCGATGTCTCGGGCGCTCCGCGGCGAGAAGGCGAGCAAGATCGAGTCGATCGTCCAGCGCGAGGACGCCCCCGACATCTGGCTGGAGTCCTCGGCGGTACCGTTGCACAACCCCTCCGGCAAACTGACCGGCGCCCTGGTCGTCTTCTCCGACGTGACCCGCGAGCGCAACCTGGTCCGGGATCTCGCCGCCTCGGAGGAGCGCTTCCGTTCTCTCTACGGCCGGGTCGCCTGCGGCGTCCTCGTCCAGGATGCCGAGGGCGCCGTGGTCGAGGCCAACCCGCCGGCCGAGGAGATCCTCGGTTGGAGCCTGGCCGAGATGAGGGGCCAGAAGACGGGCTCGCTCTGGACGGCGATCACCGAGGACGGCGAGCCGCTGCCGCTGGCCGAGCGGCCGACCATGCGGGCGCTCCGCAGCGGCAAGGCGATGACGCAGGAGGTGATGGGCGTGACGCGGCAGTCGGGCGAGGTGCGCTGGGTGCAGATCGACACCCTGCCGGTCGTTGACAAGGATGGCCGCGTCCTCCAGGTCGTGTCGAGCTTCATCGACATTACCGACCTCAAGTCGGCCGAGCAGCGGTTGGCGGACAGCGAGCTGAAGCTGCGGACGATCTTCGACCAGGCGCCGATCGGGCTCGCCCGGGTCGACCTCGAGGGCCGCATCCAGGAGGCCAACCGGTCCCTCCAGACCATGCTCGGCTACCCTGGGCGGCAGCTGGTCGGACTGCGCTTCGACAGGGTGCTCCATACCCCCGGCGGCAGCGAGCTGGACCTCATCCGCGATTTCCTGGCAGGCGACCGTGACCACTACCAGGCCGAGCTCCCGGTCCGCCGCAAAGACGGCACCCAGCGCTGGGGTTCGGTGAGCCTCTCGATGGTTCGCGGCATCGCCAAGGAGCCGCTCTACCTGATCGGCATGCTGGAGGACATCAGCGATCGCCGGGCCCAGACCGAGCTGCTCGAGTACCAGGCGCTCCACGACTCTCTGACTGACCTGCCCAACCGGACACTCCTCCACGACCGACTCCAGCAGGCGATCCTGACGGCCCAGCGGGAGGACCGTCCGCTGGCGCTCCTGATCATCGACCTGAACGGCTTCAAGGACGTCAACGACACCTTCGGCCACCACCTCGGCGATGTCCTCCTGCAGCAGGTCGGGCCGCGGATCTCGGCGCTGCTCCGGGAGTCCGACACGGTGGCGCGCCTGGGCGGAGATGAGTTCGCGGTCGTCCTGCCCACCGCTGACAATGAGGCGGGGGCAGTGCTGGCCGCCCGGCGGCTCTTGAAGGCCCTCGAAGAGCCCTTTGTGATCGAGGACCGCCGGCTCGAGGTGGGCGGCTCGGTGGGCATCGCGATCACGCCGCAGCATGGAACCGACCCCGCGACACTGATGCGGCGGGCGGACATCGCGATGTACGTCGCGAAACGGGCACAGTCCGGCTTCGCCGTCTACTCGCCCGAGCTCGACCGGCACAGCCCGGCGCGGCTGGCGCTGATGGGCGAGCTGCGCACGGCGCTCCAGGCCGACACCCTCCTCCTCCACTACCAGCCCCAGGTCTCACTCCCCGACGGCGAGGTGATCGCGATCGAGGCGTTGATCCGCTGGCAGCATCCCCGGCACGGGCTGATGTCGCCGGAGGAGTTCCTCAGCGTGGCCGAGGAGACGGGCCTGATCGGCGCGGTCAGTGATTGGGCGCTCAACGCGACCCTCGCCCAGGCGCGAAACTGGGCTTCCCGCTGGCCGCTGCCGGTGGCCGTCAATCTCTCGATGCAGAACTTCCAGAACCCGAAGCTGCCGGAGTTCATCAAGTCCCTGCTCGAACGCCACTCGGTCGCTCCCGGGTTGCTCAAGATCGAGGTGACCGAGACGGCCCTGGTCGCCGACGCCAAGCGGTCCGCGGCGACCGTGGCCCGGCTCCGCGAGATGGGGGTGAAAGTGGCGATCGACGACTTTGGCATCGGCTTCTCCTCCCTCTCCTTCCTCAAGCAGCTGGCGCTGGATGAGCTCAAGATCGACCGCTCCTTCATCTCGGACCTGACGCCCGGTGCCGATGGGATCGCCATCATTCGCTCGGCGATCGAGCTCGGCCACAGCCTCGGGATGGTCGTCGTCGCCGAAGGCGTGGAGACCCAGGAGACGTGGGATCTGCTGGTCGAGCTCGGCTGTGACGCCGCCCAGGGCTACCTTGTCACCCGGCCGCTGACCGCTCGGCAGCTGAACCGCTGGCTTGCTGCGGGCCGGGTCCGCAGCACCGAACCGACCTGCTGACCGCCACCGGTCCGGTCCAGCTCGAGCCGCGGGAAGCGCGGCGCCTTGCCGTCGGCGCGCAGAGGCTCGCCGGCCCGCGCCCGCCGGCCACCGCGGAGGGGCTCCTCGAGGTCGCCCGTGCCCTTCGATGCATCCAGCTCGACGCGGTCGGCGTGGTCGGCGCGCCGACCCAGCTTCTGGTGCCCTTCAGCCGCCTCGGTCCCTACGACCGGCGGCTCCTCGACCGGCTCCTCTTTGAGGACAAGGCGCTCTTCCACTACTTCGCCCACGCCGCCTCCATGGTGCTGACCGAGGATCTGCCGATCCATCAGGCCCGGATGCGCCCTTTTGCCGGTCGCGCCACCGCCTGGGCGCAGGCGGTCGCCGAGTGGATGGAGGCGAACTCGGCCCTCCGCGACCAGGTCCTGGATGAGATCCGCAGGGGGGGACCTCTTCGCTCGCGCGATTTCGAGAACACGGCGCGGACCGACTGGCGGTCGAGCGGCTGGACCCAGGGGCGGAGTGTCAACCGGATGCTGGAGTTCCTCTGGATCGAGGGAGCGCTGACCGTCGCTGGGAGGTCGGGCGCCGAGCGACTCTGGGATCTGTCCGAGCGCTGGTTCCCGGACTCCGCGCCGCGCGAGCGGCTGACCGAGGAGGAGCGATCCGACCGTGCTGTGCGGCACGCCCTTCGCGCGCTCGGCGTCGCGACAGCGGGTCAGGTCCGGCTCCATTTCCTCCGCGGCGCCTACCCCGACCTGCCCGGCTCCCTCGGCCGGCTCAGCCGCGCCGGAGAGGTCCGGGCGGTGACGGTCCGCGGGCTTGGCGGCGACTGGTTCATCCACCGCGATTCGCTTCCTCTGCTGGACGCTCCCTGGAGGCCGCGGACCGTCCTTCTCTCGCCCTTCGACAACCTGATCGCCGACCGCCGCCGCACCGCTGAGCTGTTCGGGTTCGAGTACACGATCGAGATCTACGTGCCGGCCGCCAGGCGCCTCCGTGGTTACTACGCGATGCCGATCCTGGCCGGCGATCGGCTGATCGGGACCGTCGATCCGCGCTTCGAGCGGGCGTCGAAGACGCTCCTCATCAACGCAATCGTGCTCGAGCCGGGCGAGCGGATGACCGAGCCGCTGCGCCGGGCGGTCGCCGAGCTGGCAAGCTTTGTCGGCGCCGAGACGGTCGTTTACCGATAGCCGTTCAGCCGGCGGCGGACGGGTCTAGGGCGTCGGTGTCAGGCGCTGCATGAAGTCGAGCATCCGGCGCCAGGCGTCGTCACAGGCATCCCGGTGCTCGGCATAGGCGCGATCGAAGAAACTGTGCGGCGCACCGGGGTAGGTGTGGGCTTCAACCGGGATGTCCCCGGCGCGGACCTCGACGGCGACCTTCTCGAACTGCTCGGGAGGGGTGAAGTCGTCTCCGGCGAGGAGGAAGAGCAGTTCGCCCTGCATCTGCGGGATGAGGGGCAGGATCTGCTCCGGGCGGCCGCCGTAGAAGCCGATCGCCCCGGCAAGCCCGTGACCCTTGGCGATCTGCGACCAGGAGTTGCCGCCTCCCATGCAGAAGCCGACCGAGAAGACGGCCCGGGGCCGGCCGCCGTCCGCGGTGGCGAGGTAGTCGACGCAGGCGCGGACGTCGGCGGCGATCCCGTCCGGGGTCAGCTTGGCGACCTCCGCCTTCCAGTCGAACCCCTCGCCCCGGTCCTCGCTCTCGGCGGTCCGGCCGAAATAGTCCATCGCGACCGCGTCGACGCCCGCCTCGGCGAAGCGAACGGCCAGCTCCTTGTAGAAGGGGTGGAGTCCGCGGACGTCGGGCAGGATAACGATCCCGGGGCCGGTCGCCGCGGCCGCCCGGGCGTGGTGGGCCATGAAGCGGTTGCCGTCGGCGGCGGTCAGGTGGAAGTCGCCATGGTCGGCGGCGGCGCCGCCGACGACCGGCGGCAGCGGCGGGCGGGCGTCATCGGAGTAGCACATGCCGACTTAAGATACCCGCGCCCGGCGGAGCTCCGGGCCGAAGAGCAGGGTTACCACGTTCCGCGCTTCAGGTTGACGGTATCGTAGCCAATCGTGGGCGGGGTTCAGCTCGTACGCCGGCACGCGGTCGCGGAGATCCTGATCGACCGCCCGGAGGCGCGCAATGCGCTCAACCAGGAGGCGATGGCCGAGCTCGACGCCGCCCTCGCGGCGGTCGCCGGCTGGGACGTCCACGCGGTCTTCATCCGCGGCGCGGGGGACCGCGCCTTCATCTCCGGCGGCGATCTCAAGGAGCTGGAGAGCGTCCGCGAGGAGGCCTTCGCGCTCGACATGGCGCGCCGGATGCGGGCGACGCTCGACCGCATCCCCGGCCTGCCCATGCCAGTCGTCGCCATCCTCAACGGCCACGCCATCGGGGGCGGCGCCGAGGTCGCCATCGCCTGCGATTACCGGGTGGCCGCCGCGGACGTCAAGATCGGCTTCACCCAGGCCCGGCTGGGCCTGATGCCGGCCTGGGGCGGGATCGAACGGCTGGTCCTGGCGATCGGCCGCGGGCCGGCGCTCTCCCTCCTGACGACCGGGAGGACGATCGACGCGAGCGAGGCGAAGGCGATCGGCCTCTTCGAAGAGGTGGTTCCCCGCGCCTCCTTCGAGGAGCGCGTGGCGGCGCTCGCGGCAGAGCTGGCAGAGGTTCCCCGCGGGGCATTGGCGGGGATCAAGCGTGCCGCCGAGGCGGTCCAGCACTACTCTCGTCCGGAGCTGGCCGGGCAGGCGACCGCGGACTTCGCGCGAGCCTGGGTTGACGACGCCCATTGGGTGGCCCATGAGCGGGCTTTGCGAGGAAGGAAGCGATGAAGATCGAGAGCCCCGAATTCACGGCCGCCGACCTCGACCACTACCGGGACGAGCTGACCGACCACGAGCGGCTGCTGCTCGCCGACCGGCTCAAGCACGCCTCGGCGAGGCTCGAGGGTCTCGGTACCGAAGTCGGCGAGCAGCCGCCGGGCAGGGATCCGGAGTGGAATCCGAGGGAGGTCCTCGCGCACATCGCGGTGCTGAGCAAGTTCTACGGGATGCTCGCCTGCAAGATCGGGAGCGGCCAGATGACAGAGCTCGACCTGCTCGGCAACGTCAACCTCCGCGACGTCCTCGGCGAGCAGCTCGCCCAGGAGCCGGCCGCGACGCTGATCGCGATGGCCCGCAGCGACCACCAGCGGACGGTGCGGTACCTCCGCTCCGCCGACGCGGCGGCCATGCGGCGGGAATGCGTCGTCGACGACGGCCGGTCCGTGATGCGTGCCGAGGACGTCGCCCGGGAGGCGTTGATCGGCCAGCTGCACGTCGATCAGCTCGCACGGGCCCTCGGACATTGATCCGCACCAGCTACCGGGTCTACGACCTCGGCCGCCCGCTGGAGGCGAGCACCCCGGTCGCCCCCGGGCATCCGAACTTCCGGATGGCCCTGCTCCGCCGGCACGGCGATGTCCAGCGGCCCGATGGGTCCTCCAGCGCCAACGAGTTGATCTCCACCTCCGGTCACACCGGCACCCACATCGACGGGCTGGCCCATTTCTCGCTCGATGGGCGGCTCCATGGTGGCCAGGATGCCGCCGAGGCCTCTCGCGGCGCTCGCTTCAAGACCCACGGGGTGGACGCGATCGCGCCCATCGTCACCCGGGGCGTGTTGCTCGACGTGGCCGCCGCGGAAGGCGCGGAGGCTCTCGAGGCCGGGCGTCCGATAACCGCCGCCGACCTCGACCAGACCTGCCGCCACCAGGGGCTGGAGATCGGCGCCGGCGACGCGGTTCTGTTCCGCACCGGGTGGCCGGTAGGCCGCTACCAGGACGAGCCTGCCTACGTCGGCTGGCCCACCGGCGTACCCGGGCCCGACGAGACGGCGGCCCGCTGGCTGGCGGAACGGCGGATCCACGTCGCGGGCTCGGATACGATCGCCTTCGAGTGGCTCGGCGCCGGCGCCGGCCACGGCAAGCTCCCGGTCCACGTGATCCTGCTGGTCGAGAACGGGATCCACATCATCGAGGTGCTCGACCTGGAACAGCTGGCCGCCGACCGCGTGTACGAGTTCCTCTTCATCTGCTCCCCGCTCAGGATGGTCGGCGCCACGGGTTCGCCGGTCCGGCCGCTGGCACTGGTCGAGGCGTGAGGACCCGCGTCACCGACCTCCTCGGCATCCGGCACCCGGTGCTCCTCGGGCCGATGGGCGGCGGCACCGACGCCCGCCTGGTTGCGGCCGTCTCCCACGCCGGCGGGCTCGGCCTCCTGGCCGCCTCCTTCCTCACCCCGGAAGCGATCGAGGCCGAGGTGGCGATCCGCGAGCTGACTCCGATGCCGTTCGGGGTCAACCTTCTGCTCTGGCGTTCGGCCGACAAGGTCGAGGCGGTGCTCCAGCACCAGCCAACCGTGTTCTCGACCGCGTTCGGCGACCCGGCGCCCTACGTCGACCTGGCCCACGACGCCGGGGCGCTCCACATCCACATGGTCAGCGACGTGCCCTCCGCCGTCGCCGCGGCGCGGGCCGGCGTCGACCTGATCATCGCCCAGGGTGACGAGGGCGGCGGCCACGTCGGCCTCCAGTCGACCTTCACCCTGGTCCCCCAGGTGGTCGACTCAGTCGACGTCCCGGTGGTCGCCGCCGGCGGCATCGGAGACGGGCGCGGGCTCGCCGCCGCGCTTGCGCTGGGTGCGGAGGGGGTGCTGATGGGTACCCGCTTCCTGGCGACCCGCGAGGCTCCGATCCCTGACGGGTGGAAGCGGGCGATCCTCGACGCCGCCGGACACGACACCGTGCGCACCTCGATCCCCGACTTCGCCAGCGAGTCGGCCTGGCCGGAGCCGATCGCCGCCCGGGCCATCCGGAACGCCTTCCTCGATCGCTGGCTGGGCCGCGAGGAGGAGGTTCGACGCCTTGGCAAGGCCCTCGGCGACCAGCTGCGGGAGGCACGCCGGCGGGACGACCCGGCCGAGATGAACCTGCTGGCGGGGGAGGTCGTCGGCCTGATCCACGACCTGCCGAGCGCCGGCGCGCTGGTCGAGCGGATCGTCAAGGAGGCCGAGGCCCTCCTCCCTCAGCTCGCTGCCAGGGCTTCCGGGAGGGCGGCCCCGAACGCGGATCGGTAGCGCTCGGCGAACTCGGCCAGCGTATAACGGTGCTCGATCGTACCGGCCTGCTCGACGACGTAGGAGGCCGCCAGGGACGCGACCCGGCCCGCCTCGGCCGGCTCCAGGCCGCGGAGCATTCCCGCCACCAGCCCTGATCGATAGGCGTCGCCGGCCCCGGTCGGATCGACCTCCCGCAGCGGCGTTGCCGGGGGGATCTCGATCCGCCCTTGCTCCGTCTCGATCCGCGATCCCTCCCGCCCGAGGGTGGTGACGACGTACGAAGCCAGCTCGAGGAGCCCGCTGTCGCTGCGGCCGGTGCGCTGCCGGATCAGCTCCAGCTCGTAATCGTTGCCGATCAGGATCCAGGCGCCGCGACAGCCCTCCTCAAGATCCTCCTTCGTCATGTGAGGCAACTGGTGGGCGGGGTCGAAGACGAATGGGATGCCGGCGTCGCGGCACTCGCGCACGAGCCGGGTCATGCCGGCCGGCCCGTTGGGCCCGACGATGACCGCGGCCGGAATGGCGTCGGTGTCGGCGAGGCCGACCTCGCCCGCCCGGTTCATCGCCCCGCCGTAGTACCCCGTGATCTGGTTGTGGTCGAGGTCGGTGGTCGTGAAGCCCGTGGCCGTCGTCTCACCCTCCAGCAGCTTCAGCCCGCTGCACTCGACGCCAAGGCCTTCCAGCCACTCGCGGTAGGGCCCCGCATCGGCGCCGGCGGTGGCCAGGATCGCGCTCGGGTGGCCGAGCAGGGCGAGGTTATAGGCATAGTTGGCGGCGACCCCCCCCCGCCGGCGCTCGAACCGGTCGACGAGGAAGCTCAGGTTCAGGATGTGGACCTGGTCGAGCATGATGTGGTCCCGGAAGCGGCCGTTGAAGGTGAGGATGTAGTCGAAGGCCACCGAACCGGTGGCGAGCACGGTTCCACCGGCTCGCTTCTCCATCGGGCTAGACGTTAGCCGACTCGGGCTCAAGCCCGACTGGACCCGGGCCAGGAGCCGCCGCGCGTAGTCGCCGAAGACGTCAATATGGGCGACCTGGCGCCGCTTCTCGGGCTGGATCGCCTCGAGTGGAACTTCGTTGGCCCGGGCCCAGTTCTCCAGCGCCGGGCGCAGCCCGATGACGTGCAGGAAGGGCTTCGTCATCACGAAGCCACGGCCAGAGCGGGTGCCGTGGTAGTGGTCGAAGTTGCGGTGGACGGCAATCCCGCCGGCCTCAGCCCAGGCGATCGCCTCCCGCACCTCCCGGCGCCCGAAGTACCGCTCCGGCGGCCGTTCCACGAGCCCGAATGCTCGCAGAAATGGCCCTGCAGCTTCAGCGAAGCTGCTTTCCTTATCTGCCGTGCCGACTGGTCGAGCCGAGGTCCGCGTCATCCCGGGGCGCCCCGCCGCGACCTTGCGCTGGGTGTTGCCCGACCTTGCCACCCGCCTCCTGCCGTTCGCTCTCGTCGTGGCCGCGGTTGAGGCCGTCTGGCACCCAGCCTGGCTCGGACTCGTCGTCGGCAATCTGCCGGTCCAGCTCAGCTTCGGCCTCGGCGCCCTGCCCTTGATGTTCCTCTTCGCCGCCGCGCTTCAGCTGTGGCTCAGCAGCCGGCGTCGGACGCTGGTCGTGCCCGACCTGCCCGACGCCCTTCTCCAGGGCGGTTATTACCTGCTTAACGGACCCCTCGAAGAGAGCTTTTTCCGCGGCCTCCTCCAGGGCGGCCCCGGCGCCCTTCTCGGAGCCCCCGCGG
>DAIRGV010000073.1:0-7285 GCA_036794405.1 Candidatus Dormiibacterota bacterium
GTCTTGACCCCCATGGGCGGCATGACGCATGCCGCTCCCCCCGAGGGGCGCCGGCACTTGCCGGCGAGCCGGCCTTGAGGCCGGCGGTGCCTCGTCGACGAGGGTGTTGCTCTTAGACCGCTGCTGCGGTTTTGGTCCTCTGGGGCCCCTTGCAGCGGGGGTAGTCGCTGCAGGACTTGAAGTTGCCGAAGCGGCCCTTGCGCTCCACCATCGGCTTGCCGCAGACGGGGCAGGGCTCGTCGAGCAGTTTCGACTCGGCGCGTGGCTTGCCGTCCTTGCGGGGCGGGTTGGCGCGGTAGGTGCACTCCGGGTAGCCGGCGCAGGCGAGGAAGGTGCCATAGCGGCCCTTGCGCTCCACCAGCTGGTGCTTGCTGCACTGGGGACAGGTCTGGCCGGTCGGCTTCGGCTCGTCCTTCTCTTCCTTCCGGATGTACTTGCACTCGGGGTAGCCGGAGCAGCCGACGAACTCGCCGTAGCGGCCCTTGCGCTTCTGGAGCGGTCGCCCGCAGTCCGGGCAGAGCTCTTCGAGCAGGGCGGGCTCGGCCGCCTCACCGGTCGGCGTGACCGCCTGCCGGAACTTGCACTTGGGGTAGCGGGAGCAGCCTTTGAAGGCACCGAACCGGCTCGCCTTGAGGATCAGCTCCCCCTCGTGGCAGAGCGGGCATTCCTCTCCCGTCTCCGCCGGCATCGCCTCGTTGGCGTCGGAGAGCATCTTTTGCAGCGGGCCGTAGAAGCCACCGACGATGGTCGCCCATTCGAGGCCGCCCTTCTCGATGTCGTCGAGCTTCTCCTCCATCGCCGCCGTGAACTTGTCGTCGACGATCGGCCCGAAGTGCGCCACCATCACCGAGTTGACCGTCTCCCCGAGAGCCGTCGGGTGCAGGCGCCGCTCGCGCTGCTCGACGTAGCCCCGGGCCTGGACGACGGTGACGATGCTGGCGTAGGTGGAGGGGCGGCCGATGCCGCGCTCCTCCAGCTCCTTGATCAGGGTCGCCTCGCTGTAGCGGGGCGGCGGCTGGGTGAAGTGCTGCTCGGGCTCCAGCGCGTGCTGCTCGAGCTGCTCGCCGGGCACCAGCTCGGGCAGCTGGGCCTCGTCGTCGCGCTCGTCGCGCTCCCATACCCGGTAGAAGCCGTCGAAGGTGAGCCGGACCCCGCTCGCCCGGAAGACGAGGTCGCCGGCCTGGATCTCGGCCTGGTTGCCGGTATAGACGGCGTCGGCCATCCGGCTGGCCACGAAGCGGCGCCAGATCAGCTCGTAGAGCCGGTACTCGTCGTCCTTCAGGTACTGGCGGACGGACTCCGGCCGGCGCGTGGGATCGGTCGGGCGGATCGCCTCGTGGGCCTCCTGGGCGCCGGCCCGCGCCTTGTCGGAGCGGGGACGGCCGAGGTACTTGTCACCGAGCTCCGACTTGATCCAGGACCGGACCCGGCCATCAGCCTCGGCCGCGATGTTGGTCGAATCGGTGCGCATGTAGGTGATGAGGCCGGTCGATCCCTGGGGACCGAGGTCGACGCCCTCGTAGAGCGATTGGGCGATGCGCATCGTGCGGTTGGGTGCGAAGCGCAGCCGGCTGGATGCGTCCTGCTGGAGGGTCGAGGTGATGTAGGGCGGCGGCGAGGACTTCGTGCGCCGCTTCTCCTCGATGTCGACGACCCGGTAGGTGGCGCCGGCGAGCTCCCGGAGAAGGCCGTCCACGGTCACCTGGTCGGGGATCTCGAGCTTGGCCTTGTCGCCCCCGCCCGCCCGGCGGACCAGGCGCCCCTTGAAGCGGAGCTCCGCTCCCGTCCGGGAGAAGGTCGCGTCGACCGTCCACGACTCGACCGGGACGAAGCGGCGGACCTCCTCCTCTCGGTCGCAGACGAGGCGGAGCGCCACCGACTGGACGCGACCGGCGCTGATGCCCTTTTGGACCTTGCTCCAGAGGAACGGGCTCAGGCCGTACCCGACCAGGCGGTCGACGACCCGGCGCGCCTGCTGCGCGTTGACCAGGTTCATGTCGATCTCGCGCGGCGAGGCGAGCGCCCGGCGCACCGCGTCGGCGGTGATCTCGTGGAACTCGATCCGCTTCGGGTTGCGCAGGTGGAGGGCCTCCGAAAGGTGCCAGGCGATCGCCTCCCCTTCCCGGTCCGGGTCGGAGGCGAGGATCACTTCGCGGTCGCGACCGACGGCGGTGCGCAGCTCACCGAGAGTCTTGCGGCGGCTCTCGACGACCTCGTAGGTGGGCTTGAAGCCGGCGTCGACGTCGACCGAGAGCGTCTTCTCGGGCAGGTCGCGGACGTGCCCCATCGAGGCCCTGACGTCGTAGCTGTCCCCGAGGAAACGCTTCAATGTCCGGGCCTTGGCGGGCGACTCAACGATGATCAGGCTGCCAGGCATGGATCTCCTTATACCGTTCGGCGCGCCATCCTACTCCCTCCGGATGTTTCTGACGTAGCCCTCCCCTCGCCGTCTCACCGAGCCCTCCAGCTCGAGCGCGGTCAGCCTCGCGAGCGCCTCGGCAAAGCCGAGCCCGAGCCGGCGGGCGACCTCGGCGGCGGTGGTCGGGAGGCTCTCCGAGAGATGGGCGAGAATTCCGTCCCGCGGCGCGGCGGCGGCCGGTCCGAGCCGTGGCGGCGGTCGGAGGGGGTCGTCGAGGACCTCCTGCCCGCGACCCAGGGCGGCGAGGACGTCGCGGGCGTTCTGGACCAGGCCGGCACCATCCCGGAGCAATTGGTGGCAGCCGACGCTGAGCGGGCTGAAGACGCTGCCGGGCACCGCCATCACCTCCCGGTGGAGGGCCAGCGCGGCCTCCGCGGTGATCAGCGCGCCGCTGCCCTCCCCGGCCTCGACCACGACCACCAGGTCGGAGATCGCGGCCATCGTCCAGTTGCGTCTCGGGAAGTGGCCCGGGGGGGGCGCGGGGTGCCATCGGCGAACTCGCTCACCAGCGCCCCACCCCGCTCCAGCAGCTCCGCCGCCAGCCGGGCATTCTCAGCCAGGTAGACGATGTCGACGCCGGTCCCGAGCACCGCCACGGTGACGCCGCCGGCCGCCAGGGTCCCGCGGTGGGCGGCGGCGTCGATGCCGCGGGCGAGTCCGCTGATGACGATTACACCCGCGCCGGCGAGGTCGGACGCCAGGCGCTCGGCGACCGCCTCGCCGTAGGGCGTCGGGCGTCGGGCGCCGAGAGCGACCAGCGCGACCCGGGGCCCGGCCGGCGGCGGCCAGCGGCCGCGGAAGTGCAGGACGGGCTCAGGCTGCTCGCTCACGTTCGGGCAGCCGGTAGCCGAGGGACTCCAGCAGGTGCCTCTCGGCGATCTCCGCCACGCCCTCGAGGTCGGCGATGGTCCGGGCGACCCGCCAGGCCCGGTGGAAGCCCCGGGCCGTCATCCCCCGCTCCTCCGCCCAGCGCTCGAGCAGCCGGCGGCCGGCACCGAGCGGGGCCACCTCCCGCAGCCGTCGGGGGCGGAGCTGGGAGTTGAGGCAGCCCTGCCGCAGGAGCTGCGCCGCCCGCGCCGCGACGACCCGCTGCCGGACCACCGCCGAGGTCTCTCCGCCGGCGCCGGTGGAGAGAGCCTCGAGCGGCGGCCGGCCGACCGCGACCCGGAGGTCGATCCGGTCCAGCAGGGGGCCGGAGAGCGATCGCTGGTGGCGCTCGACCGCCGCCGGCGGGCAACGACAGGCCCGGCGGTCGTCCCCGGCCCAGCCACAGGGGCAGGGGTTGGTGGCCGCGACCAGGGTGAAGCGCGCCGGATAGGTGACCGACCCGCGGGAGCGGTTGAGGGTGACCCGGCCTGTCTCGAGCGGCTGCCGGAGCGCCTGGAGGGCGGTGGCCGCGAACTCGGCCAGCTCGTCGAGGAAGAGCACGCCGTGATCCTCGTGAGTTATACTTTCACCCATGAGCCAAGCTGCCCCGCCCCGATCGCTCGCCGCCGGCATTTACGTTCGAATCTCATCCGACCCCGAGTTGACGCGGCTGGGCGTCCAGCGCCAGGAGCAGGACTGCCGCGAGTACGTCGAGCGGCACGACCTGACGCTGGCTCAGGTCTACGAGGACAACGACCTCAGCGCCTACAGCGGCAAGGCGCGACCAGCCTACCGGCGTCTATTAGAGGACGTGCGCGCCGGCACGATCCAGGCAGTCGTGGCATGGCAACCGGACCGGCTCTACCGCAACCCGCGCGATTTGCAGGAGTTCATCGAGGTGGTCGAGGCGGTTGCTTGTCGGGTCGAAACGGTCAAGGCTGGCAACATCGACTTCACCACCGCAAACGGCCGGATGATCGCCCGCATCCTTGGCGCCACAGCCATCGGCGAGAGCGAACTCAAGGCGGAGCGGCAGCGGCGCAAGCATCAAGAGTTGGCAGCGGCCGGGAAGGATGCCGGCGGAGGTCGGCCCTTCGGCTATGAGGCTGACCGGAAGACACTCCGACCGGCCGAGGCTGAGCTGATCCGCGAGGCGGTCAAGCGAGCACTCGACGGCGCTAGTCTCCGGTCGATCTGTGTCGATTGGGATCGCCGCAGTATCGCCACGGTGACGGGCACTAGGTGGTCCTCGCAGGTCATGCGGCGGATGCTGGCGAGTGGGCGGATCTCGGGGCGTCGCGACTACCGGGCGCAAGCCAACGGCAGCCGCCGTGATATCGGCCAGATCACTTCCGACTCGGCCGTGTGGCCGGCCATCATTTCCGCTCCGGACTCCGACAAACTGCGAGAGATGCTGAGCGACCCTGACCGGAGGAAGAACGCTGCTCCGCGTCGCTACCTACTTACGGGCGGGCTCGCGGTCTGCGGACTCTGCGGCAAGCCGCTTACGGCGCGGCCTCGCGGGGACAAGCGCCGCTCGATGGTCTGTGCGACCGGTCCCGGCTTTCACGGCTGCGGGAAGATCCGCGTGCTGGCCGAGCCGGTCGAAGAGCTGGCGACTGAAGCGGTGCTCCAGGCGATCGACCGCGGCGCCCTGGCCGCTGCCATGGCTCAGCAGGACGACCGAGAGGCGGTTGATGGTCTGCTCGGGGTTGATGCCAAGCTCGCGGACCTAGCTCGCGATTGGGCCGAGGATCGGATCAGCCGCGGTGAGTGGGAAGCAGCGCGCGGAGCCCTTGAGAGCCGCAGGGCGGGCCTACAGCGCCGCGTGGAGGCTCAGAGGCGAGCACATGACCTTGATGGCCTGCCCGATCCGCTGCGCCCTGCTTGGCCTTCCCTATCGCTTCACCGACAGCGGGCGATCCTGTCAGCGGTGGTTGAGGCGGTGGTCATCGGGCCGGCCGTGAGGGGTCTGAACCGCTTCGACCCCGACCGGGTGACGATCCGCTGGAAGGTCTGACGTTCCGAGGCGACTACGCCGTGGCTGCCTCTCCCGCATGAGCAAGCTGAATTAGATCGGCACCAACGGCCAAGCGGTACCGCTGGCGACCATCTGCCACGCCGAAGGTAAGCGCCTGGGCAACCGCCGGCCCGTCGTCCTGAGCTATCTCGCGGACCAACTCAAGGGCTTCCTCTGGCGTTGGGTATTCGCCGACGAGGTTACCGCTTTGGCGGTCCCAAATCTCGAACGTCATTGACTCAGGTTATCTCCTAATTGGTGCATTTGCACAACGTAACTGCGAAGTTGTTCTGGGCTGGTGCCCTCTAATCCAACGTGCCCCGTCTCTGTATTGGTCTCTCTGGCTACCGCGTCCGGCACCAGTAATTCGGCCACGAATTCCCCGAGGCCACCCGCGGTGGCAGCATCAACGGCCACCTCAAGAGAGTCGAAGGTCGAAACCCGCCTGAATCTCGCTACAACAGCGGGAGTCTGCTTACGAGGGCGGCGACCGAGATCCCAATATGACTGGAAGTCGGTCAACTCGGGCGGGTTGTAACGGGTTACGCGATAGAGTCGGGCCAATCGGCGAACTTAGTATGGCCTTCCTCGCTAGCTCGTCCTGCGTTGCCTCGCCGCCACGGTCAAGAGGTTCCCCCGGTTCTGGCGGAACCTCTCGCGGATGGCCTTGTCAGTTAGCCCTCCTTCGGTAGCAGTGGCTCAGGCTCGCGAAGACGCTTGATGTCGTCCATATCGACATAGCGGCGCCGATCGCCCGCGATCCGGTAGGCGGTCAGCTTGCCCTCGGATATCCAACGCGTCAGGGTCCGGCGACTCACGCCCACTTGCTGGGCCGCGTCGTCCAGCGCTCTCCATGTCGGCACCGGAAGCAATTCTATTGCCATGGATCGCCAAGTCTAGCCTATCCTCGCCAAACATGGCCATTTGGTGCTAGGGTCAGCGGAGGAAAAGATGGGCGTTTTGACTCTTCCGGCTCCTTTCGCTGGAAGGTGTGCCCATCCCACACATGGAGGTCGAGCAATGACCGTATCGACGGCAACCCGCGCGGAGACGGCGGAGTATTACCAAGGTCTAGAGGAGCGATGCGAGCGCCTGGAGCGACTCACCCGTAACCCCGTCCTTCTACTTCTGTTCGCGATCGACCTGCTCGGGGAGATGGGCCTCAACGTGGAGCCGAAGTCATGAGCGCAACTGCAACCCGCACGGCAGCCACGTCGGTGTCACGGGAGGACATGGACGAACTGCTGACGATGGTCTGGGCGCTAATGGACAAGCTCATGGAGCTAACCCCGGCCCATCCGGAACTAGGGATCGCCAACCGACTGTGCAGCGTCCTCGTTGGTCTGCTCAAGGAGCGACAGGCGGCAGGGGAGGCGAAGTCATGAGCGCAACATGGACGACGAAAACCCGGGCGGAGCAAATGGACAAGCTGGCCTATGAGTTGATCGATCTCCTCTGCGCCCAGAACGTCGAGGGCAACAAGGCAACCTCTTCCCTGAGCATCATCGCGATCGGTCTCCGCGGCCTGATTAGTACTACCCCGATGCTCGAGGGACCGGCGGCGGAGGAGGCGCGGTCATGAGCCCAACTGCGACGACCGCGACAGCAACACAGACCATCGAGGAAGACCTGACCACGGTGCGACAGGTGCAGAAGATGACAAGGGCCTACATGGCGGCGATGCGGAAGGCGCTTCCCGCCGTTCACCGTCTGGAGAAGGCCGGATACCACGGCGCCGAAAGCCTGAGCTGCGACCTAGACGTACGGAGCGCGGAGGGCAGCGCCGGAACCCCCGCGATCATCGCCGAGAGCCTGGAGGACTTCTTCCGCGCCGGGACAGACCTCGGGGCCTTCGAGTTTCTAACCGTCGAGCGCTGCCAGATGTCCCTGGTTGAAGCCGAGATCAATATCCGCAGATGCTGCAACGAGCCCGGTCACGACGACGGCCGCGTTGAGGCATTGAAGGTCTACGCCGCGAC
>DAIRGV010000074.1:0-7254 GCA_036794405.1 Candidatus Dormiibacterota bacterium
GCGCCGGCGAATTGCTCCTTGGCCTGGTACTCGAGAAGCTTCATGGTTGCCGCGCAAGCTTACACAGACGGAGGCAGCGCCGGCCTCGACGCCGGCGGCAGCTGGCTGGACGGAGGTGGCAGCGGAGACGACACCACCCGCGGGGTGTACGTCAGGCTGGCCAGGCCGTCGAGCACGGCGAGCGGGCCGAAGGCGCCAACCTCGCCCGGGAGGAGATCGGCGAGAGGCCCCACCACCTGCTCGGCGAGTTGCTGGCGCCGCGCCTCCGACAGCTCGTGGCGGCGGCCCCCGTAGGCCACCACGAAGCGCCGCAGGGCGTCGGGCATCCGCCGCGCGGCGTCCTCGTACGGGGTGGTCGGGCTAATCCCCGGAGCGGGTGTGCTGACCGCCGCGATCCCCAAAACGGCACCAGGCTCAGCCCATATCGACGCTGGAGGCGGCGCTTCCGCCGGGACCGGCACCGGGGCCGGCTCGCTGACCAGGTCTTTCAGGCGGATCCGCTCGCGGTCCCGCACCACCACGGTGCCTGCGGCGAAGTCGCCGAGCCGCTTCGACCCGCCCTGGATGAAGAGGGTGATGATGCCGATGCCGTAGAAGAAGGGCAGGAAATCGACCAGGCGGATGAGGTTGCGGATCGCGACCTGCGTCACCGTGACGGGCTCGCCACGGTCGCCCAGGACGCGCAGCCGCAGCAGTCTCTTGCCCACCGTCTGGCCTCCCCAGATCCCCTCGAGGACCGGGAAGTAGAGCACGAAGAGGGCGAAGCTGAGGATCAACCAGATCAGCAGGGACAGACGCCCGTCCCCGGAGAAGGAGTTGAGAAGCAGCGCCCCCATGCTGAGGAAAAAGAACACCGTCAGCAGCAGCAGGACGTCGATGGCCTGGGCCATGAAGCGGCTGCCGAGGCCGGCGACGGTGTATTCGAAAGCCACCCGCTCGGGAGTGGCCACCACCAGTCCGTCCGGCCGCTCCTGTGGCTGCATCAGGGCGCTTAGTCTAGCGCCGCTGGGGCTTACCCTACGCTGGTGCGAGCAGATGAGTTCGTGAGCAAACGACAGGAGTCATGGTCGCGCCTGGAGGCGCTCCTCAAGCGCGCGTCCGGCAGCCGCCTGGGAGGCCTCCGGCCGGATGAGGTCCTGAGCCTGGCAGCGCTCTACCGCCGCTCCACCGCCGACCTCGCCCGGGCCCAGCGCGACTGGCCCGAGGAGCCGGTCACCCGCTATCTCAACGGCCTGGTCGCGCGCGGCCATGCCGCTCTCTACCGTGAGGGTGGCGACGTCTTCCGCCGCCTTCGCCACTTTTACGCCGCCACCCTGCCGCAGACCTTCAGGGCCTCCGGCGCCTTCATCATCGCGGCCGCCGCCCTGCTCTTCGTGCCCGCGGTGGCCGCGTACTTCACCGTCCTCAAGAACCCCGGCCTGGCCACGGCGTTTGTCCCGCCGGACATCATCAACCGAGTCCATCACCACCAGCTCTGGACCCAGATCGCGGAGGCCGACCGGCCCCTGATGGCGGGGCTGATCATGACCAACAACATCTACGTGGCGATCACCGCCTTCACCTTGGGGGTTCTCGCGGGGCTGCCCACGATCTACGTGTTGATCAGCAACGGCGTCAGTATCGGCGGCGTCCTCGGCCTGACCGAGGCCTACGGGGTTGGCGGCGGGCTGCTGGCATTCATGGTCGGCCACGGCGTGTTGGAGCTGTCGATCATCGTCGCGGCGGGCGCTTCGGGCCTGATGCTGGGCTGGGCGCTGGTCGTTCCCAACCCCTATCGCCGCCGCGACGCCCTGGTGCTGGCGGCTCGGCGCGCCTTCATCCTGCTGGCCGGGATGGCGCCGATGCTGGTGATCGCGGGAATCATCGAGGGCAACATCAGCCCCTCCGCAGCGCCCGCCGGCGTGAAGTTGGCGGTGGGCCTGACCACCGGCGTGCTCCTGTACGGCTACCTGCTGACGGCCGGGCGAGGGGCGGCCGCCGCACCTACAGCAGAGCTCGCTCCTTCATCTCAAGGTAGCGCTCCACCAATCGCGGGCTGAGCTCCCCAGCGCGGACGTCGAGACCTAACACGCCTCCCCGCCGCAGGATCTCGAAGCTCCGCCGCCGCGCCGCCAGCAGCTCTTCGGCGGCAGCCCAGCGGTAGGCGTCGCGGGAGTCCTTGATGGGGCTGTCGCGCGCCGCCAACACCTCAGGGTCGGACATCGCCACCACCAGCACCAGGTGTCGGGAGGAGAGGCGCAGCACGTGATCCACCAGCTCTGATGAGGCCTCCGGGTCGAGCACATCGGTGAGGATCGTCACCAGCGATCGCCGGTTGAGGCGGGCGGCCAGGAAGGCCAGCGCCTCACCGAAGTCGGGCTCGCTGTACTCGGCGGGAACGTCGTAGAGCGCCTGGCTGATCCGGCTCACCTGGGCGGTTCCGCGTTGCGGAGAGAGGTAGGAGCGGACGCCGTCCGAGAACGTCATCAGGCCCACCCGGTCGCCCTGGCTCTGGGCCACCCAGGCCAGCAGCAGGGCGGCATTGACGGCGTGGTCGAGCTTGGTCAGCTCGCCGGCCGGCGCGGTCATCAGGCGTGCACAGTCGACCACTATGACCGCCTGCTGACCGCGCTCCGCCTCGACCACGGTTGTGACCGGGCGGTCGGCTCGGGCCGACGCCTTCCAGCTGATACGGCGCAGCTCGTCGCCGGGCACATAGTCGCGCAGCCCCGAGAACGCCGTGGTCGCGCCGGGCGGCTTGGCGCGACGAATCCCAGTAAGCGCCAACATCCCTCGACGCAGCCGGAGCTCGTATTCCCGCACCGCCAGCACGTTGGGATAGACGGCGACGGTCTCGCGCAGGTCGACGCCGGCCTGGCGCACCCAAAAACCTCGACGGCGGCGCCAGCGCACGTCGAGGCGACCAAACTTGTAGGCCCCACGGTGGGGAGGCCAGACGTCGTACTCCGCCCGCATCCGACCGTCGGCGTCGAAGGCGCCCGCCAGGACGCGCGGGGCCGGCACCAGACCTGACGGCGCGTGGTCGGCGACCTGAACGAGCAGCCCGGCCGCGGCGGGGTGCTCGAGGTCGACGAGAACCCGCTGCCTGGCGCCCAACGAAAGTGGCCGGGGCAGGGAGCGGATGGCGGAAAGGCCGGCTGAGCCGGGCAGCCGCGCCGCTTCGATCACCGCCAGTGCCACCACGACGGCGACGTACGCCACCACCACCACCCAGGCCTCGGGCCACAAGATCGGCAGGAGACCCAGGGCAGCGCCGGCCACCAGGGCCGCAATCAAGGCCGGCTGCGGCAGCAACCCGGGGCGCCTCAGCGTGGTGGCGTCACCTGGGCGACGATGGAGTCGAGCACCGAATCGGCGGTGCGGCCGGCCACCTCGGCCTCGGGGCGCAACACCAGGCGGTGGCGGAAGGTCGCCCGCAGCAGGCCCTTCACGTCATCGGGGGTGGCGAAGTCGCGGCCGTCGAAAGCCGCCGCCGCCTTGGTCGCCAGTAGCAGCAGGACCTCGCCGCGGGTGCTCGCGCCCAGCCCGAGCTCGCCAGCACGCCGGGTCGCCACCGCCAGCTCGATGATGTAGCGCTGAACATCCTCGTCGACGAGGATGCCCTGGACCTCTTTACGGCACTCGGCCACCGCGGCGGCGTCGAGGACCGGCTCGACCCCGGCCGCCACCGGGTCGCGCAGCTCGATCCCACTGTTCCATCGACGCAGGACCTCCAGCTCGACCTCCGGGCTGGGGTAGTCCAGCACCGCCTTGAAGAGGAAGCGGTCCTGCTGCGCCTCGGGCAGCGGGTAGGTCCCCTCGTACTCCACCGGGTTCTGGGTCGCCAGCACCAGGAAGGGGTCGGGCAGCGCCTGCTGCTCGCCCTCGAGGCTGACGCCGCGCTCCTCCATCGCCTCCAGCAGGGCAGCCTGGACCTTGGCGGGGGCGCGGTTGATCTCGTCCGCCAGCAGGACGTTGGTGAAGACGGGGCCCTTGCGGGTGCGAAATTCGCGGGTGGCGAGGTCGTACACGGCGGTGCCCACGATGTCCGCCGGCATCAGGTCGGGAGTGAACTGGATCCGCGCGTAGGAGATCTGCATCAGCTGGGCGATGGTCTTGGCGAGCAGGGTCTTGCCGGTGCCGGGCACCCCCTCGAGGAGAACGTGGCCGCCGACCGCAACCGCGATCGCGCAGAGCCGGACGGCCTCGTCCTGGCCGACCACCGCCTTGGCGGCCTCGGTCCGGAACCGCTGGTAGAACTCAGTCGCCGTCATCTCTTCTCCGCCGAAGGATAGGCCAGCGAGTGCAGCCGACGTGCCGCCGCCAGCAGAGCACGCTCCGACCCAGCACCAGCCTGGGCCGCGGCCTCCGCCAGCACCAGGTCCCGGGCAAGCTCGGGGGCACGCTGTTCCAGCACCCTGGCCAGCTGGTCCGGCGGCGTACCGTGGCTCAAACCAACGCGCGCCGCCAGCGACCGGCGGGTGGCGTCGTCCAGCATTGCCAGGGTGGTGGCCCGGGCGCGAGCGCGCCGCAGGAGGATGCCGACGGCCTTGGCGTACTCCGCCGAGGACCGATCGCGAGCCTTCGCCAGCGAAACCGTCGGCCCGAACGAGCGCCCTCGCAGGAGCAGGCCGACGTAGACGATCAGCAGGGCCGCGCCAAGCACGGCTCCCCAGGGGGTGGTGATCCAGTCGGTGACGCTGGGACTGGTACCGCCGGCGCCGTGGTGGTACTCGTCAAACAGCACCGGGGCACCGGCGGGCGCGAGGCTGATGAGGTCGGCCGCCAACCGCCCGTTGTCCGCCTGACCGAGGTTGCCGTTGGCGAGGACCTGCGGATCAGAGAGGACGACGACGGTGCCGTCGCGGCGGCGCTCCATCACCGCCGCGGCGCCTCCCGGACTCGACTCCTCACGCAGCAGGGCGGCCTGGGTTGGCGCCGGCGCCAGGCTGGGCGGAGGATCCACGCCGTCAATGGAGGCATCGCTGCCGGTCACGGCACTGACGCCGGGGAGCACCGGGGTGGCGATCACCAGGTGCAGCGGGGCCGCGTCGGTGGCGCTGCCGCCCTGCCTGGTTTCAAGGAGCGGACCGCGCCCAACGTTGAGGAGCGCGTCCAGGCGGCTGTCGCCCTGGGTGTCGGCATAGACAAGGACTCCCCCCGAGGACACCCAGCTGTCGACCTGGCTCAGCTGGTCATCGGTGAACGAGGTGTCGGGGGTGAAGACGAAGAGCAGCCCACGCCCGGGCAGGTTGAACGACCCCGTGATGGCGCTGGTGGGATGGCCGAGCGCGGACGCGTAGCTATAGAGGGCGGAGGTGCCGTCGAAGGCGTCGCTGTCGGAGCGGTGGTCGGGCGAGCGGCTGGGCCGGTTGGGAGTCAGGAACACCAGCCCCGCGACGACCACCGCCAGCGCCACCGGGATCAGCCATGCGCGCCCTCTCACGACGGCACCCCGTCGCGGTACGGCTGAGCCACGCCGGCGGCCCGGGCGTAGACCTGCGCGTCGGGCTCGCGGTGGCCGTAGGCGCTGGCCTCGAACGGGATCAGAAGCGGGCGGAGCGGCTCGATGCGGGCGGAGCTAACGAAGAGCTCGCGCACCGTCAAGGGGCTGGTCTCCCAGGCGCCCTCACCTCCGATGGCCGTGGCCACGGCGCTGGTCAGCGCTCGCAGGGCGCCGGGGTAGTCGCCGGCGGCGGCACGCCGATCGGCCTCAGCGAACCAGTCGACCGCAGGCCGCGGCCCCGACCGTTTTGTACTTGTCGCCGCGGCGCCGCCGCGCCGGCTCCAAAGCGACCGCCCCAGGAAGACTGCGATCGCCACGCCAGCCGCGAGAGCCACCGCGAACTCGACCAGCCGGGCTGTGGCACCGCCGCCCCCGGCAACCGCGGCCAGCAGCCGCAGCAGCTGCTCGAGCAGCCAGGCGCGGGCGCGGTCGAAGAGCGATGGCCCGTTGGCCTGGTATCGAGACTCGGCGAGGATCGAGTGGAGGCGGGCGTCCGCCTGCGCGGAGTTGGCCGGCGCCGCCTGCTGGCCGAAGGCCGCCTCGATCGCTAAAAGGCGCTGAGCCGCGTCGTCGAAGCGGGGCGGGTGAGAGGCGAGGTCGTCCAGCACCTCACGCTGGGTATCGCCGGCGCCGTGCCGAAGAACGCCGGCGGCTTGCAGGGCGGCGCCGCTGTCTCCCGGGCTGGCGCTGTTGCAGATCGCGCGCGCCGCTTTGATGGCGGCAAGGTAATCACCTCGCTCGGACGCAGCTGCCGCCGGTACCGCCGACATCGCCGCGGCAACCAGGAGCAGCGCCAGCAGGCGTCTAATAGGGACTTCTCGCCGTTGGCGGTGCAACCGCCGCCGCGGTGGGCGCGGCGACCGGCGGCGATGCCGCCGCGGCGCGTTGGGCCAGGACGTCGAGGTCGAGAGCCTCGTTGCGAACCCTGAGGTCGAAGTACAGCAGGGTGACAACGATTGGGAAGACGGGCTCGGTCAGGGCGCTGGTCACCGCCAGCACGGTCAGCAGAACGCCACCGCGCACATCGGCGCTGAGGCCCGGCACCAGGGCGGCGACGCCACCCACCAGGGCCCCCACCCCCGAGGAGATGACGCCGGCGAGCAAGTAGGTGACGATGAAGATCGCGAACAGGCGCCACCAGTTGCCCCGTACCAGGGCGCGGCTGCGGCGCAGGCTGGTCAGCGGCCCGGCGCGCTCCAGGAGCAGCACCGGGATGGCCATGGACCACGACACCAGGATCCAGATCACCAGCGGGATCAGCACGATGGTGATGAAAAGCAGGCCCATCAAGAAGACCAGGACGACGACCCCGTAGATCCCGAAGTAGCGGCGCAGGACGCGGTTGAAGACGGCGGCTATCGACGTGGGGCGGGCAGTGGCGATGTCGATGGCGGCCTGGATGTTCGCCCCCGCCGTGAATGGCACGACCAGCAGGATCAGCGCGTAGCCCGCCAGCAGGTAGGTGAGGTTGAAGTCGGGCCCGATGCCGGCTTGTCGGGAGAAGGCCGCTGGATCGGAGAACGCCGAGACGAACAGCCCGAAGGTCTTGTAGGTGCCGGTCAGCAGGTTGAGGAGGAGGCCGGGGATGGACAGCGCCAGGGCGACGCCGGCAAAGAGGGCAAAGTTGCCCCGGTACATCCTGAAGGTCTCGTCGAGCAGCTCCGAGATCTGTAGCGGTCGCAGCCGCAGGGGCCTGCCCGGTGCTTGCGACACGTTAGAGGGGGATGTTGCCGTGCTTCCGCCGCGGGCGCTTGACCTTCTTGCCCTGC